>JBCCVR010000168.1:0-17254 GCA_039194995.1 Cyanobacteria bacterium P01_E01_bin.42 | reverse complement strand
TTAATGTCGAAGACTTTCTGGTATAATTCGGGAAACATTTTTTCATAGAGTTGTCGGTCTAGACAACTCTATTCTTTTTGGGGACGTTTGCCAAGTTCCTTTCTCCACACGCTTTTCAGCCTGCTTGTCACCCCTTGAGGTGCCGCACAATTGCAAGATCGGCAGGCGTTCCATTGCCATCGACCACGTTTCGATCGCTTCTGTGGCGATCGCTTCGTAGGAAGGGGGAAGGGGGATGGACTTTTCAGTGACGGGATAGATCCAGCCTTTCAGATTTCGATCGCGATCGGGGATATTGAGGAGATAGCTAAGAATGCGGCGATCGAGGGAAAGGGGTGCTTGAGTGATGACGGGATGGGAAGCAATTTGCACCAATTGCCAAGATTGCAAAGGATTTTCGACCGCAAGAACTCCCCATTCGGCATCGGAAAATAGAGAAAGGGCAAGGGCAAAAGTGGGATAGTTAGCTTGGGGATTATTGGACGCTTCCGCACAGAGTTGGGGAAATTGGGGATCGAGTTCCATTCCCGCACACAACAGCAAAATTTTGGCCTCGAAGGGGGACAGATCGAAGCGATCGCGCAGTCGCATTAAGGAGGGCGGGAAATTTTCAGTTTCTATGGCGCTGACTTGTCGATTTTCGCTGTAACGCTCGAGGCGCGATCGGGTTTGCGCGATCGCTCGATACAACATTTCGAGTTCTTTGGGAGATTCTTGAGTCATCGTCGATCCAAATATAAAAATGAATGAGTTTAATCAATCCGTTCGCAACCATTGGGTCCTAACAAGGTAAAATTATCTTCACTTGCTCCAATCAAAAAGAGTCGATACTTTTGGTGCAAATGCAAATGAATATATTGTCCCCCGGGTCCCGTCCAACCGAGAGGACGTTCTCTAACTTGCCAATAATGCACTTTAATTTCTGCTCCCACTTTTAATTCATAACGGCTGATAACTACTTATCGCCGGCAGATGCTAGAGCAAAATATTTTGTCGCATCGCTGAGTTCGATCCATGAAATTCCTTTACCCGTATCGGCTTTATTCGTGATAGCTTTCAATCCTTCTATCTCGTCATTTATATATTTTCGACTGTAATGTCCCCAAGGATTGCGGATTTTCACCCAACGGAATTCACCAGACTCTTTATCTTCTGGATTGGGAGATTGCGTTTTTTTGGTTTCTAGCACAGAATAAGCGTGACGGCCTGCCAATCCAGCAAATTTTTGTTCTCCACCAGCACCTGCTCCTTCGGCTTTCTCATCATTCTCGATCAGTGTCACATTTGCACTGATAGTAACGGGCTTATTTGCTGATAATGCAACCTCAATTTGATCGAACATCTCGATCTGAACTTTGGAATAG
The DNA here is from genome assembly GCA_039194995.1 of Cyanobacteria bacterium P01_E01_bin.42. Lineage (GTDB taxonomy): Bacteria > Cyanobacteriota > Cyanobacteriia > Cyanobacteriales > Spirulinaceae > CCY15215. The sequence continues at coordinate 15,890 of JBCCVR010000168.1, read as the reverse complement.
ATTCCCGTTCCTAATTTGCCGGGGAATATTTTTTGTTTTTCAATCCATGTCATAATATCCTTGGTAAATATTTGTCCCTTGAAAAAATTTTCAATATCTGAAAGCGTTACTGTCAGACTTTCGCTTTCCACTTTCTTTGCCTTCTCAATATGTCCTGCAAGCGCGTTAACAATCTTTTCTTCAATCTTCTGTTTCTGAACGAATTCAATCCAAGCATCAATTTTTTTCGTATTGTTCTGAAAAATTTCCATCAGTAAACCCAAGGAAGAATAGTTATCAGGTGTATTTTTCTTGACGGCCTTGTATTGACTGAGAGCTATTTTATCCCAAGGTACTGATGTTGTAAATTTGACATCAGACGATTCGCTGTGGGAGCTTTTCTTTTCGGGAAAGATGTGATTGCTCTTCAACCATTTCATGATACTATCGGCAAAAGTTTGTTGTTGTAGTAAGGGTTCGATATCTTCTAGCGTAACGCCTTGCTCGTTAGAACTAATTAGTTCATTAATCAGGTCTTCCAACTTGTTGATACCGCAGAATTTAATCCAATCATCAATGAGCTTACTAGCTTTTTTATCATCTCCAAAAATGTTGGTCAATAGCGTTAGAGATGAATAATCTTTCAAAACCTTTGCGGTGTCTGGAAGGTTTTTATACTGTTCCTGCGTGTGCCGATCCCAAGGAACGGCATTTTGGAAGGTTTGATAAGATTTTTCGATACGTTCCCCGACGTTAAAAGGTTTTTATACTGTTCCTGCGTGTGCCGATCCCAAGGAACGGCATTTTGGAAGGTTTGATAAGATTTTTCGATACGTTCCCCGACGTTAAACGGATCCGAGTTTTTACCCAAAATAACACCGAGGGCGTAAATGGCAAAACCATCCGAGATCGCCTTATATGAGGGAGAGGGAGTTTTTTGTTTTTTGCCGTTGCCTGTGAATCCGCCTTTAGCATAAGCTTTCTGGATCATCAGAACCCACAAGGCTCCTTTATTGTAAGCCCGAGCAAATTCATTTTCCTTTATGGGAAGTGATTTTTCAACAACAATTGTTTTCTTTGTAAATTTAATATTGTTTATATCGTCCATATCAGGGTCGTATAAAGCGACCGAGACTGTACCATTATCATTATCCTTAATCATATTTTTAATATGATTGGGTTGTTTGAAAGCAATACTGGCTAGAGCAGCCTGTAAATAACAATCTCCTAAATTCGTTTGTTTGACATCTTCGACTGAAACGCCATTGGGAGGAAATAGGGGTTCATAACCACGTTCCTTTTCATCATCTGGTATTATTTGGAATCCTCCTACGGGTTTAAAATCTATTTTTGCGTATTCAGCTACATAGAAATTACTATTTGTCAAGTTCTTAACAACACAGTATTTTTCATTTTTGGGATATGGCTCTTCTCTAGAGTCGAATGGGTTCATATAGAAAACCTTTTGATCGTTTTCAAAGGTTATTGTCTGCCCAAGTGTATAGTTAGAATTTTCTTCTTTGGATTCTTCTTCAGAGTGTACATTTAAGATATTTCCTCCTACTGTATATTTCTGTGGAGGCTGATATTCATAAAACTCCATTCCTTTAGGAGCAACTCCCCAGTCTAAGTCAGGGTTAAAAGTCTTACGCCTCTCATTTTTATTTCGAGAAGAGGTTATTAATTGCTTCACTTCTTCGATCTTTTTATCGACTTTTGTTCCTAAAATTTCTTTCATTTTTGCAATTCTGTTTTTTTTATCTTTACCTTTGAACGACCATTGCTTTGTGTATCTTGCTATGTCATTTTGCAACTCCATAAGGATTGCCAATCCTTCTCGACCAAGTTGTTCATTTTGATTTTTTTCTAACTCATGGTTAAAATTAGTTTCACCCTGAAAGTTATGCCATGAGTCAAGCATTGTCATAACTTTAGAAAATTTTTTATTTTTTTGAATATCACCGTTACTTTCTACCCGTGTCTTCCAAGACATTTCAAATATATTTCTTACGGGTAAAGATATTGCTCTTTGCACGAGAGGACTTCGAGCAACACCTTGATTTTGTTGAACGACATGAGTGAGTTCGTGAGCAATGAGTTTCCGTCCGCTTTTGCTGCTTGGGTTATACGCTCCTTGCTTGAAAAACACATCATTTCCGGTAGTAAAAGCACGAGCTTGAATCGAACGGCTCAAGCGATCCGATCGCGCATCCGTATGAACTTTAACGCCACTAAAATCTGCCCCCATTGCACTTCCCATTTGTTGCCGTAGATTAGAGTCGAGAGGTTGTCCTCCGTTTTTAGCACCATTCAAATCTTGCTCGAAATCCGCAGAGAGGGTGCCACCTGCTAATGTATTCGTTGGTGCAGCTTGCCGCCAGATTTTCTGCTGAATAGCGATATTGGGTTTCTGCGCTCGATCGCCGAATTCAATAGGAGAAGATTGGTCTGAAGAGGTAGAAATTTGACGCTGAATTGGATTATTGTTATCGAGATTTTCTGGTGGATCGATCGCGTCTGTAGAGTTATGAATTTGCTCGACAACTTGGCTGGCGACGCGATCGGCTTCTTGTTCGTATTTGTCCCCTACTGCCCCAAGTTGTAGTTTGGTTTGAATGGGGTTTTCGCTGTTTGAACTTTGAACATTACCCATCATTGCATCCGAAGGCAAATTGACAAATTCATGCTCTAATTCCTGTGCTGTTGGTAAGGATTGTCCAAAACTGTCACTTTCTTTTTTCGACTTTGCTTCGCTTTTTACAGGTTGCCAGTCATTTTGATGGGTTTTGATTTTAGAAGATTTCATGAAAATGCCTTAAACTAGATTAAAATTGAACCAAATTGAAACTATAAAAAACGCAAACGACCAAATGTCGCTCCACCACGAACGCGATCGCTAGATGCAATTAAATCCTCTGAGATTCCGGGCAAACAAGCAGAAAGAAAAGATAATCCGACTTTCCAAGCGAAATTCTCTCGTCTGGCAAGGAGAATATATAAACGAGCGAGTGCGGAAGACAGATCGGGAAATTGAGCTAAACCCTCGTAAAGATGCACTTCATCAACTGCTAAATAGTCGGCATAGGTCGGACAATTTCCTTGGTATTGCCACTCTAATAATTGGGGAACAACTGTGCGATTTTGCTGTAGGGCTAAAAGAGGAAACCCTGTCATTCCTAAAATAGCTTCTACCCAATTTCGCAACTCGTGTTCGGGATTCGCTCGAGACATAAAGGCAACTGTCAAACACTCACAATCGTAAATTCCGCGAAAAATATGCTCGATTTCCATCGGTGTTTGATTGATAAGGGGATGAATATCCCACCCTTGGCGCATGGGAATGCTGTAGTGCAAAACCTTATTAATTAAAACTTGCATCGGCCAATCTTCTAAGTCAGCTTGGCGAGTCCATAAGGGACTATCTTGCAAATTATTCATAACTTCTTGCAACTTGCAGTAATAAGATAACCTCAATATAACCTGCGTTAAGAAGGATTTGGATTAGCCAAATGTATAGAATTGAGTGGGCAAATTTTCCCTCTTAGTATCGTTGCGATCTCGTTTATCCCGCGATCGCCCCTAAGAAACAAGAATTAGTCTTCATCCTTCTGGGTTTCTCTGCAAAAACAAGTCTTTAAATCCTTGACGGCGGCGATAGGGAGATTCGGGAGCAAGATAACCCCAAAGACTTTCCCAGTAGAAAAAAGATACGCCAGAAAAACCGCGATCGCGTACGATGCGAACTTGTTCTTGAATCATTTGCATGGGAACGGGTTTGGTGAGAACTCCGCTTAAAATACCGATACTCACGGGAATGCGTTGTTTGGCGAAACGAACGGGAGGTAGAGAAAGTTCGTTAATGAAACGATCGCGATCGCTCCGATAGACTTGCAAGATTAATTCATCAATGATGCCCCGCGCGACCCAAACTTGCCAATTTTGTAAATAGTGGGTGTAAGCGTAACTTTGAGAATTGGGGGATAGAGAAATCAAACAATCGGGTTTTACAGCTTTGACCTCTTGATAAATTTCTGTCATCAACTCGGTGATTTTATTGGCTCTCCATCCCATCCAGCGAGCATCGTGGGAATCTTGCGGCGGTAATTTCCCCCCATGTTCTTCTTGGTAAATTTCGATTGTCAGATCGTCGTAACCCATCTCTACGGGCATCCCAAAGTGGTCATCGAGTTGGATGCCATCAATATCATAATTCTGAACGACTTCTACAATAATGCCTTTAATAAAAGCTCTAACTTCCGGATGCAATGGGTTTAACCAAACCTGATGGATGGTAAAGGGATTGGGAAATTTAAACGCTCTTTCGGTTTCTTCGGTGGCTTGAAAGGCATCTCGATATTCTTGGCGCTGTCGATCTAGGCTCTGAGTTAACCAATCAGGATGTTGTTTGGCTAAAGCCGAACCTTGTGGAGTCATCAAGCCATACTCGAACCAAGGAATAACCTTCAATCCTTGCCGATGTCCTTCATCAACGATTTCTTGCAGGACATCTGAATTAGGGTGCATGAGTTGAAAAAAAGGTTCGCGATCGCGTCCCGTTGCTTCTGTGGCGATCGCGCTGGGAAAAAAGGTATTACCGCGATTCCAAACCACGGGATACAAGGTATTAAAACGCAGTTCGGCTAAAGAATGAACGGCTCGTTGGATTCCCCAAGGTAAAAACAGTACGCCGCTATTTACATTCGTCAGCCAAACACCCCGCGTTTCTCCCACATCCTCGGGGAGGACACGGGGAGAAATGGGCAAGTTCAAGAAGGCGATCGCCAAACTGGCAATCAGTCCGAAAAGCAAACAGTTTTTAAACCAGTTCCAATGTTGACGTTGCATCTATCTCTAGGAATAGACCTTTGACTAAGATTCTTAAAATTTAAAGACAATCGCTTGACTACACAAAAAAGTTACGACAAACTTAACGAAAGATTGAAGTAATTGGTTCAATCGGTGCGAAACTTTGTTAAGATTTCTTAAATATTAATACCGTCTCGCGGAAAAGTGGGTAAGACGAAAAGAAAGCAGCGATCGCCGTTTTCTATCAATCTCAATGCCGCACTTTAAAGGAGAAACCCCCAACCATGAACATGGAAACCCTTGAATTCATCATCTATCCGGACGGTCGCGTGCAGGAGAAGGTCACGGGAATTGTGGGCAGATCCTGTACGGAAGTCACCGCCGCGATCGAAGAACAACTCGGGAGAGTGATGTCTGTAGAAAAAACTTCAGATTATTATGCTCTAGAGCAAAACCTCTCTAACCCAGAAACCAATTCCCAAAAGACTTGGACGGATTGGTAAAGGTCCGGTCAGTCGGCCGGATTTAGTACTTGCACTGCAGGTACGAATGAATTGGGCGCAATGCTTGCGCCCCTACGTCAATTACTAATAAGGATTGTTAACATATGTCTCATTTCAGCAACATCAAAACCCAAATTCGCAATCTGACTTCCCTGAAAGCAGCATTAACTGATTTGCAGATCGAGTGGAAGGATGGACCCGAAACCGTTCGGGGTTATCAAGGAAAGACCTGTAGTGCCGAAGTTGTAGTCGAACAAGAGAACAACTACGACATCGGTTTTAGCTGGAATGGTCAAGAATATGAAATGGTGACGGATCTGCAATACTGGCAGCAGTCTCTTTCTGTAGAAGGTTTTCTGAAGCAAGTAACGCAGCGCTATGCTTACCACACCGTCATTGGCGAAACGGTCAAGCAAGGTTTTGAATTGGCTCGCGAGGAGAAAAACAATGATGGTTCTATTCGCTTAGTCGTTCAGCGCTGGAGTGCTTAATTTGCGGAGACCGCGATCGCCAATCCGAAATCATGGTCTGGTTGAGGGTTTGAGTCGCGGTTTAAGCTGTTGTTTTCATTAAAATTGGTACATTAATATCCCAAAAACTTGATGCGCGATTTCGATACCAATGACGACCCCAATAACGAGCGATCGGGTCTCGAACCGGAGTTAGGCGGCATTTTTCGCGATGCTCCCGATCACACGGGTTTCGAGCCAGAATTAGGCGGCACGTTGCGACAGAAGGGGGTTTACGTGGATGAAGTGACCTGTATCGGTTGCAAGCACTGCGTACACACGGCTCCCAATACATTTTATATCGAGCAAGACCACGGACGAGCGCGGGTATTTAGTCAAGATGGCGATGTCCAAAATACCATCGACGAGGCAATGGATACCTGTCCTGTGAACTGCATCCATTGGGTAGATTACACGGAGTTAAGACAGTTAGAAGCGGCGCGAAAGTTTCAAACGATCCCCGTTGCGGGTTTTCCGGTGGGAGCTTCAGCAAAAGCCGTCGAAAATCGACTCCGACGAGAACAAACACTCAACCAACAAAACAAGAAGCGCAAGAATGCGATCGACGAATAAAAAGAACGCTTAAAATTCTATCTTTAAGAAATGTTGAGGCTGGTTGACATCAGCCTTTTTTTATGAGTTAGAGTGTTCTGGGATGCGCATACAGCAAGGATTTCAGGAAATCGCGACATTTTTGAGTTCCTGTCAGTTTGCGATCGCTAAATATCTTGTCTTGACTGAGTTTGTGGATTTTGCTTTTCTCAGAATGACAAAACAGGGATAACAAACAACCAATAACTAATAACCAATATTAAAATCAGCGCTATCATGGCTCGTAAATTCCTAGAACATTTGCAGGACAAGGAGACTGATGGCGTATACCACCCAACAACTGATTTCCATCCTCGATCGCGAAATGCAAGCCAGTTGGCAAGGCAAGCGCGTCTTGCTTTCGGCGGAAGAACGCTTTAACGATCCCGTTCTTTCCCTAGCATTGGGTCGCGATAAAATTAGCAAGGTCTATGCCTATCGGGAGTTTCGCGAACAAATCCACGAGTACCAGCATCAATACAAGGTTTCGGGTTTGATTTGGCGAACTTGCAGGTTTCAAGGAGAGAGTATCTCCTATCCGGAATTGCACAATCAACTGGCGGCCATTCCTGAAGATAAGGAAATCTTGCGCAGTTCAAAAGAGTCTGTATTGCAGTTTTGGCGCGATCGCAGTTGCAATTTAAAATTATGGTTGCTGGGCAAAGAACGCCAGCGCATGACGGTGGAAATGATGGAGGAGCTTGCTAAAGAGGCAGAATGGGCGGAGATGGACGCAACCCTCGAGGAGCTATATCTGGGATTATGTTGGGGCAACCCCCAAGAATGTCACTATCAGTGGGCAATGCCGGATTCTGGCTGTCGGCGCATTGCAGCCGCCACCAACGAACCCAGTGCCATTAAAATCTAGGCAGTCATGAGCGATCGACCCAACCCATCCCCTAGCTCCCTCCCAAGAGGGGGAAACAAGAGAGGAGTACCCAATAACTAATCACTAATAACCAATAACCAATAACCAATGAAACATTTTGCTTGGATGTTCGGAGGGATTCTACTATTGGGGCAGAGTATTGCGATCGCGGGAACTTGTACGGCGGAAAGTAGTTGCGTCCCCCCTCGCTTGCAATTTGTACCCGGACAAACTATTCGCGTGGAAGTGATTAATCGCACGGCAATTCCCCTTGAAGTGCAACAAGTGGGAGGAACAGAACCGATATTTTTATCTCCAGAGGGAATGTCGCCATTTTTTTTTGGAGGGACGGTAAAACCGAATTTATCTCTGATTTTTTGGGATGCAGAAGGGGGAAAATTAATCCTGAATGCCGAACAAATTGGCGATCGCTTATTGCAAGTCGAAATTCTTCCGGGAGGCAGAATTGAAGGGGATAGTTCTATCTATCTCCACGATGACGGACGCATTGAAGTTTTTTAAACAATTCGCTACCATCGGACAATCAGGCTTTTTTTATTCACCCAAACATCATGCAACCCATTCGACAAGGCGACGTACTCTTAAAACCCATCTCAGAAGCGACAGGAGAAAAACTTTCTCATCTCACTCTTGCGGAAGGTGAAGTTACGGGTCATTCTCATCGCATTAGTAACGGCGAGGCAGAATTATACGAAAAAGACGGCACGCTTTATCTACGAGTGCTATCGGATACGGCAACCTTGAGCCATGAAGAACACCACGCGATCGACGTTCCCCAAGGCGATTGGTTAGTGAAAATTCAACGGGAATACGAGCCGGAGGGATGGCGCTATATTACAGATTAAAAATTGCCTTTCTGGGTGTTGCCGTTCTTTAAACTTCGTGTTATACTACAGAAGTAACATAGTGACGGAGCGATCGCGATGAGACTGAAACGATGGGAGTCCCCTCGCCGAAAAGGACGAAACGATAAAGGTAAAGGCGGTGCGGCACGACAGCGACAGTTAAAAAAGCAACAACAAATGATGCGGAAGAAGCTCAAAGGCGAACCCATTCAAAGCCAAAAGCAAAAACCCAAAAATCGGAAACAACCTCATAAAATTCAACAGGAAGGAAGAGATGCTTATTCTCTTCCTTTTTATTTGTCAATATTTTGTCCCTCTAATAAAATAGTTGTGAAGAATGCAGAATGAAATCAAGACAGTATCAAACTAATATTTTTGACAGCATCAATATTGAAACCATGTTTTTCATACCACGAAATTAAAAACGGTTGCTTTTGGCGATCTTCACACTCTAAGATTCCCGAAATCTTCTTGATATTATGATGTTTTGCAAAATCAATAATGTGATGTAATAACTGACTACCAAGTGTTTTATTTTGATAGTTAGTTGGCTCATTCCAATGGGTCAATTTAAACCATTTATCGATTCCACTTTCAAAATATTCTTCATCGCTGATTTTAATATCTGCTAATTTGAGTGATTCGGCAGAATCAAAGCAACAGTAGGCATCTCCTACTTGATTATTACGATCGCAGCGATGGAGAAAGAAGTAAACAGCATTGGGTTGACCGCCTTCATAAAAGAAGCGATCGATCTTTAGGTAATATTCTCGACCATCGCTGTCGAAAATGCGTTCAATCTTTTCTGATAAAACTTCAGATTCTATTGTGTAAGTCATGTTATTTTATTGAGGATAGATTTTTGACTTCTAATTTATTCCGGGTTATTCCAGCCTTCAATAGATGCCATAAAAATATTAACTGCTGGATTATCGAGAAGTTCTTTGAATGCTTCAATACCACCAGATTTTAAAGCACTGATAACTCGTGACTTTAACGCTGGATCGCTTTCAATTGCTTTGACGGTTTCTGTCGCGATCGCGAGTTTATTTTTCGTGTCATCAGGAGGATCGTAAGTTTTAGATAGCTGTTCGAGTAATTGCTGAATTTCGGCGGCGGCTTCAGCTAAGTTTTGCTTTTGAGATTCATTGATATTAGCTTCACTTTTCATATCACCATAAACTGTTCCGATGTTCAGATTTGAACCAATCATGTCACCAATATGGATAGGATTTTTTTCCATAATTTCTCTCCAAAATTTTAGACGTTGTTAACAATATCACCATGAACTGTTCCAGTATTTAGGTTTGAGCCAATCATTTTATTGATATTGATTGATTGGTCTTCATTGATTGTTCTTTGATCCATATGAATAGTAAGTGCTTTTAACTCTTCACTATTCATAATCTCATTAATTACTAAAACAATTTTTTTCAGAAATCCCCAGTCCTTAGAAATAATGACTGTTGTTGTTCCTGAACTCAATTCTAATCCAACCCCATAACGCTCTGTTAGTTTGTTTTTTTGATATTCAATAAATTGCCAGATTAGAACACCAAGGATAATGACTCCTAGGACTCTCAACTGATTCATTGGAATAAATAATAAAACTATACCGCCAATCAACATCCATAAAAAATATTTCGGCATAGATTTTTCTGCTGATAAGTCTACTAAGCTCACGGAAGCAATATTGGATATTTGATAGACTGAGTTTGCAAAAATCAGTGTTTTCCCCCTAATTTTCAAAGTAGGAGTTTTGATTTCGTTGGATTTTTCTGATGTAGTAATCACAATTGACCTCCTGTATTAAGTGGTTTGACTACTAACAATTAATAACCGCGATCATTGATGACTTTCACTGCAATTTCCTGATGGTTTTCTGCCTCAAACAAGCTGCTAGCTAGTTGGTCTCAAATTTGTATCCCTCCTAACCTCCCTTCTTCGCAAGGGGGAGGAAAGAGAGAGAATGTGCTATGCTTCCAACTTTAACATTCTAGTAATTTCACAATCTAGCTTTGTTACCAGAACTTAATGATTTCTTCTGTTAATTCTTCCAACGCGATCGCTCCCATTGTCTTGTAGCAGTTTTTCAAAGAGATCGCAAAACTTAGCAAACAAGCGATCTCAACGATTTCCGAGGGAGGAGAAAAAATCATCTATAATACAATGAGAATACAAAAACGTTATCGCCATGAGTCTCAAAGATCGCCTGACGGAAAACATTAAAACTGCAATGAAAGCCAAGGATAAATTGCGCTTGGAAACGGTTCGCAGCCTTAAAAAAGCCGTCTTGGAAAAAGAAGTTAGCGTGCGTCCGAGCGGACAAGAAACCCTCACAGAAGAACAAGAACTTGATATCTTGGCGCAACAGGCCAAACAGCGCCGAGACTCGATCGCCCAGTATCGCAGCGCAGGACGAGACGATCTCGCCGATAAAGAAGCACAAGAATTAAGCATCATTGAAGAATATCTACCCCAACAGCTATCTGTAGATGAATTGAGCGCAATTCTCGATGAAGCTATTGCCAAAGTTGGAGCAACTGCTCCAAAAGATATGGGCAAAGTCATGGGCGCGGTCATGAAACAACTGAAAGGGAAAGCGGATGGCAAACAGGTTCAAGAAATGGTGAAAGCTAAATTAGCTGGGATGTAGCAGGCTGAATACTTACTGAGAGTAGGGAGCAAGGATAATTCCTCGCTCCTTTTTTCGGGTCTCCCATCCCAAAAACTACATACTTCTTAACAAAGACACTCAGAAAACCCGAAACGTTTTAATCTAAAAGCTGACCGAATTTTTAAAATAAGCGTTTAATCAAGACTCTAAGCGATCGGTATCGAGGAAAATGGCTCGGTTTGGGAGCGGGCGCGTCTAGACGGCACGCCCTGTTGTGCTTGAAACCCCAACAGTCCCGAAACCAAACAGATTGTCTCAGTGCCGAAAGCGATTAAACCGTCAACCCTTTGGATAGGAGAAAGCTGAGCAAACTATGACTATTACGGCAAGCGGTGGCAGTTCCATTGCGCGTCCCCAACTCTATCAAACCCTACCCACGGCAACGATCGCCCAAGCCGAACAACAAGATCGTTTTCTCGACTCGGGGGAATTGGGAGAACTGAAAGGATTTTTTGAATCGGGAAACAAGCGCCTCGCGATCGCTCAGATCGTGACCCGCAATTCCGAACTCATTGTCTCCCGGGCGGCAAATCGTATTTTTACTGGCGGCTCTCCCCTCGCTTTCCTCGAAAAACCCCCGGTCGAGGAAGACGAAATGACCGTCAAACAGTTGACGGCAATTGGTACGGGAGCAAATGTTGAAGAAGGTATGACCCTCGGTACCGTGACCTATGTAGAAGAAAGCGGCGGGGGCGGTGGCTTCCTCGATGGGCTTCGTTCCGTTTTTCTCTCCACAGGCACGAAAATCGAGGTTCCCCCCGGATTTCGACCCATCAACGTTCCCCGCTACGGTCCGCGCAATATGCAAAAGTCCCTGCGGGATTTATCTTGGATGCTGCGTTACATTACCTATGCGATCGTTGCTGGAGATCCCAATATCATCACCGTGAACGTGCGGGGACTGCGGGAAATTATTGAAAATGCTTGTTCGAGTGCGGCGACCCTCGTGGCTATTCAGGAAATGAAAGCAGCCGCTCGCAAATATTTTAACGATGAAGAAGCCCTAGAAATTCTCGAGGAGTATTTTGGGGTGGCCATTGGTGAATTTAAAGCCCCCCTCCCCAATGACAAGATCCGCCAGCGTCCCTCCGCAGATCAGCAAGGGTTACAACTGCCCCAAAGCTATTTTAACGCGGCAGAACGACGACAAAAATTCGTCATGAAACCCGGTTTGTCGGTCAGCGAGAAAAACGCAGTTATCAAAGCGGCTTATCGACAAATTTTTGAACGGGATATTACTCGCGCTTACAGTCAATCAATCTCGTATCTGGAATCTCAAGTCAAAAACGGCGATATCTCCATGAAGGAATTCGTCCGTCGCTTGGGTAAATCCCCTCTCTATCGCAAGCAATTCTTTGAACCCTTCATTAACAGCCGCGCTCTTGAATTGGCTTTCCGTCACTTCCTCGGACGAGGCCCTTCTTCTCGAGAAGAGGTGCAAAGCTACTTTGATATCGTCTCTGCGGGAGGATTTGCCAAGTTAATCGACGCGCTGATCGATTCCCAAGAATACGCCGATTACTTTGGTGAAGAAACGGTTCCCTATCTGCGGGGATTGGGTCAAGAAGCGCAAGAATGTCGCAACTGGGGCATGCAGCAAGACTTGCTCAACTACAGCGCGCCTTTCCGCAAGATTCCCCAATTTATCACCACCTTCGCCAAATACGATCGCCCCCTCCCAGATCAGCACGTTTACGGTTCTGGGAACGATCCCCTCGAAATCCAATTCGGTGCAATTTTCCCCAAAGAAACCCGCAATCCCAGCAGCAGTCCCGCACCCTTTGGCAAAAACACCCGGCGCTTGCTCATCCATCGCGGACCCGCGACGGACAGCCAAGTTAGCAATCCCGGCGCTCGCGGTAAATCCCCCGGTTCTTTAGGGGCGAAAGTCTTCCGCTTGAACGGTTTGCCCGGGGATAGCAACGGTTTTAGCGTCAAATACTCCGAAAGCAGTACCCAAGCCACGATCAAGGCTTGTTACCGTCAGGTTTTCGGTCGCGATGTCTATGCCCTGCAACGCCTCAAATCCGCAGAAAATCGCTTGGAAAATGGCGAAATTACCCTGCGGGAATTCATCAAGATTCTGGCGAAATCCGATGCGTTCTTAAAGACTTACTGGACACCGTTCTATGTGGTCAAAGCGGTTGAATATATCCATCGCCGCCTCCTCGGCCGTCCCACCTACGGACGCAAGGAAATCAATGCTTACTTCGATATTTGCTCGAAGAAGGGCTTTTACGCGCTCATTGATGCCATTGTTGACAGTCCGGAATATACCGAAGCCTTCGGAGAAAATACCGTTCCTTACGAGCGTTATGTCACTCCGGGAGGAATGAGCCTGCGGATGCGTCCGGGTGCGATCGCGCCGGATTATGCAACCAAAGTCACGGTTCCGGAAACACCTCGCTTTATCGAACTCGGAGATGTGGGGGAAATGCGCGGCGATACGGATGTAGCAGTGCGCGTCAATCAAGGGGTCTCGGTTCAACGCCAGCAAACCAAGATTTTCAAGCTGACAACTCGCGATCCCAAAACGATCAAAAATCTAACCGCCGCAGCCTATCGGCAAATCTTCGAGCGGGATTTGGCTCCGTACACCATCCAAACTCAGTTTACTTCTCTCGAAAGCAAGCTGGCCAATGGCGAAATTACGGTGAAGGAATTCATCGAAGCCTTAGGCTGTTCCGAGTTGTATATCAAGGAGTTTTACACCCCTTATCCCAACACCAAAGTAATCGAGTTGGGAACGAAGCATTTCCTCGGACGCGCTCCCCTCAACCAGAAGGAAATTCAAACCTACAATCAAATTCTGGCGACCAAAGGTCTGCGGGCGTTTATCGGGGCGATGCTCAACAGTATGGAATACTTGCAACTCTTCAATGAGGATGTAGTGCCCTATCGTCGCTTCCCCACCCTTCCGGCGGCGAATTTCCCGAATACCGAACGCTTGTACAACAAGTTAACTAAGCAAGATTCGGAAATTGTGGTACCCAGTTTTGAACCTGCGATTTTAAATGTTTAAAACTGTCTTAAAATCCTGATGATTTTGCCCTCTCCTGTTCTGGGAGGGGGTTTTATTTCGCGATCGCCCACCCATCTTCAAACCCAATGCGTAAGCCCTTTCTGATTCCACTTTTGCTCATTATCGCTTGTGCGATCGCAGGCATTTATGGGGTATTACACAATCAAATCAGCTATACGGTATCGCCGGATTATTTCCATCAGTTCAAGTTTATACAGTTGAATCTCGCTCCCGCATTACAGGGAAGATTGGGGGCTTCTCTGGTGGGGTTGATTTCTTCTTGGTGGATGGGAATTTTTATCAGTCCCTTCTTGCTTCCCATCGGTTTTAAACGATTGAGTAAGCAACGATATTTTATCTCGATGTTGCAAGCCTTTGCGATCGCGGCGCTAACATCATTGGTCGCCAGTGCGATCGCGCTGCTCTTGGCTTTTATTTTCGTCACACCCGATAATGTCGGGGAGATAACCATCGGCGATCGCCAAATTAATAATCCCGCCGCATTTGTTCGCGCTGGAGTCATGCACAATTTTGGCTATTTGGGTGGGTTTTTAGGGGTTGTGATGGGTCGAGAATTTCTTGAAAAACAACTGAGACAAGATTAAAAAGGAATATCATTTAGACCATCATCATTCGCAAAAAAATCAAGTGTTTGCGTTACTTCAATCCAGTCTGCACGCGCGATCGCTTCTTCAGAAACCCGATCGATTGCCAAGAGAGTTTCATCTTTATCTTGTACTGGGTAGCAAACAGGTAAATAGACACCAAGTTGACAGAAAAAATCATTGATAAATTCTAAACCCCAATCTTCCGATATGTTCGATTTTTGGGTTGTATCGTTAGTTTTTTCTCGGTTCTCATCTTTCTCATAACGATAAATTTCGTAAAATTCCTCGATATTTCCATTTTGTTCGGCTTTTCGATATGCTTCTATCATTTTTTCTTCTCTTGCTATCTCTGCTTCCAAACAAATATCGATTATTTCGGGACGTTCTCTGAATTCGGACTCAAAACTTGCATAAGTGTATCGAACATACCCAAAATTTTCAATTACCTTACCTTGCTCGTATAGACTATATCCTATTGAACTAGAGGTATTTTCTTCACTCAAAATGATGGCTTTTGTTTCCAGAATATTTGATAGATTAATAGCATTCTCATGAATTAACGTGCCTTTGATGCTACTACAAGACGATAGCGATCCCCAAATTACCGTCCAATCATTATCATGTATTTGTATAAAGGTATATCCTCTTACGACCGGATCGTGTTTAATACTCTTACGAGTTGCAAGATTTGATTTCCAAGAGATTTCTCTATTTACGATCGCATATCGTCCTGTAGTTTTTTGATTGTTAGAATATTCAATAAAAGTCCTTACGATTTTTTCAAGAGGGGCTTTGACAGCAAGCACAACAAATTCTGGCCACTGACATCTTATAAAATCATAGATCCCCAACTTTCGTTCTTGCGCTCCCTTACCCATTCAAGATACATCCCCAACTTGCTTGCAAGAAATTATACCCGATCGCTAATCGAGTATGGTTTCTCAATTGCACACAGAAATTAGCCGTGCGATCGCGGACAATTTTCTAAATCTTCTTTTGGGTTTTGAGGGGTTAACCCGAGCCATGCTTGAATGCGATCGCGATCGAAACCCACCTCGCGAGTTTCTCCAACTTCCAACAGGGGACGGCGAATTAATAGAGGATCCTCAATCATCAATGTTAACGCTGTCGTTTCATCCAATTGAGCGGGAATTACCTCCCCTGATTTAATGCGAGGTGCAGAAGGATTGAACCATTCCGAAATCGGGCGATCGCCGAAAAAAGAACGCAAGCGATCGCCACTCCAAGGCTCGGTTAATAAACTTTTTGCCTCGACTTGATGACCCGCAGCCGCGAGTAAGGCTTTTTGCTTGGTATTGTTAATACAACCGGGTTTTTCGTAGAAAATAATATTCATAGTTATCTGTTCTCCCCTCTTAGGAAGGGTCAGGAGTGGGTTATTTGTTCTCCCCTCTTGCTTTCCCCCTCTTGGGAGGGAGTTGGGGGGTGGGTTTGGGTTGG
>JBCCVR010000167.1:0-17452 GCA_039194995.1 Cyanobacteria bacterium P01_E01_bin.42 | reverse complement strand
TCTGTCTCATTATAAATATCTTCATATCGCACAATTAGAAACTTATGGTTTGTATTCTGCATATCATGCTGAAAATCTAAAACAGTTTGAGCCGTATCTGCCCATTCTCGTATTGAATCTTCATAAAGCCAGTTAAAGCTCTTAACACCCGATTCTATAACCGAACGTCCGTCACGAATAATAATTAAGAGATAGGCGTGAGGGAATAGTGTAAAAAAATGTTCGATATTTCTAATTCGTGGTGTTTTTGTAACTAACCTTTTAGGTGGTGATCCTGACAAATCGGAGGCAGGTAAGTTTAAAAACTCAATTAAGCTATAGCCGATATACTGGCAAAGTAAATTTGGAGAACCTATGGTTTCCCGAACTTTCCATCGAGGGGGCCATTGTTGATAGAGAGAGTCTACATATTTAATCAGTAAATCAGAACGAGAAACTAAAAAATCTTCTCCAATGAAACAACCACGACAATCTAAATGCAAACATATGAGATTGTACAAAAAGTTAGTTCCACTCCTTGGCATTGTTCCCAAGATAAAGATGGGAGCAAATTGGGAATCCCGATCGAACCGAGAAAATGCAGAATTCATCGAAATTTCATTCAACCCTATAAAAATTTTTAGCCGAACCAATCAATCTACAGGTATATCTGTTCGTCGATCGCCCCTCAATCATAGCAATTGTTTGCTCGATGCGATCGCTTCTATCCTCCAAGTGGGTACTTTAGGTTTGGGATCTGTCTACAATGAGTCTAGTACCTAGTGATGTAAGGCTTATATGGAACAACGCAATATCCAAAATTTTTCAGCCGGAGAATTTTTTTTGGGAATTTGCGGAAACCTATCGAATAGCGTTGAAGTCACTGCTACCTCGTCCCCATCATGCCAATGAGCAGCCAAGTGAAGCATCTCCACTGTTAAGTACCGCAGTTTGCAGGCTTTTTCCGGAAGCTCCCCGGAATTTTTGCCAAGGGAATGTTCTTCCACAACATAAAGTTAAAGGCTTGGGCTATCGGGTGTTGCATCGCCTTACCGCAAGCATTATTCATTTCTATCTATTTGTTCAGCCCACCGTAAAGTCACAGTCGCTATGTCAATTCTCAAACGACTCGTTAAAAGTTTTCAAGTTCTCATGCGAGAACTCCTCCTGTTACCCTCCAGACTGTCTCGTTGGTTGACCCGACGTTTTTTCCGTTCTACCCGTCGCAATACCTTCCGTCATGGCCAAGCTGGTTTTATTTTACCAACAGTCGTCATGGTCATTTTGGTGGTGACGCTTCTAACGACAACAATTGTTTTTCGTTCCTTCGATCGCGCGAAAAACGCCAGCAACGTTCGGGTCAATCAAGTTGTTCTCAATGCGGCACTCCCGGCGATCGAGCGCGCAACCGCAAAAATCGAGGCGGTTTTTGCCGATCCGACTCTTCCTCAAGGTACGCCAACGGATACGGCAATCACCAACGCTTTTAACAATACCAATTACGATCTGGGAGACGAAGTTCGCTTGCGACTGGCAGCAGACTTTAACGGACAAGGCGGTATTCAAACAGATTTCGGGACGACTAATAATGACATCAGTCCAACCGATGAAGAGGTGATGACAACGGCGTGGCGTTTTCCCGTCGATACAGACAATAATGGACGATTTGATAGTTTTACGTTATATGGAATTTATTATCGCTCTCCGAGTAGCGGCTCGCCCCGGGCACGAACAACACTTGAAGCCAGAACGCCACCCCAAGATGATAGCGCGACGAGTCAGGCTTGCGCGACAGCATCGGGAACTAGCGCGAGTTTAACCGGCGCAGAGGGTTGGTACAAGATTGGGGGAACTCTGAAAAAAGGTTTTTATGTTTATACGACGACTGTTCCGATCTTAGATAGAACTGCCAATATCTTACCGACATCTGGCACTTATGACCAGCTAGACTTATACGAAAATTATCAAGGGAATCGCGGTTTTAGCGGCCTTGAATACCAGCAAGATCGCAGCCGCATTCCCTTGGGTAATAATGCCGTTGTTTATGAAGATGATTTAGAACTGTTTGTAGGTGCTACGAGACTGAACCTAAACGGGCGGATTGTTGCCAATAGTAACTTCAATTCGGGTTTTGTTCGGAATCCAGGCGGAATCCGTTTATATCAAGTCAGCAGTGATGAATCTTGTTTTTACGAAGCCGAGAATGGCAAAATTTTTGTAGGTGGGAATGTTTCTCACGGTCAAATCGGCAGCGATCGCGGCAATATCAACGGGATCCAAGTCGATCTCTATGAAGAAGGAGGCGATCCTACGTCAATCCAAAGCATTAATAGCACCAATGAATCGACCAACCAAACTGCTAATGAGGTTGCTTATAATACTCAAGCCTATGAGGAACGTATCGATCTATTAGTTCGTTCGGCGATCGCCAATGTGAGCATTCGACCGCAAGCGATTGAGGATGAAGTCACAACGCGATTCGACGAACCGGACAACGCGAAAACAATGGCTGAATTGCTAGAAGAAGAATATACAAGCTGGTTCAGGCAAAGAACGCGCCGAGTTCCTTTCGGGGAAGTTCCTTTTGGAGATTCGGGAACGCAAGGGCTAACGATTAACGATACCGTTCTTGAAGGCATTAACAGCAATCTCCTTCGGCCGATCGAGCGCTGGCATTATCCCGTCGATCCCAATACAGGGCTAGATGGAGTTAACATGACAGCGTTAACGTTGCGAACGAACCAGCTTGCTGCGACGGATCCGGCTGAATTGGGAACATCCGAGGAGCGCTTGGGCGATCGCGTTTTGGTCGGCAATAATCTACCGGAAAAATGGTTAGATTCGACGGGAAATTTTTCAACCGATGAGAGCCAACAACCGATGAGCAATGTCAGTTGGACCAATAATACGGTTCAACGCTATCGTTTCTCTCGCGTCACAACTTTAGATGACCTCGGAGATATCAGCCGAGACGGATTTTGGGAAAAAGCAGCAGCGAAACTCCCAGAGAATCGCTTCGATGGTTACGGGGGATTGCGGGTTGTAACAGGGGCAGGGATTTATATGCCTTTGGATGTGGATTTGGCACGGGTTGAAAGATTGGGAGATCTGAATAACCCTAACGATGACACGGTATCTCGAGTCATTTGGCCCGATACAATGCCCGTGATTCCTTATACGGCCAATGAGAATAGTGGGGACGGGACGAATTATTATAACTTAGCGAATATCGCACCGTGGTTGGGAGAAAAAGATGACAACACCAATAGCAACCCCGATACCCTTGACGATGAAAATGGCAATCCCCGGCCTTTCTTGAGGATGCGGGCATCGGCAGTTTATCACTATACTTACGATAACGATAACTTCGATGAAAATACGCCTGCCCCACCCATTGCTTGCGTCAGTAGTTTTTACGATCCCACCGATACCTCAACAGCACGAAATCGAAGTTCCTTGGGCATAGATGTAAGTGGTGACTTAGCTTGGCAAACCAACGCGATCGCTGCTTTTACCCCTCCGAATACTCCACCGGGTGCCTCGATCGATCCCGATCGCCGCAACTCGAATAATGGCATTACCTATGCACTGCCTCTGAATGTCGATGGCGGTCTGGCTAACAATTCTGTTCTTCGATATCAAGCGCAATTGGTTTACCCGAATGGTCGCTTGGTCAACCCGCAATTAGCAAAAGCCTTAGACGATCTGAACACGGGTGGCGTTTCCGGGCTTTCTTTTCCCGATCGCGCCGCGATTGATTCGGCTCTCTGCGCCTTGCAAATTCTCGCTCAACAAGGGGTCAATACAACATTTGCCGCGATCGCTCCCAACGAAAACCCCACGGGACGAGTCACCATTCCCCACGGCACAATTCAAGAGGTAGCATTCGTTGACACTCGGGAAGTCAAAGCGATTGAAGGCAACGATAATACCTGCGGGGGCAATAATTGCGACAGCCCAGATAATAATTACGACAATCAACCCATTCGATATAGTCGCGTCTTGGATACGCCCGACCTGACAACACCAAATAATATGAATTGCAACACCAACGATTGTATTTCTCAATATGATTTGGCTGTCGAACTCCGCCAACCTTTAGAAGTCCGCGCCACGGCGATCGATCTCGATACGTTGCGACGACAACAAGTGAATACACCTTATGTTGACGGACCCGATCCCGAGTATCTCTTTCCCAATGGTGGTATTATCTATGCCTCTCGCGATGATGCCTTGCCCGATGCCAGCGATCGCCCGGCCGATCCGGCTTACAATCGGGATGGAACGGCAAGCGGACTCGCGAACCTTTACGACCAAGAACTTGGCAGCGATAAGGTCAGCCCGACCGATTTCTGGCTCGATCCCACTCGTCGTCCTAATGGCATCTTGTTAATTAACGGAAGCTCTCTCGGTCGTGCTGGCTCCAACGCCTTTTCTGACCAAGAAAAAGGATTGATCTTGGTTTCCAATAATCCGGTGTATATCAAGGGCGGTTTTAATTTGCATACTGGGGGTAGCGGGGAAGAGTTTAACGAACGGTTAAATACAACAGACTGGAGTAATTTCTATACGCGATCGGCGGGGAATAATGGTGCGGACTTTAATAAAAACTTTGCTTGTCGGGTTGGCGATCCTCGGCTTACTACCGCATGCAATCCGGGAGATGAGTGGCGACAGGCTACGATTTTGTCGGACACGATCACATTACTCACGAGCGATTACCGTTTTGGATTCCGCAGCGATGGGGATTTTGATTTACGAAACAATCAGACGGATAACTTATTTCGAAATATCACTGTCAGTACCCTAAATCCCGATCCGGCTAATACCAATATTCCGGCCAAATCCAGAGATGAAATCGACAAAGCTCGCCGAGACAATGGGTTCTGGGACAATACTTTTGTCACGAATGGACTGTCAAGCGATAATACAACGGGAGTATTTGGCACGAATACTGGATATACCGACCAAGATTATGGGGATTTTAATCGAGAAGCCTTGGGGAGTACCTATTTTAATAATGGTATGCTGCCCATTCAACGTCGGAAAAGGAACAACAACGGCCCATCAGAATACGTGATGGAAATTTGTCGGAAATTACCCGTTTCCAACTGTCAGCCCGGAGATTGGGTGATTGGTTACAATTGGGACGGAGGCGATCTAAACGGTTCTTTCACTGAAGCGGATATTAGCGCGCTCGCCGATATCAATGGAGATGGAATTTCGGGAGATGCCAGTGCCAGTGGAAGATTTCAGGAAAAGGATATTACATCAGAACAATTGTTGCGAATTACCGAATACACGGACGTTGACAGGGCGCTTATCGGTTCGGGAACTACCGCACTCGCTCCCTTGGAAGCGATCGATCAACACTATGCCCGTCGAGTTGCTTTCAAGCGCAACAATGGCAATTTAGAGTTAATTGATGCCAGCAATGCCCCGGTTCCCATTCCCCTGGGAATTGACCTTAATAACCGCGTTGCTATCTTTAAATATCAACTCAATGCTGCTGGCGGCGTGCCAACAGGAAATCCAGGTCAAAACACAGGCAACATTGTCGCTGGTGTTGGCAATGTCGTTTACAACGGACGACCGAAAAATGAAGTAAACGGGTTATGGTTCAGAGGCTCAGATGAAACTGATGGAGAGATGTGGAATGGTATAGATAACAATGACTATACAAATGCTGACCGTTGGTTGTCTTTTCTCGAACCTACTCCTGCTGTAGGAACGCGAGATGCTTATCTTGCAGGCTACTTTGACGAACGCGATGATTGGTTATTACCCGACATTGACTTCTTTATCAATGGAACGGGTACAGATCAAGGAGATATTGCGAATAATCTCAATAATCCAAGCTACAGGGCTAATTATCTCAATGAGTACGAACAGGGATTAACCCCAACCCTAGCAAACTTAGTCGGACAGACGACCGATCCAGTTGATTACTCTGTCTGTATCAATGGTGCTGGAGGGGGTCAAGCTCAAAATCTTTATCCCACAGTTATTGGCGGTGGTGGTTGTAACGTTGATACCACAGTAGATCGATTCCTCGATACAGGGGTTTATGTTATTTCCGACACTATAAATCCTGATGGTAGCACCGTATCGGGAAGCTCTTTAGGAGACGTAGTGCGACCTCACAAAACTTTTGAGGATCTGACCGTAACTGATAACGATTCCGGACGAATTCTCAAGGTGTTCACTTATTCACTTGCCAACACAACGCCTATCGATGTTGGTGATGGGGCATCCGCACCAACATCGGTTGACTTCAACTATCTCGGCGATCCTGCAAACCCTGTAACTCTGACTCTCAATGGGGATTCAGATACCATGTTTATTTTCCGGTTCGACCGCGATCATCCCGTTCTTTTCGAGAATGTCAGGATGATTCTTAACGGAGTCAACCCCAATAATATCTTCTGGGTTGTTCGCGATAATGATGGCGGAGCAGCAGGAGAAGGCGGGATTGTTTTTGCCGGAACTAACTTCTTAGCCGGAAATTTTCTGGGTCGCAGCAACGATAACAATGCAATTATGTTCGATACTACGGGCGTAATTCGAGCAACAAACATTTCACCCAGCGCGCCAACAAACACAACAATTACTGGGGGTCGTTTCCTTGGTTTTAACGGAACAGGAGGAATACTAGGTCAACCTCTGGCAGATTTTAATACTGCTGCCGGAGCGGAATTGACATTTAATGCGATTACAACTTCCCACCAACCCCTCCTCGTCCCCGTTCTACAAATCCATGCGTTTCAAAACAACAATGCACCACCAACCATATCCCGAAACAACAATTCGAATGCCGTTCGTCAGTCTAACTGGGTCCAACGCGCAGCAGACACAATTAACACCCCAGAAGATGGCACATTTAACCTTGTTATGGCAACCGGGGACAGTCCCGCCCGATTTCGTCCCAATACTCCACAAGTTCTCGAGGCGAATGGCTCCTTCTCCAATTTAGTGCGCACTCAAGAAAATTGGTATGTATCAAACACCATCAAACGTCCCCTAACCATTCGCGGTTCTTTTATCCAACTTCAACGGAGTGCTTATGGAACTGCCCCCCATTGGCAAGTTATAGACCCTTACACGGACGAGAATCCCAACAATGACCGCAATAGTCTTCTTGGCTATGCTCAAACCTACTCCTTGAACTCGAATCGCAACAATACATACGACCCGCCCGATCGCCAATGGGGTTTTGATGTTGGCATTCTCTCCCAATCACCCGACCTATTCTCCCAACGCTTTACCCTCCCTCCCACGGACGATCCCAACGAATACTATCGCGAAGTCGGTCGGAACGATCCTTGGATCGAAACCCTACTCTGCGGCAATCTTGCTAACCCGAATGGGAGTCTCGCCGGTCGTCGTGCCGTCAATGATGAATACCGCACCAACTGTCCCGAATAGATTCTTGCGACAAGGTCTTATCCCTCTCTTTATCCGACTATGATGAAACTCAACCCCACTCCCATGCGCTCAAAATCTAGTGAAGCTGGCTTCACCATTATTGAGTCTCTTCTAGCCGTCATTGTCGTTGGGATTTTAATCGTGGCGATCGGTCCCGTGATCGCCCTTTCCGCCGCCACCCGCATCCAAGCACGGCGCACGGAATGGGCAACCCAAGCCGCCCGAACCTACCTTGACGGCCTTCGCGGCGGTGCGATCGCGCCGCCGCCTATCCAACAGACAAACGAGATCGGAAAAAATCGGCACATCGACATATTAAAAGATATTGCCGCTCCAGGAGCCGGCCTTAACAACTGTCAAAGCCGCCAACAAAGAAGCGACAATGGCAACGCGATCGACAATACCGATTCAAGGAGTGGCTATTGTACCTCTCCTAGGGCTGCCAACTACGCCCTCTATTGCGTTGATGGTGATAATACCAATACATGTACCCCCGACAGTATGAAAGATTTTCTCGTTCAGGCTTCCGGGTTGCAGTTTGATAGTTTGGGAGGCGATGCGACTAGAGGTTATCTATTAGGAATTCGAGTCTATCGCGCTGATGGCTTTGACGGCACGATCGCGCTGACAAATTCAGAACCCGCCAAAACCTTTACTGGCGGTCTCGGTGATAAAGCGGCTCCCATGCTGATTACTATTACTGAAGTCACTGGCTCTAACACCACTTATCAAAACTTAAAAGACCAGTATCAATAAATATTCTTGTTTTCCCAAATTTTTGGTGCTTCCTTACGGGTAATTATGTTAAAAATACGCTCTACAACCCCAGTCAAGATCGCTCCTCTTAAGTTTCTTCGACTCACTCGACCGGAAAGGAATAGAAGTCAGAATTCGATGGGGGGTTACACTTTGATCGAGTTATTAGTAGCAATGATTATTGCCGCCCTCGTCATTTCCCCCTTACTCGGACTTGCCGTTAACTTATTACAAACAGACCGCCAAGAACAAGCGAAAGCAACCTCAGAGGAGGAATTGCAACTTGCAGTAGATTTTATGGCACGAGACTTAAGGCAAGCGGTTTATATTTACGATACCAATGCTTTAGAAGACCCCAATACGATTAATGCCGAGACATCGGGAATTCAAAACCAGATTCCGCCTGGATCGGGTGCATTAGGAACAACGTGCATCGATATCAATACCTGTAAACCCATCTTGGTTTTTTGGAAACGCAGACCCTTCACCAGTGTTGTTCCTGTCGGAACACCGTGGAATTGCAATAACCCAGATAATTGTGATGATACTTTTGTATTTTCTTTAGTTGCTTATTATTTAATCGGAAATAACAACGCTGATAATGTTTGGTCGAATACCGCCAGAATTGCCCGGTTTGAAATTAGCAATGGCGTTATCGCCCCCGATAACGCAACCTCTACCGTTACAGTTGATGGCATAGAGTATATGCAGATCGGTACGACCAACTATAGACCCAGTGCTGGATTTGACATGTTCGATCTGAGTTTGAGCGGGGCTTTAGAAGGGAGGATGAATCGCTGGACTAAGGGGACTGGTGGTTACGATAGCAATGATATGCAGATTTTAATCGATTATGTCGATCAAACGCCTGCCAGTAACCCTGCACCCAATGCACCACCTGCAATGCAAGATTGCCCCGCCGATACATTAGATGGAGCACCTTTACAGGCAGACAGAAGTAATGCCGTTTGGACTCAAAGTATTCTTGCTGCTAATTTTCCCAATAGTTTTTATGTTTGCGTGAATCAGAGAGATACTGCCGCTATTATCCACTTGCGTGGCAATGCGATCGCCCGGATTCAGAGTGAAACTAATCCTCCCACTTATACAGATAATCGAGGGCGTGCTGGTTATTTTCCTAGCGTTAAAACAGAGGTTCAGTCTGTCGGTCGGTTAGTTCAATAAAAGCCATAACATTTATTAAATTGTCTGAGGAAGATTGGTAATGAATTGGAGAGCTTGGCAACAGTTAAATCAAAGATTGGGACTAACTCAATCGAATCAACGAATTTCTAACAATGAGTCTGGTTTTACCATGATTGAATTACTCGTTGTTGTTGCGATCATTGGTATTTTAGGAGCGATCGCGGCTCCGGGTTGGATTGGGTTTATGAATAATCGCCGTGCCAGTAGTGTCAATGATGCCGTACTGCAAGCGCTTAATGAAGCCAGAAACAAAGCGAGGAAAGAAAAACGCGCTTATCGGGTCAGTTTTAGAACTGAAAACGATATTCCTCAAATTGCAATTCATCCTGCTACAGATAACCTTGAAGCAAATGAACCTACAGATGTTAATAATATGCAGAGTTACTGGCAACTTGGTGATGTCAGTAATGATGTAGATCTCAAGGCCGATCAAATTTTGATAGAAACAAATATCAATACACAAAACACTCTGGCCACCGGATTGCCTACACCTATTTCTTCCAACTCAACCACCCTTCAAACAATCGCGTTCGACCATACCGGAGAATTGCTTGCAAAGCCCGATGGTAGCGTCGCCGATCCGGGTTTAATCGTTCGAGTTTCCGTTCCCGATAACAATGATCCTCCCCAACCCATATCGAGTACCATCCGATGCGTGCGAGTGCAAACACTTTTAGGTTCTTTGATTATTGGTCGCGGTCAAACTGAATGTGAACAATGATGAGAAATAGGAAATAGCAATGGAGCGATCGCGAAACCAAACAACCAATAACCAATCCGTGCTATCTTAGAAAAGTTGTCAAAAAATCGCACACTGGGATTTTCGGGTGTTTCTGAGAGAGCAAGATGCTTTTGAGAAACTGCCCCCAGTGGAGGATAAACCCGAATACAGGAGAAAAAAGAATATGCCCGTTGTTTCCCTAGCCGATCTGCTAGAGTCCGGGGTTCACTTCGGCCACCAAACTCGCCGTTGGAATCCCAAGATGGATACTTACATTTATACCGCTCGTAACGGCGTTCATATCATCGATTTGGTGCAAACCGCCCAATTGATGGAAGATGCTTACGATTATATGCGCAGTGCCGCCGAACAGGGCAAGCGTTTCCTGTTTGTGGGAACGAAGCGCCAAGCCGCCGGAATCGTCGCCCAAGAAGCCAGTCGTTGCGGCGCGTACTACGTGAACCAGCGTTGGTTGGGGGGAATGCTGACCAACTGGGAAACCATCAAACATCGGATCGAACGCTTGAAAGAATTGGAACGCCTCGAAGAGACCGGTAACATTGCCAAGCGTCCCAAGAAAGAAGCGGCGGTATTGCGTCGGGAATTGAATAAATTACAGAAATATCTCGGCGGCATTAAAACTATGCGCCGTCCCCCCGATATTGTTTTAATTGTGGATCAGCGTCGCGAATATAATGCGATTTTGGAATGTCAAAAATTGGGATTGCCGATTGTGTCCTTGCTCGATACGAACTGCGATCCCGATGTGGTTGATATTCCCGTCCCCGCAAACGATGATGCTATTCGCTCGATTAAGCTCATTATCGGCCGTTTAGCCGATGCCATCTATGAGGGCCGTCACGGCGAACTCGAAAGCGAGGAGGACTACGAAGAGTTTGAGGAAGTTCTCGACGCGGAAGGGGAAGAATTCGACTATGAGGAGGAAGAAGAAGAATTCTCCGAGGAAGAAGAAGTGACCGAAGAGGAATTCACAGAAGAGGACGACAGCGACAATGATAGTGAAGAATAGTAGGTAGAGAAACGAAGGGAAGCGATCGCTCGTTTCCCCTGAATTTCTCCAACCTGTCACAATGGTTCAAAGAACAGTCTCATTGCATTAGAGTCATGGCCAGAAACAAAAAAAAGAAAACTTCCAAAAAAACCGGGAGCGCGCCAAAAGCAGCGTCTCCCGCTCCGACTTCAGACCCAACTCCCCCCACGGTAGAAGAAGAGACTCCTCAAATCGAGGAGGAAGCTCCTGTTGCTAAGGAAGAACCTGCTCCTCAAGTCGAGGAGAAAGCTCCTGCTGCTGTTGAAGCCCCTGAAAAATCGGAAACATCAAAGCCATCCGGCGAGAAGGCGAAGATATCTCCCAAGCTCATTAAAGAACTGCGGGAAAAAACGGGTGCGGGGATGATGAAGTGCAAGCAAGCACTGGTTGAAAGCGACGGAGATCCGGAAAAAGCAGCTGAGTGGTTGCGGAAGAAAGGCGAAGCGACTGCGACTAAAAAATCCGGACGGGTCACGGCAGAAGGATTGGTGGGCAGCTATATTCATACAGGCGGTCGCGTTGGTGTTTTGGTAGAAGTCAACTGCGAAACCGACTTTGTGGCCCGTCGAGAAGAATTTCAAGAATTGGTGCGCAATATTGCCATGCAAGTTGCCGCTTGTCCCAATGTTGAATATGTTAAAGTCGATGAAGTTGATAAAGAATTCATCGAGAAAGAAACTGCCATTGAGATGGGTCGGGAGGATTTAGCCAAAAAGCCCGAAAATATTCGTGCCAAAATTGTTGAGGGACGAATTAGCAAGCGACTCAAAGAAATTACCCTGCTGGATCAGCCGTATATTAAAGATCAAAGCATCACGGTTGAAGAATTAGTAAAGCAGACGATCGCGAAATTGGGTGAAAATATCCAAGTTCGTCGTTTTAGTCGTTTCGTTCTGGGAGAAGGCATTGAAAAAG
This sequence comes from Cyanobacteria bacterium P01_E01_bin.42, assembly GCA_039194995.1. Classification (GTDB taxonomy): domain Bacteria; phylum Cyanobacteriota; class Cyanobacteriia; order Cyanobacteriales; family Spirulinaceae; genus CCY15215. The sequence goes on along the minus strand of JBCCVR010000167.1, from coordinate 5,399 downwards.
CCGAAAGTAATTTTGCTGAAGAAGTTGCGGCTCAAACCGGTCAAAAATAACTCGTCAAATTTCGAGTTTAAATTTACTGCGAAGAGGCAAAAGTAAAGAGTTTTTCTCTTACTTTTTGCCTTTTTCTCATATCTTCCCATTCCTAAATCACTGTCGAGCAAAATGGCTAAATCGTTACCCAAAATCGAACAAGAATTAAAAACGCTTGCAGAACAGGCTGAAGAAGTCAAGCAAGAACTGCGCGATCGCTATGTTCGCTACCTAGAAATTTTGGGGCGATCGCTGAAAAAACATCTCTCGATGGTGACTTATCATATTTGCACCCAAACTTATCCCGATTTATTCCTCAAGTTAAGTGTTCGAGAACGACAAGAATTGCAAGGGAAAATACGAGAAATTTGCAATGACGGCTTAAAAGAACTCGATTCGGCTCTCGAACGTGCTGAAACTTTAAAGCTCCCTTCTCCTTCAAAAGATATTCGCGAAACCATTCTCAAAAAGTTACCCATTACAGAAGAACAGTTAAAAATGCTCCGGGAGCGTTTATTCCAAAGTGTTAAAGAAGAAGAAGACAAAACAACAAAAGAGAATGAAAGCGATGCAGAAAAACAAAGTAAGAGCAGTGTAGATATTTTTGAGGAAGAAGATGACGAAATCCTAGAAATTGTAGGCGAGGAGGATGAAAGTGAAGCAGAAGAGGATACAATGGAAGAAGAGGACGAAATGGCAGAGGAATCGGAAGATGAAGAGCAAATCCAAGATCCCGATCACCCCATCCATCTTGCCAATTTTCTGAAACAAGTTGAAACAGTTTTGGCTGATATTTTACAAGACCTTTCTAACCGCACCAATCAATTGTTACAGTCATCAGAAATTCTTTCGACGAAATTTCCCCCACAAGTTTTAGAAGCAGCAATTGAGGCAGAAGGTTCGGGATCGGCTGTGGGTAATTCTCCTAACACCCTCAATTTGTTGATTGAAGCAGAAAATGCCAAATCCTCGAAAGATTCGACCGTGATGCAAGTTACAGCAGTGCGCTTGCGCTTGGGGGAAATTGAATTTTCCGAACCTACATTATCGGCTCAACGCAATCGTATTCGCGAGTTGGGCGGTAAAATCAAAAAACTCTGTAAATACTACGATAAATTGAAGCGAGAGAAGGCGATCGCAGAAGCAGAAGAGGCTTGGCGATCGATTTGGTATGAGGAGTAGAGACGCAGGCTATTCCGTCTCTACACTAAGTCTCTATCAATCGCAATCCCAGTTATAGAGAATATCGCTAAAATCTAATGTTTTCAGGGCAGAAGGCTTAATAAAAAAATTACCAATACCTGCATCTCCCCACATAATTTTATCGTCATCGGTGGAGTCAATTTGTAAGAGTAAACCATAAGGTTCATCGCTGGCAATTTTTTCTCTCGGATCGGATTGAGTAAAGTAAGGATAGCCGCCTAATTGATGGCTGGTTGGTTCAAAAAACTCTTCATATTCTTCAACAAAATCCCAATATTCTGCTTCGGTGCGATGGGCAAATTCTGGTTTAAAGATAGCATCGAATTGATAATCGAAAACGCCCATTGGCGCGACTTGCAAACTAAAATCGAGATGATAGATTGCTCCGTCTTCGATAGGTAAGTCATCGGGTTGTGGTAAAAAACTAAAGTCAGTAACGAGATCGTCGGCGCGATTGCTGACTTCGGGAAAATAGATGACCCGAAATCCTGATTGTTGGCTCATGTTGTCAAAATCCATGCCGTAAAGATCGTCGCTGGCAATATAAAATTGTAGAATGCCGCGATCGGGAAAATTATTGAGGTACGGTAGGTCTAAAAAGTTAATTTGTGCGAGTAAAAAGAGATAATTTCCATCGGGTGTTTTCGGATATTCGGCATTTTTGGGAAGATAGGGAAAGCCGCCAAATTTACTTTGTGTCTGAGTCGCTTCCGAAACGAGTTTGGGTTCGATCGCCAGATAAGGTTGTAGGGTTGATTCAATTTTCGCTCTCTCTGCTTCTAAAAGATCGGGCAATTCTTCTGTGAATTTGTAACTCATAAAAAGGCTTCGCTTAAATGGGATAAGTGCATCTGAAAAGCGAGGATGGCGATCGCCAAACCCAGAATTCGCGGGATGCCAGCATGCCTTGAAAAAGCATTCAAGGGCATTTTAGATCGATTTTTCATTTCGTTCATAGATTTTCCGAATTTTGCTAGGATAGCTGAGGATGCGTCTAAGGGAGACTTTACATTTTGTCTCAATGTCCGATTTGTCAAACTGAATATATTGAAGGAGAAGTGCGTTACTGTACGACTTGCGGTTGGTATTTCGGCGAATTTTCTTCCCTTCCCCCAGAAAAACTGACACCAGAAGAACGCGATCGCATTGCTTGGGGACGGCGAATGTGGAGGCAAGCGCAATCTTTTTCTCAATTAAAGGCGATTCTGAAGGACATTCAAGCAAATTTAAGTCTGGCTTCCCAAGAAAGAGGGGAACTTAACAAGCAAATTGCTCGCATTTATCAAGATATAATCGCACCAGATTCTAATCGAGAAGACTTTTCTTCTAACTTAGAAATCGAACCTTCAGTGAGTTACACGCTTTTAGAGGAGTTATTAATCGAACGAGATTGGAAAGAAGCCGACGGCGAAACGGCAAGATTGACGATCGCGATCGCGCAACGGGAAAAACAAGGTTTTTTGGTTGAAACCGATCTCGATAAGTTTCCCTGTGGTGCGCTTCGGGAAATCGATCGCTTGTGGTTGGAGGCAACAGACGGAAAGTTTGGTTTAAGCGTCCAAAAAGACCTCTATCTGAGTCTGGGAGGCAAACGCTTTCTCAACTCGCAAACTTGGCAAATGTTTGGGGCCAAGGTGGGTTGGTATCGGGGCAACGCTTGGTTGCGTTACGACGAAATCGATTTTAGCCTCAATGCCCCTGCGGGACACTTACCGATTTTTGGCGATGGGTTAGTGTGGTTTGTTGGCGGTTGGGAAGGCGGAGGACAAGCCTTTTCTTCACTTATCTCTAGATTGACGAAATGTTATTGATTTTTTTGTGAGTTTTTTAGCAACATGGATAAGATCGCGTCGATGACTTCAACCCCTTCAACTGATATGTTAACCGGATTTCGCGCTCTTGCCGATCCCATTCGCGTGCGGGTTTTGGAAACTTTGGGCGATCGCGAGTTATGCGTTTGCGATCTCTGCGAAGAACTGCAGATCAATCAATCCAAGCTCTCTTTTCATCTCAAAACCCTAAAACAGGCTCATTTGATTCAATCCCGCCAAGAGGGACGTTGGGTCTATTATCGCCTCAATCTTCCTCAGTTTGCCTTGCTTGAGAGCTATCTAGCAGAATATCGGCGTTTCAGTCCGATTCTACTCGCCCAACAATGCCAGTGATTTCAGCCATTTTGAAATATATCAACTTTTTTTGATGTATGATATATCAAGAAAAATTGATACGTTGGGGAACAACATGAGCAATTCAAGTCGAGATATTAACCCTAAAGCCGTTCAAGCGGGGGGAAAGCTCAACTTATTCGAGAAATATCTGACGGTTTGGGTATTTTTGTGCATTTTAGTGGGGATTGGGTTGGGGCGATCGTTCCCTTGGCTCGCACAAAAGTTAGATAACCTGAGCGTTTATAACGTCTCGATTCCCATTGCGATCTGCTTGTTTTTCATGATGTATCCCATTATGGTTAAAATCGATTTTTCTCAAGCCGTAAAAGCCGCAAAAACCCCTAAACCCGTTGCGTTAACCCTCGTTGTCAATTGGTTGATTAAACCTTTTACAATGGTCGTTTTTGCGCAATTCTTTTTAGGATGGTTATTTGCGCCACTTTTAAACTCAACCGAAATCATTCGCGGCGTTGAAGTGAGTTTGGGAAATTCCTACATCGCCGGGACAATCTTGTTAGGAATTGCGCCTTGTACGGCGATGGTTTTGATGTGGGGTTATTTGTCTTATAGCAATCAAGGACATACTTTGGTTATGGTGGCCGTTAATTCTCTTGCTATGCTCTTTTTATATGCCCCTTTAGGAAAATGGTTGCTATCGGCGAATAATTTAACCGTCCCTTGGCAAACGATTGTTTTATCAGTATTAATTTATGTGGGTTTTCCTTTAGCCGCAGGAATGTATAGTCGTTATTGGATTTTGCGATATAAAGGCAGGCAATGGTTTGAAAATGTCTTTTTAAATGCACTTTCTCCGGTGGCAATCAGTGCATTGTTGATTACTTTAGTTTTGTTGTTTGCTTTTAAAGGGGAGTTGATTGTTAATAATCCCTTGCACATTGTTCTCATTGCCGTTCCCTTATTCTTGCAAACCAATTTTATTTTTCTAATTACCTATGTCGCGGGATTAAAACTCAATCTGTCCTATGAAGATGCTGCACCTGCGGCTTTAATTGGAGCAAGCAATCATTTTGAAGTTGCGATCGCAACTGCGGTAACGCTATTTGGTTTAAATTCTGGTGCGGCATTAGCAACAGTAGTCGGGGTACTCATTGAAGTTCCCGTAATGCTCGTGTTGGTAGAGGTTTGTAAGCGAACGGCTTTTTGGTTTCCGAGAGAGCCGAAAAAAGCGACTTTACTCGATCCTCGCTGTGTTGATTCTTTGCATTAATTGGTTTGGCAGGATCTGTTATCCTAACTGTAATTAACGCTGCTTCTCGTTGTCGGATAGCGAGTTCTGTTGTTTGTCCTACGCGGATGTGTAACGGTCCTCCAAACCCAGCTTGACGCAAAACTTCAATCGGGCGATCGCGCAGGATGCCCATTGCTTCTAAACGTTGTACAAGTCTTTCTGAATCTGCATTTTCCCCGCGATCGATAATTTTTTCCACTAGCGCGAGAATTCCTATCTGTAACTCTGTTAATAAAACGATTCTGATTTTCTCACTTTTGATCTCCAAAATTTACCTCAAAGAGTCTAACAGTAATGATGAAATTATTGCTTCATCATTCTCGATTTTAACAATTTTCAATAAAAAATTAACATTTCTAAACTTTATAGAAATGGGATCGCAAGCACGGATAAGTTTAATTGTATCAAGAGAATTGCGAGCATTCTTAACATTTGTACAAATATATTCTACAATAGAAACAAGAGCAAGACAAAACTAGCTACCAGTTCAAATTGTAGATTGATTTGATGAAACAGGATGAAACAGTCCGAGCGATCGCTACAAATCAATAGAGCGAAAAAAAAACTAAAAAATTCGAGAATGAGTGCTTTTTTAAAGCTCCCTTATTTTTCAACCTTCCCCTTGAGTAATTACAGGAATAAGCTCCTTGACTTATTGACTTTTCCCCGTGCTTATTTTAGTTTATCCCCTATTTTTTTAGCTATTATTTTTGATTATATCAAATATAAAAAAATCCAGTTTTTACTTG
>JBCCVR010000166.1:0-17490 GCA_039194995.1 Cyanobacteria bacterium P01_E01_bin.42 | reverse complement strand
CCAACCCCACATTTTTTCAAGCTATATTGAGCACCATGGCTCCCTTGGCGGTTTGGGTGGGGGGGACATCCGGAAACAACTTCACCATCAAGGGTTTCAGGATATTCGCCAGACCATACATGAGTCCTCCGGCTTCTAATACCCGCACCATCCCCAGCCAAAAAGCCATTACGCCAATTAAACCGATCGCCAGATTGACGGCAGTTTTGGCGGATTCAAAACTGGCTTGAGTCACTGCTTCCATTTTGCCCGTATACCCGGCAAAGAGAATGGCAACCGCAATGAAACCCACAAAAACAATATTGATAGCACTGGGTTTTCCCGATGGTGCAACATTTAACCGCTTCAAAGTGATTCTCCTCGAATTCGTATCGCATCACCCGCGAAGGAGATGGCTCTGCAAAATACTATCAAAACACGAATGATGCTATTTAGCGATCGCCTTGCTCTAGAGCACCGAAATAGGGCGGGAGAATTCAAAGTCCCCCTTATTAAGGTGGATTTAGGGGGATCTCCGATTTTGAGATACACCCCAAAAACTTATTCCTCGCTCTCATCTAAGCGCTCCAGAAGTTGGCGAATTTGACGAGTCTCTAGAGTTGGTGGTGCATTATTGACATAAAATTCTAAATCGGATTTAGCTTGACTCCAGAGATTTAACCGATAGTAAAGCAAACCGCGATCGCGAATTTCAGCGAGAGTATCGGGAAAAAGCAGCAAAATCCGTTCCACCGCAGTAACCGCTTGCTTCAATTTTTGGCGATTGAGGTAAATTAATTTTAGATTGGTCAACATGCGAGCTAAAAACCGTTTTTTGGTGACGGGGGCAAAAAAGTGCGGCTCGAGTTTGACGGGTTGATTGTAAATCTGTTCGAGAAGGGTTTCGCAATCCTGTTCGAAGAGAATTTCGCCATTATTGAAGACATCGACAAAGATTCCCGCATCGTCAAAATCCGGACGGATGAGGAAATGCCCGGGCATATTGATTCCCACCATGGGAAAATCAATGCGCTTGGCAATTTCCAGATAAACGAGAGATAAAGTAATGGGAATGCCTCGGCGGCGATCGAGAACTTTATTCAAAAAACTATTGCGGGGATCGTAGTAGTTTTCGCGATCGCCTTGAAATTGTAACTCTTCATAAAAGTAGTGATTAAAAATTTGAATGGTTTTTAAGGGATAGGCAGTTTCCGGCAAGCGCTTTTTCACCTCTTGTGCCATGATATCCAAGGCATTGAGATATTCTTCGGGATCGAGATCTGCATATTCCTCGCAAGCAATATAGAGTGCTGCTTTGGCTAAATCGATCTGCGACTCTGCTTGCCCGATCTCCCTCTGAAACTGTTGTCTGAGGGCAAATTGTCTGGGAGAAGAGAAATCCATTATTCGGGATAAAAATAGACAGTGACATATAATTTATAGTGAGTCTCTTTGGCACTTTATTCAAAATGACCGGATAGATATCCTGCTTGCAAATTTGTGACTTGCAAATTTGTGACTTGCAAATTTTCTATGACCCCTCCATCTAAAACGGGTCGGTTAAAGTAATCGGATAGGCTTCCCGAAATAAACTTACTCTCTACATCTTTCTCTAAATCGTTCTCTTCGCCTTCTCCTCGATTTCGGATAATGGGCAGATTGTTTTCACAGCCTCGATCGTGAGGACTGAGAAAGCAGTTATCAAGATCCGTGGAAGCTGCTGCGAAAAATTCAACGCCGACCCCCGCGATCGCTACACCTAATAATAAGATGCCAAAGACTGAAAAAAATGTCCGCTCTTTCATCTTTTCTTTCCCCTGCAAAGATTTTACCTCCATACCCTACCAGCTAATTCCGGAGGAGAGATTAAAGATTCGATCGCAGGAATTGCAAGAATAATAAAGATTCAATGAATCGGATCGCCCATCTCGATCTCGAAGAACAATCCCAAAAACAGTTTAATTTTCGGGCTATTCAACTTTTCCCCAAGACCACGATCGCAACTGAAAGGAAAGAGTCATCCCCTCTGGGAAGGTTTCGCGATGGGGAAGTTCTTCTAAAGAAAAGGAGGAATCATCTGGTAGAGAAACAAGATTATCGGCTTCAATGATTAGCAGTTCTTCTCCGAATAAACAACGAAAAGGTGCAAATCTCGCGCCTCCTAAGCCGCCATATCGTCCGGAAACTCTGCCACCAATACAAACAATTTCTGCGATTGTACGGTCTGTTTCTGTTAACATCTTCTCAATTTCTGCTTCGAGTTGTGAAGATTGTGCGACGAGAGGTGCAATATCGCTTAACATCAGAGAGCCTCCGGCTCGAGCGGGAAAATTGACCGCACTCGCAAAAAATATGCAAGCAAGAGAAAAAATTTGCGTTATTTTCATAGAAAGTAGAGAGAGCAATACTCCCCCCTTAAAATACACTTCTCAGAATGGCTCATGTTAAAAGCACTCATTTTTGATGTTGATGGCACTTTAGCAGAAACCGAACGCGATGGGCATCGCCTTGCTTTTAACCGTGCTTTTACGGAGGCCGGATTGGACTGGCACTGGTCTCGGGAATTTTACGGTCAACTGCTCCCCGTTGCCGGCGGAAAAGAGCGAATTCGCTTTTATATCCAATATTTTTGTAAGGACTTTCAGACTCCCGATCGCTTCGATGAATTTATCGCCACGTTGCATCTGAATAAAACGCAACAGTATCAAAATCTTTTAAGAAAGGGAGAATTACCCTTGCGTTCAGGGATTAAGCGCTTGATCGACGAGGCTCGCGATCGCGGCTTGCGTCTAGCGATCGCGACCACCAGTGCTTATCCCACGACCCTCGCACTTCTCCAGAGTACCCTCGATCCCGACTGGTTTGAAGCGATCGCCGCCGGCGATATCGTGACAAGCAAGAAACCCGCCCCCGATATCTATCGCTACGTCCTCGAACAGTTAAATTTAGAGCCATCAGAATGTATTGCGATCGAAGACTCGGAAGCGGGTTTGCAAGCGGCTGTGGGGGCAAACTTAAAAACGATTATTACGGCGAATAACTACACCAAAAGTCAAAATTTCTCTCAAGCAACGCTGATTCTTAATGGTTTGGGAGAACCCGATCGCCCTTTTTTATCATTGCGAGGGGGAGTGGGCGATCGTCAATATGTAGACGTGCCTTTGCTCGAGTCCTTGGTGGGGCGTTAATTCTGTCAATATTATTGCGATCGCTAGAGAGAAATTGTTTTAATTGAGCCTCGCGTTAAGATAGTAGTTCAAATCTTGTCTCCATAGCGCGATCGCAAAAATTTAATGTTTAATTTTTGTCAGTATAAAAAGTCATTTCTGCTCGTTTGTCTGAGTTGCTTGCTGGTAATTGTGCTGGCAAACTGCGGCCAAACGGCGATCGAATCGTCGGAAATTCGCATTGGTTTAATTGCTCCTTTTAACGGGGATGCGGCAGACACAACGGGCAATCCCACGGAACGGGGCGCAAAACTCGCCATTCAACCCATCAATGAAAATGGGGGTTTAGAAATTGATGGCACGTCCTACACCATCTCTTTAATTGTCAAAGACGACCGCGACAATCCCGATGAAGCCGTCGCCGTTGCCAATGAGTTAATCAATCAAGAGAAAGTGATTGCGATTGTCGGCCCTCCTCGCAGCCGTAGTGCTATTCCTGTCGCAGCCGTCGCCGAACGCGCCCAAATCCCCACGATTAGTACCAAATCCACCAATCCCCAAACCACTGCTAATAAAGAATATGTTTTTCGCGCCATTTATACCGATGAATTGCAAGGAATTGCGATCGCTCGGTTTTCAAAACAGAATTTAGAGATAGAAAAGGCCGCGGTTCTTTATGATGTGGCTACGGATTACAGTCGCTATTTAGCTGAAATTTTCCAACAAGAATTCGAGGATTTGGGAGGGAGTATCGTCGCCTTTGAAGCGTACACCACCGATGTTCAAGATTTTCAAGCACCTTTAGAAAGAATTCGCGAGAGCGAAGCCGAATTAATCTTTTTGCCCAACTACGCCGAAGAAATTTCCCAACAAGCTCGACAAATTCAAGAACTCGGCTTAGATGTGGCGCTGATAGGGGCAGATTCTTGGGGATCTTTACTCGAGGAAAATTATCAAGATTTAGATGGTGCATTTTTTGCAGAAGTTTGGACGGCAGATCTACCCAATCAGGAAAACCAAAAGTTTCTGGAACGCTACTATCAAACTTATACAGAACCGCCTAATAGTCATACTGCCCTGACTTACGATGCCGTCAATTTGATTTTAGATCTGATTCAACAGCAGGGAAAAGTAGACTCGGAATCGATTCGGGAGGGATTGGCAGACTTGCAAGATTATCGCGGGGCAACGGGAAGTATTTCCTATCAAGGGAGCGGCGATCCCGTCAAAAGTTTGGCGATCTTACAAATTAAAAACAATCGGTTGGAATTTTACAAACAAATCGATCCCGATTAAACATTAGCTTGTCACAATAGAGATTATTCCTGTTTGTAAAATTTATGTACGGAAAATTTTTAGGGATAGCGATCGCGAGTTTTCTCTTGGTTATTTTCCCCGTTGCTTGTTTCTTTGCGCCTGCTGAAACCGCAGAAATTCCCATCGGCTTGCTCCTACCGTTAACCGGGGAACTCGCCGATACTGCTGGGAAAGATGCAGTACGAGCCGCAGAACTGGCCGCCCGAGAAGCAAATTTATCGGGGGGACTCAGGGTAGGCGATCGCCAGCAAAAAGTTAAACTCTTTATTGAAGATGACGGGGATACTCCCGATATTGCGATCGCGGCGGCGCGCAAATTAATCTATCAAGATAACGTCTCGGCGTTAGCGGGGCTATCCCTGAGCCGGATTGCCATTCCCGTCGCTCGCGTTGCTGAAGAGGCCCGGATTCCGGCGATTAGTAACTGGTCAACCAATCCCGAAACCACGGCGGGTAAAGACTATATTTTTCGCGTCATCTATACCGATGATTTTGTGGGGAAAGTTTTGGCGAACTGGGTGCGGACAGAATTAAACTACACGAGAGCAGCCGTTTTATACGATATTGCCAGCGAATACAATCGCGGCTTGGCCGAGTTTTTCCAACAAGAATTTGAGAAATTGGGCGGGAAAATTGTGGCTTTTGAATCGTTTACGACGGATGAAACCGATTTTATTCCGCAACTCGAGCGCATTCGCGAGAGCGGTGCCAAACTTTTATTTTTACCTAACTATCCCGTTGAAATTAGTCAACAACTTAAACAAATGCAAGAACTGGGCATCCAACCCGGCCGGGATATTGAAATATTGGGGTGCGAAACTTGGTCGGCTTTGGATGAGCGCGATCGCCTGATTTTAGAGGGATCTTTTTTTACCGATCTGTGGAGTTCGGAATTAGAGAATCCGAAAACCCAAGCCTTTGTTGCCGCTTATCGCGAGGCTTATCAGGAAACTCCCTCAACCGTTGCGGCTTTAACTTACGATGCCATCGGTTTGATTTTTCAAGCGATCGAGTCTGGCGGCAGAACCGATCCGGAATCAATTCGTCAAGGATTGACAAAAATTCAACAATATGGAGGTGTTAGCGGCAGGATAATTTATCCGGATAACGGCGATCCCGATAGAAGTATTTTAATAATGCAGTTTCAAGGAGGACAAGCCATTATTTATAAGAGTATAGAACCCGAAATCATTCCTTAAATGTTTGGTTTTAATTTTGGTTCTCATGGCGAAGGCGGGAATAATTCTCCCATCGCAAATTTTCAGGATTATAATTGGAAAGTCTCGCGGAAAAGCACAAAGGCCAAATCTATGAAATTTTGGAAGCAAAGCCTCATGTCAAGGCTGATCGGTGCCTTTTCTCTCCTGTCCTTGGTCACGGTTTCCAGTGCGGGAGCGATCGCTTTTTTTCGCGGGAGAGCCGAAATTGAAAAATTAGTCTTTGAACGGTTGGAAGTGACCGCAACGTTAAAGGAAGAAGCCTTAAATCTTTGGGTGGATAATCAGCGCAATGCTGTTGCTTCTCTGGCTCGCGTCCCGGAAATTCAGGATCTGGCCGGAAATTTGCTGACATCGGGAAAAGACGATCCCGAGCGGGAAACTCTACACGAATATTTAGACTCGGTTCTTGCCACCAAACCAGAGTTTTTAGAACTATTTATCTTAAGTGATGTTGGCGGCCAAATTTTAATTTCTACCGAGCGCGATCGCGAAGGACAATATCGCGTTAAAGACCGTTATTTTACCGAAGGCCGTCGGAAAACTTTCGTACAGAATGTTTATCCCTCTTCGGCTACGGGAAAGCCCGCCATGACCATTGCCACTCCCCTCACCGACAGCCAAGGGCAACAGGTGGGGGTTTTGGCGGCTCAGTTAGATCTCGAAAAAATGGATGGGATTATTTTCGAGCGCACGGGGTTGGGGGAAAGTGGCGAATCTTACCTCGTCGATCGCTTTAATTTATTTGTTTCTGCCGATCGCTTTGGGCGGGAAGAATATCCCAAAGGCGTTCACTCTAAAGGCATTGACGCGGCTCTACAAGAAGAAGACGGCCGGGGCTTGTATCGCAACTATGCAGGTATTCCCGCTATTGGCGTTTATCGGTGGATGGAAGCGCGAGAGTTGGCTCTATTAGTGGAGGTTCAACAAGAGGAGGCTTTTGCGCCGGCGCGTCGGTTGGCTTGGGCGATCGTCATTTCTGGGTCGATTTTAGCGCTATTTTTGGCAGCAATTGTTTATCTTTTGGCCAAACAAATCGCTAGACCGATATTGGCGATCGCTGATGTTGCCGTCAAAGTTTCTCAAGGCGATCTCTCCCTCGAAGCCCCCGTCCTTACTCAAGATGAGGTGGGCAAACTCGCCCATTCTTTCAATCAAATGACGGCTGGAATGCAGGACAAGATCTTGCAATTGCAGGACGAGCGCAAAAAATCCGAGGATTTGCTACTTAATATCTTGCCCCAACGGGTAGCGGAACAGTTAAAGGCAGGACAGGAGACGATCGCGGAGAGTTTTTCCGAGGCAACGGTTCTCTTTGCCGATCTGGTGGGGTTTACTTCCCTCGCCTCTCGCATCCCTCCGGTGGAACTCGTGAACATCCTGAACGAGATTTTCTCGGCTTTTGACTCCTTGGCGGAACAATACGGACTGGAAAAGATCAAAACCATCGGCGATGCCTATATGGTCGTGGGGGGCATTCCCGTGGCTCAAGACAGTCATATCGAGGCGATCGCGGATCTGGCGCTGGCTATGCAGCGAGAAATTCGCCTCATCGGTTTAGAAAGTCAGAGATCGTTTGCCCTACGGGTGGGCATTCATACGGGTCCGGTGGTAGGAGGCGTGATCGGCTTGAAGCGCTTTAGTTACGATTTGTGGGGGGATACGGTGAATATTGCCTCGCGCATGGAATCCCAAGGGGTGCCGGGGTGCATTCAAGTGACGGAGGCGACCTACTATCGCTTGCACGATAAGTTCTTGTTTGCCGAACGGGGGGCGATCGATGTGAAAGGGAATGGCAAAATGCAGGCTTATTTGTTATTAGAAAAGAAGTTGGAGAAAGATCCGGAATCTTTGTTGGCGAGATAAGATTGCGATCGCGAGAAAGACAACTCACAACTTCGATTGCGCAAATGTCAAGAGATCGCGATCGATGATTTTTGTGACTGCGATCGCTAAAAATAATTGCCACCAAAACAACAATCTTTTTTATTGACACTCCTGACAATTTCATGTTATTAATCGTCCAATTCTCACTGTGGTTTCTAAACAGGTAATGTCAGAAATATTCACAAAAGACTTTACGATCGAGTGTTCTCCGCAAAATCGGACGTGGCATCAACTCAGCCGTCAAATTGAAGAACTTCCTTTACCGGGAACGCCAATTCGTTTGATTGTCACTTCAGCGAAAGAAGATAATCTTACTTTTGAATGTAGCTTTCTGCGAACGGAGAAACCAACAGTTTGGCCGTCATTACTGAAAATAAATCTTCGGCAGCACGCTGCGAATAAACCGTTTGTAGCAGTGAGTATTATTCCCACGGGGGTTCGAGCCGAAATCGGTGGATTTGCGGGCGATGCAACCCCCAGTACTAATCTTTTGGCCTCGGCTTGCGATTACTTAATTACTAATCCGAATGCCGTCACGGCTTCCGATTTGTACTATGCCAAAGAAAATGTTCTGTACCTTGAAGGAAATTTAATTTGTCAACTCATACTCGGCAATTTAGCATTACTCCCCGAAAAACAAACCAGTGTTGCGGCAATTATCGAAAAACCTCGCGAAGAACGCTTTTTAAATAATATCTTAAACGCTTTGAATGGTTTGCGAACCGTAAAGGGCGTTAATATCGATCCTGTCATTGTCACGAGCAGCCCCATTGAAACGAAATGTACTTATTCCGAATATGGCAATGCTTCCGGACAATTTAATGAAGGCATTGATGAATTAATGCGGGCTTTGGATATCGTTAAAACCACAGAAACTCGTGCAGTTGCTCTCATTACAACGTTGCAAGTTGAAGATGAAATTCGCCAGCGATATTATGCAGGAGAAGAAATCCCCAATCCTTGGGGCGGTGCTGAGGCAATTCTCACCCACATGACGACGAATTTTTACCCCTTTACTGCCGCTCATGCACCTTTATTAATGGAATGGGAGCATACTTCATTTGGAACCCTATCAGATCCGCGAGATGGGGCGGAATTAATTTCTAGTGCTTATTCCTGTTCGCCTTTAACAGGATTGGTTAATTCCCCTCGTCTCGCTCCTATCGATGCTCCTACCCCAGAAGGCGGACAACGAATTGGAGTAGAAAATATTTCAGCAGTTGTAATGCCAGAAACAACAGTGGGAAATATTCCTTTCTTCGCCAGTTTAGATCAAAATATTCCCATTATTCTCGTCAAAAATCCAACCCAATACAACATTACGCCGGAATGCTTGCAAATTGATAGCAAGAAACGCAAGATATATACAGTGAATAGTTATATGGAAGCGGCCGGTTTACTCTTAGCATTGCGAAATGGTATCGTACCAGAAGCAACGCAACGCCCCTTATCCGAACTGCAACCCATCTTTCTCTAGGAGGACAAAATCCAATCGTAATCCGTACCCAATACAGCACATCTCAGTTTGGATAGCGATGAATCAACATTCTTCTGCTTATGAGGTTATCGAATCTCATAACCAAAACATTCAAGTTAGTCTTTATACGCCGGCTCATCAAGGAATTGCTCGTCAGAGCGATCGCTTGAGTCAAGAAATATACCGTTATGATGTTCCCTTTTTAACCCGTCCCCGCACGGAGGGAGTTGAAAAGTATTTATCTCAACTGTATGGGACGAAACATACTTTTACTCTTACTGGAGGTGGCACTCAAGGGGTATTAACGGCTTGTGCTTTATTGGGAACTCGGTATCGACGAGTGGCGATCGCGGCGAACAGCCATATTTCAACCATTAATGGCATTATTTTAGCGGGATTGGAGCCTTATATTATTCCTTCACGATCTTGGATGCCAACGACAGAGGAAACGATCGCCGCTTTAGAAGCGAGTAATGTTTCGGCTTTGTTACTCACCCATCCCAGTTACGAAGGAATTACCCTCGATCTGCCCCGGATCGCTGCCTATTGTCGCCAACAAAATATCGCACTGGTTATCGATGGAGCGCATGATAGTCATTTTCCCTTTCTTGACGACCGATGGCAATCCGCGATCGCCGCTCATCCAGATATCGTCACCCACAGCATGCACAAATATGCAGGGAGTTTAGTACAAACTGCTTTGTTACATTTGCCAGAAGGATCGCGGTTTACGCAGGAAGATGTTATGGGGGTGTTGCCCTTATTTGAAACGACTACTCGCAGCAATTTGCTTCTGTTGAGTTTGGAAAATGCGATCGAGTACGGATTTTCTCAAGAAGGAAAATCCAAATTTGAGAACAATATTGAGGAATGCGATCGCCTTCGCTCCCAATTAGATAATTATGGGTCGGTTTTAACTTACAATCGTCTTGTTCGAGATCCCCTGAAAATTTATTTACAGAGCGATCGCGTAACGGGAGAGGTATTAGAAGAACTATTGTATGAGCGAGGAGTTGATGGAGAATATGCAGAGGAGGAAGGAATCTTATTAATTTTCTCCTTTAATCACGATCTCCAGCATTTTCAACATCTCAGCGAAGTCTTTGCCAATCTCGTTCCCATTCTGGGCGAAAAACCCGTGCAAGCAGATCGGGGAAATCTTCCCTTGTGTCGCCGTCCTCAAATGAAAATGTTGCCCAAAAATGCGTTTTTTGCTCCCAAAGAAACACTGGCTCTGGGGGATGCGATCGGCAAAACAAGCAGTTGCTGTATCAAGAAAGTTCCCCCGGGCATTCCCATTTTAATACCGGGAGAAGAAGTGACTAACTGGCATCTCCAAGTTTTAGAACCTAACACTATGATTAATATCACTTGTTAAAGAAGACTTTAAATTGTTTGACTTTCCCCATGCTTCAAAAGTAGAAGAATTGATTCTAGGAAAAATCATGCCATATTCAAATATACAAAAAAGCTACGATGTCGTCATCGTCGGTGGTGGACACAATGGACTCATTGCAGCCTGCTATCTTGCCAAAGCGGGTAAATCTATTTTGGTGGTAGAACAACAAGATAAGGTAGGAGGAGCAGTGGTTTCCCGCCAACTATTTCCAGGTATCGAAGCGAAACTCTCGGTTTATGCCTATTTAGTGGGAATGCTCCCACAAAAAATCATCTCAGATCTAGATTTAGATTTTCAATTCCGACAAAGAAATCCCGCCTCCTTCACACCGTTTGAGAAGAATGGGAAACATCAGGGTTTATTGATTAGTAATGATTCTGAAGTCGTCACCGAGAATTCTTTTAAGCAACTCACCGGAAACTTAGAGGAATACCAAAGCTATCTCAAGTTTCATCAACTACAAAAGTCTTTAGGAAAGCACATCTGGCCTTCATTGCTCGAACCCATGCAGACCAGAGAGGAGATTAAAAATCGCTTTCAGACGGAAGAAGAAAAGCTAGCTTGGGAGTTATTTATAGAGCAACCTCTGGGAGTTGCTGTTGAAGAATTCTTTCAAAGCGATTTAGTGCGGGGTTTAGTATTCACAGATGGAACGATTGGAACCTTTACCCATCCCCATGACTCGTCCTTAAAACAAAATCGGACGTTTCTCTATCATATTATTGCCAATGGTACAGGGGATTGGTGCGTTCCAGTGGGTGGTATGGGGAAGCTGACGGAGGAACTTGTTATTCAATGCAAAAAAAATGGTGTGGAGATACTTAACCATGCTGAAGTCACAAAAATAGAGCCAGACGAAGGTCAAGCAACTGTAAAATTTCAACACAATAACCAAGAAAGCCATGTTAGTGGCAGATATGTCTTAGTTAATCTTGCCCCGAAAAAACTTTCCCAACTTTTGAGTGGGTATAATCCTCCCAACGACCCCAAAGATGAAGGATCTTTTGTCAAAATTAATATGGTTTTAAGGAAGTTACCCCGTTTGAAGGCAAATTACGATTCTGTAGAGGCATTTACTGGAACATTCCATGTCAACGAAGGTTATCAAAACATAATTGATAGCTACAAAATGGCAAGTGAAGGAGCGATCCCAGAGCATCCTCCCGGCGAGTTCTACTGTCATAGCTTAACGGATGATTCTATTCTTTCCCCATCTCTGAGAGAAGAAGGTTACCAGACCCTAACTTTATTCGGGTTGGAAATGCCCTATAGCCTATTTATTAAAGATAATGAAACAGAGAAGCAGAAGGTCTTAGAGAGGTATCTTAATGGGGTAAATCAATATTTATTAGAGCCTATAAAAGATTGCCTAGCACGGGATGAAAATGGTCAACTTTGTGTTGATGTCGCAACTCCAGTGGATGTAGAACGGGAAGTGGGTATTCCCACGGGTCATGTCTTCCATCAATCTCTTTCTTGGCCTTTTGTCGAATCAGAGGAAGAACGAGGAATATGGGGCGTAGAAATTGGCTTTGATAACATCTTCTTGTGTGGCTCTGGAGCTAAACGGGGTGGATGCGTCAGTGGGATTCCGGGACATAATGCAGCCATGAAAGTTATAAGTCGTTAAAAACCTTATTGTTATATGCAACAAAGCCAACATACGAAGGGTTTGGCGATCGTAGCGCTGGTGTTGAGCCTGATAGCTTATGCGTTTGTTCCAATCCTGATTCGATGGAGTGAAGTCGAAATTAGCCCGGAAGCCACAATTTTTAACCGGTGTTGGATGGGAGGTGTGATTTTAGGGAGTTGGAAATTGTTGAAGGTCATCCCTCAGCTTAATCCTTCGGAAAATTTTCAGCTGATGAAGTCAAAGTTTCTTCAACTTTTATCTGCGTTACAAGCTAAACCCCCAGAAGAAAATAGTATTACAAATAGTCATCCTCAATACTTGGTCTGGGGCATTACCATCATCGCTTCTGTACTCTCTCCCGTTCTCTGGGCCTGGTCTTTAACTCAAACTACTGTAGCTAACTCTGCACTGATTCATAGCCTTACTCCATTATTTACAACAGTGGGAAGCTGGCTGGTATTTAAAGTCCAGTTTGAGGGAAAATTTTGGAAGGGAGTTTTCATTTCTGTAGGGGGAGCAATTATCCTTAGTATCAATGACTTTCAATTAGATTTTGATAGAATCGGTGGCGATCTTTTAGCTTTAATGACAGCTATTTCTTTTGCTGTTGATTTTATGGGAACAGAGCGCCTACAAAGCCGAGTTAATTCTATGGATATAGTGCTTTGGTTTTCTATCTCTGGGGCAATTATTATGTTATTGCTTACGGTTGCATTAGGAAAACCACTCTTTCCCGGTTCACTGCAAGGCTGGTTAGCCGTCGCGACCCTGGCGATCGTGGGGCAAATTTTAGGATTAGGGTTAGTGACATATAGCATCCGTCAACTATCCGCCAGTTTAGTCGCTTTAGCTTTTTTGCTCGATCCGATATTAACGGCGATCGCAGCCTGGTTTGCTTTTGGAGAAACGTTGAATTTTTGGAACGGGATCGCTTTTATCGTTGTCTTGAGCGGTATTTACTTGGGGTTAACGGCTAAAAATGATTTCTAAAAAAGATATCTGGGTTACCGTGAATCCCGGGGCGATCGCTCACAGAAAGAACAGCGATCGCATTGTCACCCTATACGTTAAGTTACCTTATGCGATTGGAGAACTTTTTAGGAGTTTGCGGCGCAGGCGATCGAGAGCGTGGCAGATACTGCGATGGCGGATGGTGGCGCGATCGCGTTCCGGGCCGAAGCGGTACTCGAAAATTTCCACTGAGAGATCGGGCCCGGCCAAGCCAATATAAAACAAACCCACCGGTTTGAGCGAAGTCCCTCCGCCGGGTCCGGCAATGCCGGTAATGCTCAAACTCCAATCCGCATTAAGTTGTTGCTTTACTCCTAAAGCCATTTGTTTGGCGACGGGTTCGCTCACTGCCCCGACTTGTACGAGAACTTCTTGACTCACTCCTAAAAGTTCTGTTTTGACGCGATTGGCATAGGAAATAATGCCTCCGGCAAAATAGTCAGAACTGCCCGGAATTTCCGTGAGCATTGCCCCCAAACCCCCTCCGGTGCAAGATTCGGCAACGGCGAGCATTTGTCCGCGATCGCGCAACAATTGTCCGACGATGGAAGCGAGGGTATCTTCATCGCAACCGAAATAATCCCCTCCGGCAATCTCGCGAATTTCCGTAGCAATGGGATCGATGAGGCGATCGGCTTCCGATTCCGATTTGGCTTTGGCAGAAACCCGCAAGCGCACTTCTCCTTTGCCTGCGTAAGGGGCAACGGTGGGATTCGTGCTATCAAACAGGTGTGTAACTTTAGTCGCCAATGCTGACTCACCAATTCCCCAAAACCGGAGCAAGCGACTGTAAATAATTTCCTCTCCCCAACCCTGACTCTTGAGGTAGGGAATGGCAGTTTCCTCCCACATCCGGTGCATTTCTGAAGGAACCCCCGGAAACGTTAAGATGCTGAGTCCTTTTTGGGGTTGCCAAATGATACCCGGTGCAGTTCCCGTCGGGTTGGGCAAAACCTCGGCACCGACGGGGATTAACGCTTGCTTGCGATTGTTGGGGGTCATTTGCCTGCGCCGTTGGGCAAATTTATCGGTAATATCCTGTAAAACTTCCGGATTTTCTTCTAAAGGGGCTTCAAAAAAATCGGCGAGGGTTTCTACCGTCAAATCGTCGGGAGTGGGCCCCAGTCCCCCCGTAAAGATGAGAATCGAAGCACGGGCGATCGCCACTTCAACCACACTTTTAATCCGCGCAGGATTATCTCCCACTACCGATTGGTAATAGTGGGGAATGCCTAATTTTGCCAATTCTTGTGCTAAATAGCGGGAATTGCTGTTGAGAATATCCCCCAACAGCAATTCCGTTCCCACACAAATAATTTCCGCACTCATATCATTTTTAATTACAAATTGCGAATCTAGGTTGAGGGATGTTGAAACTACCTCGGAACTCGAGTTTTACGCCAAACCTGCCAGCCTGCATAAGCTAACAGCAGAGAGGCTCCTGTTGCATAAGCTGCCCCACTGGGAATGCCGGAAAAGGCAAGCGCCAAACTCCCTACCCATAAGGTTAAAGCATAGATGAACAACACCGTTAAGCGTTGGGGAATGCCCGCTTCAAGCAAGCGATGGTGCAGGTGGCGTTTATCTGCCAAAAATGGAGATTTCCCGTGACGCAGGCGAGCGATAATCACGGCGGACATATCGAGAATGGGGACGGCGAGAATCAAATAGGGCAAGAGAACAGCAGTGACGGCGGCGCTTTTAACCAGCCCGACAGTTCCTACCCCCGCGAGGGTAAATCCCATAAAATACGCGCCCCCGTCTCCCATAAAAATTTGCGCGGGATTAAAGTTATAGCGCAAAAATCCGAGGGCTCCCCCGGCTAAAGCTGCTGCAATTAACGCCGCAGTGGGTTGATCCATAAACAGGGTGACAATCAGCATGACAACGGCGGCAATGCCCGATACGCCAGCCGCCAAGCCATCCAGACCGTCAATCCAGTTGATGGCATTGGGCATCCCTGTCAACCAGAGGACGGTAATGGGCAAACTCAGCCAACTCGTATAGACCAAACCATTATCAAAGGGAATGGAAAGAAACTCAATTCGCACTCCCATATACCAAACCACGGCAGAAACGGCGACTTGCATGAATAGCCGCAAAATCGGGCTGAGATTCAACAAATCGTCTGCCAAACCGATCGCGAAAAAGCCAATGCCTCCTAAAAGAACCCCCCAAAGACTTCCTTGTTCTTGTGGGGGGAGGTTATTAAAACCGCCCAAAAAGTAAACGATAATTAAAGCCGAGACGGTGCCGATAAAAATGGATACCCCTCCCAAACGAACCATTGGTTCTCGGTGAACCTTACGTTCGTTAGGGCGATCGACGTGGCCGCTTTTGAGGCCGATCGTTTTGACGACAGGCGTACTCCAGAGGACGACGAGCGCGGAAATGAGAAAGGCAATGAGGTGATACAGATGGAGAGGCATCTGGCAGGTAAAAAAAACCGAATGGGATCGCTCAAAGTCTACACCAAAGTTTCCCATCTCGCCAATGGGGAATTGGTAACTGGTGACTGGTGACTGGTGACTGGTGACTGGTGACTGGTGACTGGTGACTGGTGACTGAAATCAAACCATCGCCGGGGCGGGAATTTTCAAATGGTCGTAGAGGGGGAAGCGATCGCACAAACTGGCGACTCGATGGCGACAATCTTCGGCGATGCTCTCATCTTCGGGGTTGAGGAGGCGATCGGCGATGATATTGGCAATTTCGATGAATTCTGCTTTACCCATGCCTCGGGTAGTCATGGCGGGAGAACCCAAGCGCACGCCACTGGTGACGAAGGGAGATTCGGGATCAAAGGGAACGGTATTTTTATTAGTCGTGGCGTTGACTTCTTCGAGGAGGCGTTCGGCTTTTTTCCCGGTCATGCCGATGGAGCGCAAATCGACCAAACAGAGGTGATTGTCCGTGCCCCCAGAAACAATCTGAAATCCCCGTTCTACGAGGCGAGAGGCGAGAGTTTGGGCATTTTCGATCACCTGCCCGCAATAGGTCTTAAATTCGGGTTTAAGCGCCTCTCCGAAGGCAACGGCTTTACCGGCAATGACGTGTTCTAAAGGTCCGCCCTGAGTGCCGGGAAAAACGGCTTTATTGAGTTTCTTACCCAATTCTTTATCACGGGTCAGAATCAATCCCCCTCTGGGTCCTCGTAGGGTTTTGTGGGTGGTGGTGGTGACGACGTGGCAATGGGGGACGGGGTTGGGGTGGAGTCCGGTGGCGACCAATCCGGCAATATGGGCGATATCGGCCATGAGATAAGCGCCGACTTCATCAGCAATTTCCCGGAATTTGGCAAAGTCGATGGTGCGGGAGTAGGCAGAGTAACCGCA
The DNA here is from genome assembly GCA_039194995.1 of Cyanobacteria bacterium P01_E01_bin.42. Classification (GTDB taxonomy): domain Bacteria; phylum Cyanobacteriota; class Cyanobacteriia; order Cyanobacteriales; family Spirulinaceae; genus CCY15215. The sequence continues at coordinate 1,068 of JBCCVR010000166.1, read as the reverse complement.
AATGATGAGTTTGGGGCGTTCTTTCAGGGCAATTTCGCGAATTTGCTCGAAGTTGAGACAACCCGTTTCGCGATCGACTCCGTATTGGGCGACTTGAAACCATTTCCCGGAAACGTTAACGGGAGAACCGTGGGTGAGGTGTCCGCCGTGGGATAAGTCCATACCGAGGATTTTATCCCCGGGTTCGAGGAGGGTGAGGAAAACGGCAAAATTGGCTTGTGCGCCGGAATGGGGTTGGACATTCGCCATTACTGCGCCAAAAAGCTGTTTGGCTCGGTCGATCGCCAGTTGTTCGGCGCGATCGACAACTTCGCAGCCCCCGTAATAGCGTTTTTTCGGTAATCCTTCAGCATATTTATTTGTTAAGACGGAACCTTGGGCAGCCATGACTGCCGCAGAGGTAAAATTTTCGCTGGCGATGAGTTCGAGGCGATCGCGCTGCCGTTGTAATTCGAGATTGATAATACTGGCAATTTCAGGATCCGTTTGCAGGAGCAAATCCGCGTTAGTTGCGCTCATAATATTTACTTTTAAAGGTGGGCGAGTCCTTTATCATACCCCATCCAGTCAGAGCTACGCGATCGCAATCTTTAGATTTAGTTAAGTTATGTAGCAATCTCTACGGTTTATTTAAAAAGTTAAATTAGAATAGGGGCAAAGCGTATAAAAGAATACTTTTAAAAGAGGCGAAATGTTAGTAATTCTCACGGACGAGCAAGTCATTTCTCCGCAACAGGTTTGTTGTAATTGTCTTTTGGCGGATAGTCAGGGTTTACCCCGTTGGCATCAGGGAAAATTAGGGTGCGGTTTGGCAATTTCTACCCAGCGAAAATACCAATCTGTGGAAGTCGATCGAGGTAGCGATCTCAATCTTCGCGATCGCAGTCGCGAGAAACTTCCCGACTTGTACCAGTGCCAGATGGGATTTCGCGTTGCTGAGATTGATTGAATGCAAACAAAACTAGAGTCGTGTTTTTTTATTTACAGAAAAATTATAGAGTTGGCAAATAGGTAAAATTAGGCTCTTTTTTTTCGTATTTAATTAAATATTAATTTTTGTATTTGTAT
>JBCCVR010000165.1:0-17490 GCA_039194995.1 Cyanobacteria bacterium P01_E01_bin.42 | reverse complement strand
GGGGAAGGATATCAAAGGCGATCGCAGACTCATCCGCGAAGGACTAATACAGATTGATTCACCCGAAACCGCAGTTCGAGGATTAACGAGAGATTTTTATTTTAATCGCCAAGGAGAATCGTCAACATCAATTTTGATGGGGGTTTTCGAGGAGGGGCAGTTTATTTCTGCTGCGGTTCAGCTTTCCCCTATTGAAAATCTCGATTTCGTTTCCAATTTAGACGAACAATTACAACAAGAAGAAATCATTAATATTGGCGATCGCTATTTACAAAAAACTCATATTATTTATACTGGCATCGATATCAACGAAGTTAATAATATCGATGAAAAAAACTCATCTTACTTACTAGATTTTTATCTTTGGTTTAAATATAGAGCGAGTAACATCAATCCCGACAATATCGAGTTTGTTAACTACGATGTCGATCGCCTTGATTCTGGAGAAAGATTAACTTTAGATGAGCCACTAGAATTGGAAGTTGTTGATGGTCTCAAGCATACTATTTATCAAATGAAAGCGGACTTCTACGATCGCTTTGATTTTCATGATTATCCTTTTGACCGCCAAATCTTATCGATCCGTTTTCAACATTATAATTTAACCAGAAATCGCATTATTTACGTCTTAGATTTGCTAGGGACAAATAAGATTACGGAAGAAGATATATTGGAAAGTTTTGAGAAAAATCAAGTTTTTGGCACGATTACAGATTGGCATATTAAGAGCATTAATTATTATCAGAGTACGGATATTGATGACTCAACATTGGGGTATCGGGTTTTGGCAAACACGAACTCGCAGTTGAGATATTCTCAGTTTAATGTGGAAATTGAAATTGCCAGAGATCTTCTCAGCTTCAGTATTAAAAATCTATTGCCTTTATGGTTTTTTGTACTGGTGGCTTATTCTCTAATGTTTTTACCATTTGAGGATATTTCTGTCGAGGCGATCGGCGGAGTTCTCTTAGCGGTTGTTTTCTATCACCTCAGTTTGTTGGACTCGCTACCGGATGGCGTGGGCTATGTCGTTGCCCTCGACTACGCTTTTTACTTACTCTATGCTTTAATCGGCTTGCAGTTGTGTTTGGTGATTGTGGGGCATAGCAAACAGATGCAGGCAATCGGAATCAAAAACTATCAACTCGTTCGCATCGGCAAAATCGCTTTTCCCGTCATTTGGCTGATCGGCTGTTTGATTTGGTATGTTATTTACGCTTATTAGCGATTGCACGATCGCCCTGCCTTGTTTTGATTGTGGCGATCGTTTTGTCACTTTTCCTCATCTTAATAACTGCTTAACATCAATCTTTTAATCTAGATAGCGCCAAGGACTACTCAATTGTCAGGGAATCGAATTAGCATGAAGTTATTTGTCTTCGATCGCCACTCGCTATCTCCAATCTCGCCAAAATGAAACTACAAACCAGACTGGCCCTGATCCTGCTCGCGATCTTTTTCTGCGGTTGGTTAGTCGCAGGGCTTGCCGCTTACGCGATTGAAAACACAAACGCTAGAAGAGACACCATCCACAAAGCTGAAGTTTTGCTCAACACCGCCGTTGCTGCCCGACTGTACACGACCGAGGAAATTCGCCCCCTCTTGAGCGATCGCATGGAAAATGAATTTTTACCCCAAACGGTTCCTTCCTATGGCGCGCAGCGAATATTTGCCCGCTTGGACGACCAGTATAAAACCTATACCTATGCCGAACGCGCCCTCAATCCCACCAACCCCAAGGATTTAGCAGAAGGTTGGCAAGTCGAACTCATTCAAACTTTTATTGACAATCCCGATCTCAAAGAACTGATCGGCGATCGCATCGCGCGCTCCGGCATCGAAACGCTGTATGTAACCCAACCGATTAAAATTACCCAAGAAGGTTGTCTCGATTGTCACAGCACCCCCGATCGCGCCCCCGTCAGTCTCATCAAAACCTATGGCGATGTGAATGGTTTTGGTTGGAAACTGAATGAAATTATCGGCATTCGTCTCATTTCCATTCCCGTTTCCGTCACTCGCCAAGTCGTGCGAGATTCTTTGCTGTCTTTTCTGTTACTGATTGCCAGTATCTTTCTTCTTGCCTATACTGTCGTCATTTTATTGGTGCGGCGGTGGATTATTTATCCCCTCAACTCTATTGCCCATTTAGTCGAAGAAGTCAGCCTCGGGGAAAGCGAAATCGTCCATTTGCCGACGGAGCGAACAGATGAATTGGGCATCCTCAGTAAATCGATCGATCGCCTACTCATTAGCCTCACCAAGTCTTTATCCGATCGCAGTGCCGCCCGTAAAAAAGATCGGCTCATCAAGCAAAAATAGTTTTGTTGTTGATTATTTGTTGCTCGTTATCTGGCTCCCAACACTTCGGCTTACTTCGACGATGCTCAGCACAAGTCGCTCAGTGCAGGCACCCAATAACTAATAACTAATAACTAATACCTAATGAATGCCTTCTCTCTCATTGTCATTTCCATCACCGGGATATTGCTGTTTTTGTATGTTTTTGCCAGCAGTAATCCCGACATTTTTTCATCAACTCTCACCAGCACCCTACAAATTTCCGTTGCAGTTTGTAGTGGGGTTGCTTTGGTTAATATTCTCTCCTTCCTTCTGGTCGATGTTTGGTTTGCCCGCGCCCGACGCAAAAAACCTTCTGCCTTATTGCGCCTCGTGGTTGCTCTATTTCTCTATGGTATCTATGCGATCGCGATCCTACTTATCCTCGGTAAAGATGTTGCTGCCCTCTTCACGACTTCTGCGGTTTTTAGTGTTGTCTTCGGTTTTGCGTTGCAGTCCACGTTGGGTAACTTTTTCTCGGGTATTGCCCTGCGGATCGACCAACCCTTTCAAATCGGCGATACGGCAATTTTTCAAGATATCGAGGGGTTAGTCGTTGCCATTACTTGGCGAGCAACCACTCTGAAAACCATTGACGGTATCCTCCTTCACGTTCCGAACGGGTCTCTCTCGGCAGATTCTATCCGGGTGATTCCCACGGGGGGTAAAGTCCAACGCAGCGTTGATTTTACTCTACCGGCTTCTTTTCCGCCCCAACAGGCGATCGAGACGGTTTGCACGGCTATTGTTAACGAACCCATTCATAATCTCAATCCCGATTACCCAGTCAATGCCAGATTGTGGGAATACGAGCGCGAGGATGGGGCGCTTTGGGGAAATTATAAAATTTATTACTATCCCAACGATTACCGCTTGGCAACCTTGCAAACCGATCGCGAGATTTTGTGTCGCATTTGGTATGCTTTACACCGCCAGCAGATGATTGCCGATGCTGTCGTCCCCGATCGCGATCTCTGCATTCAGCGTTTGAGCGCGATCGATTTATTTGCCCCCCTCCATTTGGAAACCCGAGAAGTTCTCTTGCGCCATTCTCATTCTCTCTTATTCGACGCGCGGGAAACCTTCGATCGCGATCGTCTGCCAGAAGCGTCTATGTTTATCATTCTTTCCGGCTGTGTTGAAATCGAACGCAGGGAGATCGGTACCCTTGAGAAACAGGAATTTTTGCGTTTCAATCGTCGGGCGAAAAAGCGCAGCGTCCCTTTAGCGACGGAGACGGTGGAAACGGTTGCCCGTCAGTTGGCGCGCTATCTCGGACCCGGTGCGTTTCCCCAAACGCGAGAAGCTGCCAAGGGCATTACCTCACTTTACTGGCTTTATCGCGATTTAGCTGCGGAAATTCCCGATCCCGAATATCGCCAAGAGTTTCTTTCTCTACGTCCTCCCGCCCCTGTCGAACAGTTACAAGCGGGGAATGTGTTTGGCGAACCTTGCTTGTTTTTGGGACAGCCCCTTGTTGACGCGAAGATGACGGCGCTTGAAGAAACGGCGCTGTTGGTCATTTCTCGCACGGCTTTGGCGAAAACTATGCACCGAGACGAACAAGCGATCGAGCTTCTCAGCGAACAATTTGCTCGCTATCAGCGCAAGTATCTGATTGAAACCATGCAAATGCCTGCGCTCGAACCGTTGAGTGTCGAGGATATCTCTCACAAAATGCGCCAGCTTTATTTGGCGATTGAGTTTTAGGTAAGAATATGAGTTAGAGTGATCGTGAACGTCCTCTGAGAACCCGAAGTTCTTGGGGGGGCGGTCTCCCCCCCAGCCCCCCCCCATTGTGGGCGCAGCACCGCCCCCAAACCCCCCGTGCAACATCTAGGTTGATAATTGGTTCATGGGTGTCCAAAGTTTAGCTTGACAATTGCTATAGAGAAAAATTAAAGATTATCTCTCAACTCTACTTCCTCTTTTCTTTCCCATGACTTTCAACCAATTGGTTTCGGCTTCGTCGAGGGTATCTGCATCATCGGGAAAATAACCGACTTTGCCAATTTCTTCGTTAACATTTGTGAGAAAAAAGTCAAGAAAGTCGGATACTTGCAATTTTTCCCGCATAATCTTGGCATCGGAATACAAAAAAAGCGGACGAGTCAAGGGATATTCTTCATTTTTAATGGTTTGGCGATTGGCAGGAACTCCCGCGATCGCAATTAATTTTAAGGTGTCTGCATAATCGAGATAATAAGCATAACTAAAAAAACTGACGCTATAAGCATCTAAACTCACGGATTGAGCGAGGAGTTCTTCTTCGTCATTTTCTGTGGTATTGGGGGCATTTAAAATCCCTCGCGATCGCCCTTGAAAGACCCGATCGACAAAAATACTTAAGGTTCCCGATTCGCGACTGGGAATAAACCGTTCGATGGTTTTTTTCGGCCAGTTGGGATTGACATCCGACCATTTTTCGGCGGTGAAAACTTGCGCTAATTCTTCTAAGGAAAGGTTCTCTAGAAAGTCATTGTTTGGATGCACGGCAACGACGATCGCATCAGTACCAATACGAAAGGGAATAGGAATGCGATCGCGTTGAGAACAGGCTTGTATTTCGTCATCGCGAATGGGGCGATCGGCACTGACGATATCGGCTTCTTCGGTTTGACAAAAGAGTTCGAATCCTGAATTTGAGGTGATGCTTTCTAAGAGGGCTTCTCCATGATAGCCTTCTTCGATAAAGCGATCGTACAGGATTTGGACGAGGGGATGCACGGTAGAACTGCCGGCAATGGTGAAATCTTCTTGAATGCCCAAAGGTTCAATTTCTGGCAAGCGAACTTTACCGATTTCCGGCTCTTCAAAAGGAGAAGAGGTTACTCTGGTTTCTTCAGCAAGGGGATCGATATCGGCAGAATGGGAGGAGATATCTAGAGGAGAAGGTTCGGACGTTAATTCGAGATTTGGATCCGCACAGGCGATCGCAAATCCCATTAAAATGAGGCAATAAAATTGATTTTGGTGGCGCATTGTTGCTCCCTCCTTTAATTTTCAGTTGCCTCGAGCCAATTTAATTCAGCTTCATCGAGGGCTTCTACAGTTGCTGGAAAATAACCGACTTTGGGAATTTCTTCATTGACATTACTGAGAAAAAAGTTGAGAAATGCAGCGACTTGTGGTTTATCCTGCATAATTTTGGCATCAGAATAGAGGAAAAGAGGACGAGTGAGGGGATATTGTTCGCTATTAACGGTTTCGAGGTTGGCAGTAATGCCCTGGATGGAAACGAGATTTAATTCTCGTGAATTGGCTTTGTAATAAGCGTAGGAAACAAAAGCAACACCATAAGGTTCTAGGGCAACCGAACGCGCGACGAGATTTTGATCTTCATCTTCCGTCGTATTGGGTGCTTCGATTAAACTCTCGAAATCTTCTGCTAAAATTCTCGCACCAAAAAAATCAACAATTCCCGATTCGGCAATAGGAATAAAACGAATAATATCTTCATCGGGCCAGTTGGAATTGACATCCGACCATTTTTCTGCTGTAAAAATCCGAGCTAATTCTTCTAAAGAAATATTACTCGCAAAATCATTCTTCGCATTAACAATAATAACAACAGCACTCGTACCAATGCGAAAGGGAATGGGATTGAAACCGCGTTCTTTGCACGCTTCGAGAAATCTTCCCTCCATGCGACGGCTGGCACTGGCGATGTCTGTCGTTCCCTCGCACAATAAGCGAAACCCGTCCCCCGAGGTAATACTTTCTATTTCGATAACACCGGAAAATCCCTCTTCAATAAAGCGATCGTAGAGGGCTTGTACGAGGGGATGAACGCTGGAACTGCCGGCAATAAAGAGATCGTCATAAATTTCGAGGGGTTCGATCTCCGTTAGTTTTACATTCCCCACAGATTGCACGTTTTCTAACTCTTCTTTTGAGAACGTTGAAGTTTGCTCTAGGGACACAGCTCGAGAAGTCGTTCGTTCTTCGTCGTCGGCTTCGATCTCCGCAGAAGGAATATGTTCTAGTTGTTCTTCAACTTGCGCTTGACAGGCGATCGCAAACAAAGATAGCCAGATAAAAAAGAGAAAATTCCAACGTCTCATTCGTCTCATTTTAGCCTTCTTCTCCATTATTATTATAATTTTGCAAAGATTCAAGGCTAAAAACTGGTGCGATGATGTTATTCTGTTGTCCGTTCCAGTTTTGTTCGATTCCGGCAATCATTTGGATAATTTTCCGGCGTTCGTCGATATATTGCGTCATTTCAAAGGCAAATTGAGGATTGCTAGAAATGAGTTGAATGGCAGTTTCTCGAGGAATTACCAACACGGTTAAATCTTCAATGGCTTTCGCCGAGACGGGACTGACTTCGCGTGGTAACAGTGCCATTTCCCCAAAAATTCCGAACGTTCCAAGCGGACGACTTCTCGTTCCTCTCGGACGCGATCGCGAATGCTCAGTCGAACGGCTCCTGCCCAAATAATAAACAATCCATCATCGATTTCTCCTTCTTCAACGATCGTTTCATCGATACCGTAATCTTTAACAAGGATGGATTGTACGAGAGTATCGATAGTGGTTTGATTGAGTGATTTACAGTAAGGCAGAGTCTGTAAAAATCGCGGGATTTCTGGGGGTGAAATAGTTTCCCCTAAAACTTGCTCGGAGAAGTGCAAACGGTAGCGTTTAGCGGCATAGTAGAGGCGAGTCGTGACTGCATCTTTAACATCATCGCGATCGTCAAAGTTTTTGACGTAAAATTTAACTTCATAGAGAATCGAACTTTCTTCATAAGCAATGGTTCTCACTTCTGGGGGTGGCTCTCGATAAACGCCTCCTGTAGCGATCGCAGTTTCATAGAGGATTCGTTTGACTTGGTTGGGTGGATCTTGATAGGAAAAAGTAATTTCAACTCGTTCGGCATGGAGGGGATCCATTAAGGTATAATTGTAGATGATATTGCTACCTAAAACCCCATTAGGAATAATGACAATATCGCGATCGGCAGTTCGCAAGCGCACGGCTCTCCAATTCAATTCGATTACTTCTCCTTCTAAAACTTCCCCTTCTTCAATATCTCCAACGCGCAACCAATCGCCGATTTTAAAAGGGGCTTCAAACAGGAGCAAAAAGCCTGATACGAGGTTACTAAGGGTGTCTTGTAATGCTAGGGCAATCACCAGAGAACCAACCCCTAAAGCCGTTGCTAATTGACCGAGATCGACTTCCCAAATGGCATCAAAAATATAACCGGCGATAATTAAAATCACGCTCATCCGCAGAGAGTGAAAAAGCAAACTGGGAATTCTAATTTGCCAAGATTGCTTTCGCTCTTTGGGCGTTAACAGAATATTAATGAAAGAGAGAGCTGCATAGATAACAGCGAGCCAAAATATCGTTTCAATGGGACGCAGAATAATTTCAGTTTGGGTTGTCTGCGAGAGTTGCGGTTGAAATTGCCGAATTAATAAAAATACAGCTAAAGAAGGCAAAACATAGTGGCGCAACTTACGAAAAAAAGTTGCCAGGGGATTCTTGCGCCGTTCCAATCTTTCGATAACTTCACCAAAGATGAGAATAAAGAAAGGAAAACCAAGGGCGAGAATCAATGTCCAAACGATCGCAGATTGTTCCATAATGATTCAAAATTCAAAATTCACATTGATTGAAAGCGATCGGAATTTTCTAGCGTTTAAAGGGATCGGTGATTTTTGTCCATATTTTTTTGGATTCTGAGGATTTCTCTTGGCGTTTGAGTCTGGGATTATCGAAGGCAATTTGTACCATATCGCGAGGATTTTGGTGTTTTGCTTCTTCAGGGTTTGGCTTAGTTTTTCCGTCTGTCGTATGGGTGGAGACTGTTTGATGCGTCAGCATTCCGTTTGCAGAATTCTTGTACGTTCCCGACTTCCCATTCCTGTTTGCTGCTGCGGGTAAAAGAGTTTTCGGCTCTTGTTTGGAAGTAGTTTGTTGGGCTAAATCTGTTAAGAATTGGTTAGCGTTGGTGTCATTGCGCAACAGCCATGTTTGAACATCGCCTTTCTCTTTAAATGAGAGTATTTGTCCGGTCTCGAAAATATATAAATCTTTGAGGCGTTCGTAAGCATCTTGGGTTACTAAGATAGTATTGGGGGCGGCATATTCATTGAGAGTAACAGCAGTATCGATCGCTTCTCCCCAAAGATCGTAAGTAAATCGTTTCTTTCCTAAAATTGCTGCGATTCCCGTTCCGGAATGAATGCCTATTTTTATACTCAAGGTTAGATCTTTTTCCGTATTTATTTTCCGCAGAATTTGGAACATTTCTACGGCAAAATCGGCAATGCGTTTTTCGCGATCGAGGTGGGGTTTAGTTGCACCACAAGCCGCGATATAATTGCCTCCGAGGGTTTTTATCTTTTCTACGTCCAAGCGATCGGCGGCTTCGTCAAAGGCTTGTATAATTTCGTTTAAAACTTTGACAATTTTTGCAACATCTTTCCCTTGAGATGCAACAGAATTAATGCCTTTAATTTCAGAAACGAGTACGGCGACTTGAGGGAGATAATCGACAATTTCCGTTTCTCCTTTTCTCAATCTCGTGGCGATCGAAGTGGGTAGAATATTGAGCAATAGGGCATCATTTTCCCGGTCTTTTTGTTGCACGAGAGTGCGTTGATTGCGGATACTTTCAATCATTTTGTTGAATTCATTGGTTAGGGTACTGAATTCATCCTCAGTATCCATGTTAACTTCCGTATCTAAGTCTCCATCTTTGACACGATCGACGGCTTCTACGAGGGTTTCAATGGGTTTGACGAAACGGGTAGCGATCGCGATCGCAATCAGGGTAATCAAAAGAATTAAAAGAACGGTAGAAATCAGCAGATAGGTTTGTAAATTATAGATGGGACGATACACCTCATCGATTTCCATCTCGGCAACGATCGCCAATTCCATGCCTTCCAAATGAATATCTAAAGGTGCATAGGAACTAAGGACTTCGACACCGCGATAGCCTTTAATGGTTTTGATGCCTTCATTGCCTTCAAATGCTTCTCTCACGGCTTCAGTATCGACTTTTTGCAATAACACCGTCGTGCCGAGATTTTCGATGAGATTGAGGGTTTGTTCGGAGTTATGATGTCCTCCCAGTAAATAATCGCGATATCTTTTGGGTGTTTCTGTCTCTGCAACTTCAGTGATTTCAGTATTCTCCGATTCTTCAGAATGTTGGCCTTCTTCAGAATGAGATTCTTCGGCGAGATCGGACTCTTGGGAAGATTCGGTTTTTTCGGAATGGGAAGAATGTTCGGACTCCCCAGAATGAGAAGAATGTTCCGATGTTTCGACAACAAAACGAGAATCAGAACGCATGAGGAGATCGGGACCGACGAGATATACTTCCCCTGTTTTTCCCAAACCATCTCCTTCCCAGTCTCCCTCATCGGAAATCACGCGATCGAGTTTTTCTAATGCTAGTTCAACGGCGATAATACCAATGAAATGAGGCCCATTATAAATAGGAGCCGCCAGAAAAACCGCAGGTCTGCCAAAGGAGGGACGATAAATTTTAAAATCGGCGATTTGAATGGCTCCTTTTTCGGGATTGTCCCGAACTTTTTCGACCACTGCTGCAAGACTGCTGCGGCGATAGGGACCGGTATCGATATTCGTTCCGAAGTCTACTTCTTTATGGGTAGAATAAACAATATCGCCAGTTTTATGATTAATTAAGAATAGATCTTCATAGCCGGATTTTTTAATCACATCCTCGAAAAAAGGATGGTGGCGGCGGTGAAATTCGCTGTAGTCGCTACCGTCTTCAGCATCAAAAAGAAGATCTTTTTCGCCGATGGGATGTTCGTTAGCGACGATATAATGATATTGCAGATATTCGGCGGCTTGAGTTTCGGGATGGTAGTTTTCGTAGGTGGGTTCTCCCGAAAGATTTTCCGTCAGTCTGGGGAAATATTCTTGTTCGTAAAATTCTTGAACGGATTCTTTAACTTCCTCAGAGACGTGCTGGCGGTTGAGTCGTTTAAACCCTTTATTAAACTCAACCATTGAGGAAATAATTTCGCGGTCTTCTGCGAACAGGTGCAATTGATTGCTAACATCTTGAAAATAGGCTTCAATATGATGACCTTTTGACGTTCGTAGACTGGTCAAATGCTCGAAAAGGGTTTCTGTTAGAGCGGCACGACTCCGATTCCAGCTTAAATAGCCAATAATGCCGATGGAAGTGAGACTAACGCTAAGGAGCATTAGCAAGATTTTCGATTTTATAGTTAAGCGGTTAAGAATGAACATAAAAAGTTTAAGAATTCATGAATCTATGAAGTGTTCGGTCGTTCTTGACGTGCCAAAATGCTAACAAATTTTAGATTGACTCGCCCATTAAATTTAAGTTAAAATTTTTAACAATAATTTTTAACAATAATTTTTAACAATAATTTTTAACAATGGCCATCGCTTTTATGTGAATTCCCGTAACATTTTGTTGAGAAAATATATGGATTATTTGAATATCTTCCGAATCGCGTTTCCTTAAGTTTTGAAAAGAGAGAAAATTTCCCAAAAATTGCTTATCCCAAAGATGAGATAAAGGGACGAGAACGAAGCGATCGCCTTGGAGAAATCGAAATGATCCAGCGCCATCTTTTGGAGTGACTTTTTAACAGAAGAACCTCCTAAGCCTTGTTAAAAGGTAATTCTCATTCAATCAATAAACGTGAAGATTGTGAGAGCTGTCTCTGAAATCAAGATAAAGTCAGCATTACAATTCTTTACTCTTGTTGGCTACGATTGAGTAAGAAGTGAGTAGTGCTGATTGACTCCGGATATTTCTAGGGCGGATGACGGGGATCGAACCCGCGAATGGTGGAATCACAATCCACTGCCTTAACCACTTGGCGACACCCGCCGTTCTATCAAGATAGGATAACATTATTTTCGGGAAAAAACAAGGGGAGGAGATGGGAACGTTTCAGTCTTTCCAAAGAACTTGGTAAATTTTCACGACTTGCGATCGCCCTTTGAGTTGCGATTCCCCCAAATATTTGACCGGGATCTCTGGGTTGATGCAATGATAGGTTTCTTCATTGATAAGAATGCGAAACGAACCGCCATCAATGGATTTATCGTAACTTTCCAAACGGGAAGCAACATTGACGCTATCGCCGATAATCGTATAGTTCAAACGCTGGCGGCTGCCCAAACTGCCCGCGACGACCTCCCCCGTGGCAATACCCGCCCGCACCGCCACTTCCGGCCAACCCCGATCGCGCCAGCGCAGGTTCAGTTCTTCCACTTTTGCTGCCATTGCGATCGCGCAATTGACGGCCGCGCGGGCATCTTGCTCGATTTCTTCCCCATCGATTTTCGGGAGGGGAACCCCAAATACAGCCATCACCGCATCGCCGATAAATTTATCCAACACCCCATCGTGTTCTAATACCACTTCTGACATGGCCTTCATATATTCATTCAACCACTGCATTAAAATTTTGGGCTTGATGCTTTCGGTAATACTCGTAAACCCCTTAATATCAGAAAATAAAACCGTGGCAGCCATCTGCTGTCCCACCAATTGCCCTTCTTCAAGCAGTTGATAGCGATCGTTCCAAACTGCTTGGGCAATTTTAGGACTGACGTGCTGGCCGAGCAAGTTCATAACAGTTTCTCGATCCTCTCGGGCCACATAAGTTAGATAGGCCCCCATGGCGATCGCCGAACCCACCAAAGCCAGCAAAGGTGTAATCGCAGGCAACCACCATCCCAATAAAAAGGTACCGTAAGATACCGCGATCGCCCCCATTCCCGCCACTACAATCCCCAAACCCTTCCCTTCCCAACGCCAAACCTGCCCGCTTAAGACCGCCCCCACTCCTGATAGGCAAAATACCCACAGCCACTCAATTCCATCTGGCAAACCCCGCAACAGCCAGCGATCGTCCAAAGCAGCCCCCAAGAGCAAACTGGTGGCGTGGGCGTGAATTTCTACCCCCGTGGGTGCAGTGGGAAAATTGCGACCGTAGGGGGTAAAAAAGCGATCTTGCACGCTGGCCGCCGAAACCCCAATTAAAACAATGCGATCGCGGAACATCTCCTTATCGATCCTTTCGTTAATTACGTCTCGCATGGACACGATCGGAAACGAGGAACAATTCTTGCAAGGGGGGGCGCGAAAGGCAAAAAGGATTTGATAGCCGCGATCGTCGGCATTGACATAAGCGCCGATATTGTCCTCTAGAGGGGCAAAAATTCCCTTGCCCAAACGGACGCGCCCGGCATTGTCAAGGGGTTCGAGAACGATGTTTTCCGCTTGCAAGTATAACAATGCCAACTTGACCGGAAAACTAAAAACCGTCCGCCCGTCTGCATAGCGCAGGGACAAAAGGGCGCGCCGGATCGTACCATCTTCATCAAATAAAAAATCCGCAGCCCCGACGCGATCGCTTTTGGCGAGTAGGGGGGGAGGAGCCACGGATTTGCCAAATTCATCCCCAGTCACTTTCTCGATGCCGATCAGGTTTTCCGTCGAGGTAAATACCTCTGCTAAGGTCTCCGTACCGGGAGGGATGGCCAGATCGCGATACAAATCCAAACCGATCGCCCGAGGCTGGTGGGCGTTGATTTTCGTCAGCAGTTCCGCCAAAATTCCATCCGAGATCGGCCACTGTCGGATCTCTTGCAAGTCCTCCTCGTCAATGGCAACAATCGCAATACGTTCATCCGCAGGTTCGGCGGGTTTCCACAGGAAAAAGCGATCCAGCAAAGTCCATTCGAGGAGTTGCACGAACCCCAAGCCCCGTAAAAGAATGACCAATAGGGCAATACTCGGGGTTGTTACCAAAACACCCCGCCACTGTTGGAGAAATTGCCAAATTGTTTTCTGTTGCGATCGCTCGGGGGATTGGGGCATAACATTGGCGAGGATTTTTGCCTCTATTCTCCCTCGGAGGGTAGGGAACAACAAGCAAGAAAAGGAGCTTGAAAAATCGGACCGTCGGGGTCGATATCTCGCATGAGGCTATTTTGCCATGCTGCTTGTAACTGGGACGATCTCGCAATGCCTTCGGTCAACAGGGCAAAAAAGTCATACCACAATCCGGCTTTTCCGTAGAGTTCGATTTTCGTTTCTAAAGAAGCCTCATCCATTTGTGCGGCTAACTCCTCCGTCAGAGAAACTCGCTTGATTTGACCGATTACAACGGGATTGAGGGAAGACTCGTTGCTATTGGAATTATAACGTCGAAGCAACTCTGGATCGTTGATTTCAGGGCAAATGAGGGAAAAATTCCATTCATAGGTTGTGCCTTCTTCCAAACCAATGGGAATTGGAAAACGAATAATGCCTGACTCTTCAGGTAAAGAAAGCTCTTTATAGTAGACTTCCCGATTCATCTTGCGATCGATGAGAACAAATTCTCCCATTTTGGCGCGGGTCTTGGGAAGATAAACAAAAAGGGAGGGAAATGAGTCGGTTGTCAGACCGCCGCGTACAAATTTAATATTCGAGCCGATTGCAGAAATTTGTGACAACTTGGGAGCAAGGATGGTCAGGGGTGCATTATCTTGCATCGGATCTCCCAAGCAACGATCGCCTCGACTACCACCACCTCCCGTATTGGTGGGTTCGCCGATATGGTCGTCGGGAGGGATAAAACTGAGAGAATGGCGAGTTTGCGCCAGAAGCGGTACGGCGTTACTCAAAACGCTGCCGAGAAGCAAGATAGCAATAAAACTGCGAGAGAGTTGACGCATGGTTCGGGAGAAAAACTCGGTGAGAAGCAAGGATTTCGATCGGGTTCGCGATCGCGGCGGGGAAAATAACCGATTCCTCTCTCCTATCTTAAACGCCCGTTTGGTTTCTGGCTTTATCACAATCTGGTTTTGGCGTACCTTTCCCCAAGGCAGCAATTTTACGATCGCATTGGCCATTCTGCTGGAATTGCGGTGTATCTTAGAAAATAATTATTTTATCGATTGAGTTGAGGAAGCACGGGTGCAACTGACCACGACCCTAAAAGAGCAAGTCGTTCAAAATCGGATTCGCGAGGTGGGGATTAATCCCAATTATTGGTATCCGGTGGGTTGGGCCGATCGCGTCAAACCCGGTCAGATTATACCCGTGACGGTCTGGCAACAGGCGATCGCGGTTTTTCGGGACGATGGCGGTCAACTCCACGCCCTCGAGGATGCCTGTCCCCATAAAGGAGTTGCCCTGCACAAGGGAGAAATTCAAGGCTGTCACCTCCTCTGTCCCTACCACGGTTGGGAATTTAACGGCACGGGTAAATGCGTCAAAATTCCCTATTTTCCCTCGGAACAAAAGCTCCCTCCTGCCAAAGCGCGCAGCTATCCGGTACGGGAAAAATACAATCTCATTTGGGTTTTTCCGGGGGATGCAGCCCTCGCTGGAGACGTACCGCTACCGGAGATTCCCGAATACGACGATCCCCAATGGTTGGGCGTTCCGATCCCGGCTCATTTTCGCGCCCATTTTTCCACCTGTAATGAAAACACAATGGACGTGTTCCACGGGTTTCTCCATCGGGGGTTACAGGGTTGGTTCGACCCGGTCTTGCTGAATTTGAGTGCAGGGGATGACTTCGTGCGGGCAGATTATCGGGTTTCCTATCAAAATTTTGCGACCCAGTTTTTAGGAATTAGCGATCGCGGCGATCGGGTGACGACAAAGACAGTTTCCATTCGCTACAACTATCCCCACTATTGCAGTTCTTTAGAAGGGCTGTCTTCAATCTATCTCATGCGCTTGCCCGTGGGCAAAGCAGAAACGCGCTCCTTTTCCTACTTGTTTCTCAAACTCCCTCTACCCCAATGGCTTTTGAGTTCTCTTAAACCCCAACTCACATCCTTGATTTGGCAGTTTTTATTTAAGAGATTCCTCGATCAGGACGTGGAAATGGTCGAGAGCGAACAGCAAAACTATCTCGCTAACCCCCAGCGCAAGTATGTAGAAGTCAATCCGGCAATTATTGCCCTGCAACGCACGATTATCAAGCAATACGAACTATTTTTGCAGTTGTCTGCCTCGATAACGAACGGGCAGGGCGATCGCGCTTATTCTTCCCGGGCGATGCTGGAACAGCAAGAGAGAAACGGCGCTTGAGGAATGGGACTATTTTGACCGAATTCCCGTCTCAATGCACTTTCCCAAACCGATCGCAATTGGGGCGAACTTTCTTGTTC
The DNA here is from genome assembly GCA_039194995.1 of Cyanobacteria bacterium P01_E01_bin.42. Classification (GTDB taxonomy): domain Bacteria; phylum Cyanobacteriota; class Cyanobacteriia; order Cyanobacteriales; family Spirulinaceae; genus CCY15215. Next base: position 1,992 of record JBCCVR010000165.1, on the reverse strand, counting down.
TTCGGTGAGAAGAGCAAAGAAGTCGTACCATAGTCCGGCTTTCCCGTAATGTTCGATTTGGGCGATCGGGTCGGCAGTACTGGGGAGGGAAGCAGAGTCAACTCGTTCGATGGTTCCGGCGGCGATCGCATCGCCATTGCGATCGTCGGGATCGCAAATCAGGGCAAAATGCCATTCATAAGTTTTCCCTTCTTCTAGAGCAACGGGAAGGGCAAAGCGGACAATTCCCGACTGTTCTGGCAGAGAAAATTCGTGGTAGTGGAGTTCTTTGCTCATCCCATTGTCAAGCTGTTCGAGGAGGAGAAAATCTCCAGTTTTGGCGACAGTTTCGGGAACGTAAACGAAAAGAGCGGGAGAATCGTCCTTGGTCAGTCCTCCACGCAGGATCGTCCGTTCGGAAGATTGAGGCAATTGGGGAGCGAGAACGGTTAAAGCTGGCTCATCTTCGGGATCTCTCAGGCATTTACCGCGACTGCCTCCGGCTCCGGTATTGCGGGGTTCGCCGATATGTTCGTCGGGGGGAGTAAAACCGATTGTCGTGTCGATTTGAGCCAAAAGGGGTAAGGTATTACCTGCAATACCACCGAGAAGAAGCAACGAGGCTAGAATGCCGCGAGCAAGATGAGAAGGAGATTGACGCATTGTTCTTGGGGGAATGGTGTCGGTTGGGGTAGATGCAGCGATTGTGAGGCTATAAAGCTAAAAAAATCTTTCTGATTTCATTTTAAACGGCGATTGGTATTTTGGCTTCCCTTTGCGATCGGGGAAACTATCGATTTTTTCGGTACATTGTCTTAATCTTCTGCGTATATTCCGCTTATTTCATCAAGTTTTGAGTTGGGGCTGGCGATCGTCATTGAATTGTCCACCATTCCAACTAAATGCGATCGATAATATCGAGATAGCCAAACATCATAACTTGAAATGACCAACCAATCTCACGACCAATTTGCTAAGGAATATTTGGAAGAATTATTAGCACCTTTTGGTACGGTTAAAATCAATCGCAACGTGCGGGGTGAGGTGCGACAAATTGATGTTTGGTTTGCTCCCAGTGTTGCTTCTCTCATTTCCGAGTTAGGTTTATTGGGTCGCATGGCATCAACAGTTACCCACAACAGAGGAGACACTATGGTTGCGGATTTTGGGCAGGGGAAGGACACAAAAGCAAGCAGTGGAGGAGTTATTTGAATTGCCCGAGGATAATCCATTTCGGGAGAATTTGTTAGATGCGCTGACGAACTGGCGCACAACGATAGAAGTAAGAGATAATATAACCGAAGAGGATCGGGAGGTCATTATGAACTTATCAGCCGTTTATCTCCGCTAACGGGAAGAATGGAAACAGGAAGGGCTACAAGAAGGGATACAACGCGAATTGCGCCTGATTGAAAATATTTTGAGGGTGCGTTTTAGGGGGATTGACGAACAGTTGAGTGCTCTGGTCGAACCCTTACTGAAATTAAAAGAAGAAGAGATAGTGCAATTACTCTTAACTTTGTCTCGTGAGGAGTTAGTGAGTCGCTTTAGTGCAGAAGAAAATTTGGAACGGGATTAATAGGCGATCGCATCTCCTAGAGGACGATTTATGAGTTCAAAGAAAAAGCTAGGAAAGGCTTGAAATATTTGATAAAATATGCCTTCTGTTTTCACGTTGATTATATCTTTTTATCTGGCTAATCTGACTCTAATTCCATTGCTTGACGCATCGCTAAAAATGCTTCTTTGACAGGTTGACTAACTGCACTTTCCGACTCACTTAAAACTAAAGATTGATAAACTTCCAAAAAATCGGTTCTAATTCTATGAAAAAGATGCAAAAAATGCCGAACAAAACCAATACAGTTCAAAATCGCGAATTCTATTCCTCCAGTAGAAGCATACAAGGAGCGTGCATAATCTAAAATATTTTCATCAATACTTTCTGTCGTAATAAAAATATAATTGTCAATTCGCTGTTGAGTTAAAGAGATTTTCTGTAATGCTCTCTCT
>JBCCVR010000164.1:0-17509 GCA_039194995.1 Cyanobacteria bacterium P01_E01_bin.42 | reverse complement strand
TGAGTTGCAAGGAGTCGTAGATTCGATCACCATGGGAGAATTGGTGAACTCGGCGGACTTGAACTTCAACGGCAACAACCTGAGTGCAGGAGATGGCAATGGGGTAGATACCCTGATTACCAACTTCATCAGCGACTTGGATACGATTCAGCAAGATGGCAACACGAATGCGGCAGACTTCAATCGGAATCGGAACTCGCCGTTGGCATTTGGATATCGGGCGCGGTTGAACTTCGATACGAGCTTCACCGGACGCGATCGCCTGCGGACTCGAATTCAAGCCCGCAACTTGCGCAATATCTCCCAATTCGGTACGGGATCGGCTCAAGTAGACCCCAACAAATACGGATTCACCGCCAACGATGACATCCGCTTGGCCAAGTTACACTATCGCTTCCCCCTCGGCGAAAGGGTTATGTTCCACATTGGTGCTGCGGGTATGAGCATCGACGATATTATCGATTCGGGAACCACCAGTCCCTATGCCGTAGATGGCTTGCCCTTGGGCTTGGCATATAACAACCTTTTCTATGAAATGCCCAATGCGGATGGGGCAGTCGGGGCCAATATCCACATCAGCGATATATTCAGCATTGATATCGGCTACTTTGCCGATAGTCCCAACGATGCCAATCTCGGCATCTTTGGGGGTGGCTTTAGCATTCCCATCCAACTCAATTTTGATGTTGCCGATAATTTCAAAGCTGCTTTCGGATATGGCTATAGCTGGCAACCCGGAGGCGCACGCACCGATGGAAACGTCGGAGTTGCCGCCTCAACCAGTATTTTGGGAGCATCTCCCTTCCTTTGGGCGAATAGCAACGGTAATATCCAAGAAGCTGCGACTTCTGCCAATCATTGGAATCTTTCCTTGTCTTGGGATGCGACTGAAAACTTTAACGTCAGTGCCTTTCTCGGTTATGCCAATGCCACTGCAACTTCTGGCATTCGTGTGGGTGATAATGCCGATTATTGGACTTGGGGGATTAACTTAGCTTTCCCCGATCTCTTCCGCGAGGATGATGTTATTGTGGCCGGTTTTGGTCAATTGCCAACTTTAGCTGGCGTAACCAATGGACCGAGCGATCGCTCTCCCGCCTATATTGCCAACCTTGAATACCGTTTCCCCTTAACGGATAACATCGAAATGGCTCCAGGGTTCTATGCAGTGTTTAACCCCAACGGCAACTCCAACAACGACACGATCTTTGTTGGCATGCTTCGCACCATTTTCAACTTCTAAGAGATTTTTAACGATCTTATTCAAAAAGGAGTGCTTTTGGGCACTCCTTTTCTACCGATTGGGAATGATATAATAAACAAAATCTGCCTGACGACCCCCAATTGGCAAAATTTCGCTAGACTCAATGTTAGATTGCTGGGGTCATCATTCCCAGTTCGTTCAAGTCTTCTCGTTTTTGGTTCAGTGTTTTTTGGTTCAGTGTGAGGATGTATTCATGTCAAAAATACTCAGAAAAGCTCTATTAGCTGCCCCTGCAACTTTAGGCGCAGTGTTGGTAATATCGGGAGAAGCCTTAGCCAATCCTGCAAGTCCTTCCCGCTCTAGCAGCGAAGTCTTGCAGCAGATCAACAATTACAGTACGGAAGGTACGGCCGGTCGCGCTCAATTTACCGGAGCTTCCCAATTTAGCGATGTTTCCCCTAGCGATTGGGCCTTTCAGGCACTTGACGATCTGGTTCGCCGCTACGATTGTCTCAAAGGCTATCCCAATGGCACTTATCGCGGTAATCGCGCCCTGACTCGCTACGAATTTGCAGCCGGCTTAAATGCCTGCTTGCAACAAATCGAGCGCCTGATTGCTGAAACCACTGCCGATTTTGTCACTCGAGACGAACTTGAAACCCTGCGCCGCCTCATGCAGGAATTTGAAGTCGAACTCACTGCTTTAGGCACTCGTGTGGATAATCTTGAAGGGCGTGTTGCCTTCTTAGAAGACCACCAATTCTCTACCACCACCAAGTTAGTTGGAGAAGTCATCTTTAACTTAGATACCGCAACCGGCGATCGCGCCAAAATTTTCGGTTTTGATGGCGCAGATTACAACGACTTAAGCGATTTGAACGGCTTGGCCATTACACCGGATTTGAGCGAACAAGACCCTGCCTCTTCCTTTGCTCAAATTATCGATCGCAACGGCATGTTGGGACTCTTTGAAAGTTTGGGGGTCATCGACTCCATCACCATGGGAGAGTTAGTCAACTCCGCCGATGCCAACTTTAACGCCAATAACCTGAGTGCTGGAGATGGTGGAGGAGCAGATACCCTCATCACCAACTTCATCAGTGACTTGGATACAATCCAGCAAGACGGCAACACCAATGCAGCTGATTTCAATCGCAATCGCAATACCGCCGTTGCCTTCGGCTATCGGGCGCGGTTGAACTTCGATACCAGCTTCACCGGACGCGATCGCCTGCGCACTCGCCTACAAGCCCGCAACCTGCGCAATATTTCCCTATTCGGTACGGGAACTGCTCAAACCGACCCCAACAAATACGGATTTACTGCCAGCGATGACGTGCGCCTAGGCAAGCTCCACTATCGCTTCCCCGCCAGTGACAATGTTACCCTGCACGTGGGCGCAACTGGGATGAGCATTGATGACATCATCGATTCGGAAAGTACCAGTCCCTATGCTGTAGACGGCTTGCCCTTGGGTTTGGCTTACAACAACCTCTTCTATGAAGCGCCCAATGCCGATGCTGCCTTTGGTGCCAATATTCAATTTAACGAATCCTTCGGCCTTGATGTTGGGTACTTTGTCGATGATGCCAACGATGCCAATGTAGGACTCTTCACGGGAAGTTACACCATCCCCGTTCAATTGAATCTTGCCCTCAACGAAGACTTCAAATTAGCTTTGGGATACGCTCGCAGTTTCTCCAAAGGAGGCACCCGTACTAGTGGAAATGTCACCCTCGGCGGCGCAACCAGTGTTTTGGGCGCATCTCCTTTCCTTTACGTCAACAGTAGCGGCAATATTATCGAGTCTGCGACTTCTGCCAATCACTGGAACGTATCGGGTAGTTTTGACCTCAATGAAAACATTAACCTGAGTGCTTTTGTTGGTTATGCCCAAGCGATCGCCGAATCTGGCGTTCGGACTGGGGATGTTGCCGATCTCTGGACTTGGGGGGCAAACTTGGGCTTTCCCGATTTACTCAAGGAAGACGACGTGTTGGTGTTGGGCTTCGGTCAATTGCCTTATTTAGTCCGCGCGGAGAATGGTCCAAACGATCGCTCTGCGGCTTATATGGCTAACTTCGAGTATCGTTTCCCCGTCTCTGACAACATTGAAATTGCTCCCGGGGTTTATGCGGTATTTAACCCTAACGGCAATCCCAATAACGATACGACGTTTGTTGGTATGCTTCGCACGACGTTTAGTTTCTAATTAGACCCATTCCCAACCCACCCCCTAGCCCCCTCCCAAGAGGGGGAACAAGAAAGGAGGGATAAGAGGGAAGATTAAGACAAAAAGAGAGGCATCATTCACTGATACCTCTCTTTTTACATGGTTTCAAATGAATAGAAATCAGCCAAAACGACCGCTTACGTAAGCCTGAGTCGCCTCTTGAGTCGGATTTTGAAAAATCACTTCCGTGCGATTGTATTCCACCAAATACCCGACTTTGCCGCCAGACTCGGTTGGTTCTGCGTTGTAAAATGCGGTTAAATCGGAAACTCGAGAGGCTTGTTGCATATTGTGAGTCACAATCACAATCGTGTATTGTTGCTTTAGTTCGTGGATTAACTCTTCCACCTTGAGCGTAGAAATCGGGTCGAGTGCGGAGCAAGGCTCATCCATGAGAATGACTTCTGGAGCAATTGCGATCGCCCGAGCGATGCAGAGGCGTTGTTGTTGTCCTCCCGATAGAGCCAAACCGCTCTCTTTGAGTTTATCTTTGACTTCATCCCACAAAGCGGATTTGCGCAGGGAATCTTCTACTAATTCATCCAAATCCCCGGTATAGCCATTAATTCTCGCTCCAAAGGCAACATTATCGTAAATGGATTTGGGGAAAGGGTTGGGTTTTTGGAATACCATGCCGATGCGACGACGCATTTCCACCGGATCGATCGCCGTTCCATATAAATCCTGTCCGTGGAAGGTAATTTTACCCTCAACTCTAGCGGTGGCAACTAAATCGTTCATGCGGTTAAAACAGCGTAACATGGTACTCTTGCCGCATCCAGACGGCCCGATAAAAGCGACGACCTGATTGTAGGGAATATCTAGAGAAACATTGCGCACGGCTAGATTAGAGCCGTAATAGACATTGACATCTTTAGCGCGAAGAACGGCTTCGGTGACTAAATCTTGGGGAGAGCTTGTGGGGGAAGAATTGAAAGAAACCATTGTTTTTTGTTATTGGTTATTGATGCTCCCCTCTTGGGAGGGGTCGGGGGTGGGTTATTATTGGTTAGGCGCGATCGCTTTGGAATCTATTCCGCAAAAAGATTGCCGTTCCATTCATAATTAACAGCGCCAGCATCAGCACGATAATACCAGCCGCCGCATCAACGTGAAATTCTTTCTGAGGGCGAGAAACCCAGTTGTAAATTTGAATGGGCATTACGGTAAACGGACTTTGCAAATTTTCTGGTAACGCAGCGATGAAAGAAGCAGCACCAACGACAATCAAGGGGGCTGTATCGCCGATCGCGCGGGATAAAGCGAGAATCATCCCCGTGAGAATTCCGGGCAGGGCGATCGGTAAAATTTGACGAGAGATTACCTGCCATTCGGTTCCACCCAGTGCATAGCCTGCTTGACGTAGGCTGTCGGGAATTGCCCGTAGAGACTCCCGTGTAGAAACAATAATAATCGGCAGGATTAACAGTGAAAGCGTTAATGCTCCCGAAAGAATGCTACGCCCCCCGGTAACTGGCTCCATGAAGCGGACAAAAACTTGCAATCCTAACAAACCGTAGATAATTGAAGGCACCCCAGCCAAATTATTGATGTTAATCTCGATCAGTTTTCCCAACCAACTATCTTTGGCAAACTCTTCGAGATAAATTCCCGCACCCACTCCGAGAGGAAAAGCGATAATGGCAACGGTACACATCACCCAAATCGAGCCGACTAAAGCGGCAAGAATTCCCGCCTCTTCTGGTTTGCGAGAAGCAAAATTGGAAATGAACTGCCAACTCACGCGAGGTAGCCCCTCAACCAGAATGCTCGATAGTAGAACGATCAGCACAACGATCGCCAGCCCAACTGCACCATAAGTTGCGATCGTGAAGATGGTATCGATTTTGTAGCGACCGGAGAGGTCGATCTTAAAATCTGTTGTCTTGGAAGTATCGGCAGGGAGTTTTTGTGTCGTCATAATCTTTTGAGCGCTAATCGTATTTCTCGCGGAAACGGCGAACGAACCAGAAACTGAAAATATTTAGGGCTAACGTCATGAGGAAGAGGGTCGTCCCTACCGCATAAAGGGTTTTATAGACGAGAGATCCGGCGGGGGTATCTCCCAAACTGGCTTGGACGATAAAGGCTGTCATTGTCATCACCGAGACAAAGGGATTAAATCCTAAATTGGGGTTTTGTCCGGCAGCCAAAGTCACGATCATCGTTTCCCCGATCGCCCGAGATACTGCCAAAATGACCGCCGAGACAATCCCGGAAAGAGCGGCGGGTAAAATGACGGAAATCACAGTTTCTCGCTTGGTCGCCCCTAACGCATACGCACCATCGCGCAATCTGCGAGGGACGGAATAGATCGCATCTTCACTCAGAGAAGCCACAATCGGCGTAATCATCACTCCCAATACCAAACCCGCACTGAGGGCGTTGAAACCTTGAACGGGAAGGAAAAGTCGCAGAAAGGGGGTAACGACAAGCAAGGCAAAGTAGCCGTAGACAACAGTAGGAATTCCTGCCAAGATTTCCAAGACGGGCTTGAGAATTTTTCGAACCTCGGTACTGGCATATTCGCTTAAGCAAATTGCGATTAACAAGCCCAAGGGAAGGGCAACCAGAATCGCAATTCCTGCAGTGCGAAGCGTTGCACTGACTAAAACTAAAATACCGAATTGGGCGCTAGAAAAACGAGGAGTCCATCTTAGATCGGTTATAAAGTTCCAGATCGGAACTTCGCTAAAAAATGACAGCGTTTCAAAAATCAAAGTTAGGACGATGCCGAGGGTTGTCGCGACGGATATCAGCGCAAAAGTCGCAAAAATCGTCTTGACAATGAATTGCGTGCGTTTTGTCCCTTGGCGATTCGGGCTCCAAAGTCCCGAGTCTCGAGATGAAAAATCGGAAGTCATTGCTTGCAAAATAAACAACTATTGAACACAGTCAACAGTCCTGAAAGACTGTTGACTGTAGAGTTAATTTTCCCGAATCTTTCAGATTCTAGAGTTTATCGGCAAGTTTTACACCCAAGGAAGAACCACCTTCAAAAATCGAACCCGTTTTAGCTTCGCCAATGCGAGTTTCAATCTTGGAGACTAACTCAGAAGGTAAGGCAACATAGCCAACTTCACTAATGAGATCCGCATTATCGCCGCTAATTTTATATTCGACAAAGGCCTTAACGGCGGGATTGCTTTCCAACGATTCTTTCTTGACATAGAAGAAGATGGGACGAGCTAGCGGATTGTAGGTTCCATCTTCGATGGAAACACTCGTAGGAGTGACGCAATCGCCATTGGCATTCTCGATTTCGACGACTTTGAGGGCATCTTTATTTTCTTCGTAATAGGCGAAACCAAAGAAACCCAGACCGCCTCGATCGGATTGCACCCCTTGGACGATAATGTTATCGTCTTCACTAGCAGTATAATCTCCGCGGCTTTCTCCTTCTGAACCATGAGTTGCATCTGTGAAGTAGTCGTAGGTACCGGAGTCCGTTCCCGCTCCGTACAAGTTCAGGGGTTCATCGGGGAAATCATCGCGAATTTGATTCCAATTATCGATTGCATCTTCTGCTGCTGGCTCCCACATTTTTCCGAGTTCCTCGGTTGTCATGCAAGCTGCCCAGTCGTTGTCATTGTTGACGACAACTGAAAGACCGTCAAAGGCAACGGGAATTTCAACAAATTCGATGCCAGCTTCTTCACACAACTCGATTTCTGTGTCCTTGATGGGGCGAGAGGCGTTGGAAATATCGGTTTCTCCAGCACAGAATTTCTTAAATCCACCACCAGAACCAGAAGACGAAACGGTAACTCTGACTTCAGAATTCTCTTTTTGGAATTCTTCAGCCATGGCTTCGGAAATCGGGAAGACGGTACTCGAACCATCAACAACTATAGCTCCACTCAAACCATCTTCGTCACCGCCGTCGGAAGCGGTATCGGTGCTGCCTCCAGGACAAGCTGCGAGGGCGAAGGATAAAGCGATCGCCGTAACAATCGGCCAAGAACGTTTTGCTTTTAGAAATGCCATGCTGCCACTCCTCTATGAATGTTGCTAAGTGTAGACTCTCAAATCAAATTGTTAGGCTCTCAACTTCGGCGAGATTATCTCTCATAAATTACGACCGGATCGATCGCTCGAGTCAATCTCAAATCCAGCACGAAGTTTTTGATTTTAACGCGGCTTGATTCTCTCAAAAAAGACTTTTAAGCAGAAACGAGAAAGCCGCAACGATCGCAAATTTTCAGATAAAGGATCTGGATTTTTCCCTCATCTTTCGATCTTTGGACTGGGCGCGTCAGGCTCATCGAACAAACTTGCCAAGTCTGCAAACACGGATTACGGTGATGAATCTTGTCGCAGGCAGGAGCGTTTATTACAATTTATAGCCCTTTTACTGTTACTGCAAGATAAAATACTTTGTCAAATAAGGATTGTTTAATAATTGGTTAAGAAGAGGTAAAGGAAGTAAAATTAAATCTTTATTAAGATAGTATCGATCCAGTTATAACATTAAACTCGACAAGAGAAAAGTATCGATCGAAACTTTCTAGATTGGGGGCGCAAAACTTGCGCCCTTTCGAGGAGAAAAGGGAGCTACAAATTATGAACTTCGGATTGAATCGATTGATTAGAGAAAACGACTAATTTGCATTATGTTCTAATCGATCGCACTTGAAGGTTGAGACGCAATATCCTCTAAACCAACAGAACTTAATAGACTTTCCCAAAGTGCCTGTAAATTCGGATCGTCGGGAGATTCTTGTCTGGCGAGTACCATCATTGAGAGCAGATCGTACCAATAGCCTTGCTCTGCATACCATTGCGCTCGTTCGCTTGTGGTTTTCTGTACTAATTTTGCTGCAATTTCGGGGGTGTGGGTAATGCGCGTTACGTATCCATTAAAGAACGGATCGTCTACCGAAACCTCTTCACCACAGATAAAAGCCACTCGCCATTCGTAGGTCTTTCCTGTTTCTAAAGGAGAAACAAGATCGGGTAACGCAAAACTGACTATTCCTGAAGTTTGAGCAATCGGAAGAATTGCTTCTTCGCGAAATTCGTCCGCTTTATTCTCAAAAACCAATAGAACCGATCGCGCGGTGGTTTCGGGTAATTTGAAAAACAAAGAAGGACGTTCTTCAAAGGTTAAACCATAATTTTTCTCGGGCATGAGCGGTTCGATCGCCCCCGAACTGTTAGGACAGTTGGGTGCGGGACGAGAACCTCCTCCTCGCGTATTGGGGCGTTCTCCTTCTGTCGGTTCAAAGGCTTCGTTAAAAATCAAATGTTCTGCGAGAGGGTTTTGATGGGTTTGTGCCTGTGCTCCCACGCGCGGGGGGATTCCGAGACTCAGAATTTGCCAAAATAAACAGACAGCGAATAATGTCCGCAATTTCAAATCATTCATTTGAGGTCGATTGCTCCTTATTGAGAAACTCAAGTATTTTTAAGATCGAAATGCACTCTATTTCTGTTCCAATCCTAGTCAGTTTTTTCCTCAAAATCAGCGATCGCACTGCTTTCAAAAGCTCGATCGCGATCGCTCTCCTGTTGTAATTTCTGAAGAAGACTAAAATCAGCAATTTTACTTAATCAATTCCAAGTAGAGGCTGAGTTGCAATCCTTTCCAAACTTACAGAAGCCAATAAACTTTCCCAAAGCCTTGTCAAGGTAGGATTGTCTGGGGCATCTTGCCTTGCTCGTGCCATCGTTGAAACCAGATCGTACCAATAGCCGTACTTTGCATACCATTGCGATCGCGCGATCGCCGTTTTTCCCTCCAACTCTCTTTCAACTTCAGGGGAGCGAGTAGTGAGCGTTATGTATCCATTAAAGAACGGATCGTTGACCGAAATCTCTTCACCACAGACAAAGGCTATCCGCCATTCAAGCGCTATCCTCTTTCTAGGCTGATTCCGGTAAGCCTCCATATTTCGTTAAGATATCTTAAGCGAATAAGAGGAAATTTGATGAGCGATCGATTGATCCGCGCCACGGCAGCCGACGGAGGAATTCGGGCTGTGGGCGTAATTACTACCCGTTTGACCGAATACGCCCGAGCGCGTCACCAAATGTCCTATGTTGCCACGGCTGCCCTCGGTCGTGCCATGTCCTCGGCGCTCCTCCTCGTTTCGAGTATGAAAAAAGAAGGCTCGCGAGTCAATCTTCGCATTCGCGGCAATGGTCCTTTGGGGGGTTTATTGGTGGATGCGGGGTTAGATGGTACGGTGCGGGGATATGTGGATAATCCTCAAGTCGAGCTTCCTCCCAATGCGAAAGGAAAATTGGATGTGGGGGGGGCTGTCGGTCGCGATGGCTATCTTTACGTGGTGCGAGATGTGGGATACGGCTACCCCTATTCCAGTACGGTAAAGCTCGTTTCTGGGGAAATTGGCGATGATGTCACCAGCTATCTCGTCACTTCCGAACAAACTCCCTCGGCGTTATTGGTGGGGGTTTTTGTGGGTGCGGGAGGCGTAACGGCTTCTGGGGGGATTTTATTGCAAATCATGCCTAAAGCGGCGCGAGATGAAGCGTTGGTACAAACTTTAGAGTCACGAGTCTCGCAATTATCCGGCTTTACCCCTTTGTTACGTTCTGGAAAAACCCTACCGCAAATTTTACACGAACTTTTGGGAGATATGGGGCTGACAATTTTCCCGGAAGTGCAAATGATTCGCTTTCATTGCAGTTGCACCTTCGATCGCGTCCTCGGAGCATTAAAAATGTTTGGTGTGGAAGAACTGCAAGACATGATCGACAAAGATAACGGTGCCGAAGCTACCTGTGAGTTTTGTCGAGAAGTTTATTGGGCCGATCGCCATCATTTAAGGCGTTTGATTGAAGAATTACAGCAAGAGCAAGAAACGGTTTGAAGTTGCTCGATTAAATGATGGAGTTCGCGATCGCAATTTGAGTAAGGATAGTTGTATCCCAGTATCGGCCGCCAGCAATCTTTTTGGTCGGGTTTGATATATTCCTCGCGATCGTCCACGATGACAACCCGATCCAAATCGATATTGGGAATAAACGCCAAGTCTTTATAATTGCCTTGCCATTTGATGTATTCTAGATCGACGAACCAAGATGGTATATTTCCTTGCTCTATTAATGTTCGAGCTAGTCCTCGAAATGCGACTTCATTAACCGCAGTATAAATGACAATGCGATCGAATCGATCGTTGCAGAATTCTAGAAATTTATACAATCCGGGACGAGGAATTTGGCTGACTGCATTGGAAATCAATGTTCCTTCTATATCTAATACGATAGTCATTTGAGTTCTCATAATTTAACATATTCTTCTGGAAACTTTTTGAGCAAACTCTGATAAATTGGCAGGATTTTTTGATAAATTTCTACATTTTCGGGAATGGGAAAATGTTGCGATCGCTCCGGGGTCATAGTCGAAATAACCTCTAAATTGGAAATTCGTTTCAGTGCGAACAATCCTAAAATAGCCGCTCCAAAACAAGAACTTTCTTGCCGATCGGGAATCGCAACTTGACAGTTAAAAATATCTGCCAGCATTTGCCGCCAGAGGGGCGATCGCGTAAAACCGCCACTGGCAATAATTTTTTCGCTCTTCCCTGCAAACTGTTCTAAATTGGCTAAAACTACCGATAAATTATAAATGACACCTTCTAGGACGGCTCGGATTAAATGGGCTTTTGTATGATTTAAAGTTAAGCCGAAAAAACTACCTCGGGCGTGACTATTCCAAATCGGGGCACGTTCTCCCGTTAAGTAGGGATGAAAAATTAAGCCTTCCGAACCGGCGGGAATGGTTTGCGCGATCGCATTTAATTTATCGTACCCTTCTACTCCTTCAAATTCCATTAAATTCTCTTTCAACCATTGCATGACAATTCCGCCATTATTCACCGCACCGCCCACAATCCAATAATTTTCAATTAAAGGATAGCAAAAGAGCTTATGAGTTGGGTCTAATTGCAGGCGATCGCTAACCGTTCGAATTGCCCCACTCGTACCAATGGTTACGGCAACAGTTTTGGGGAAAATTGCCCCAACTCCCAAATTAGCCAGTACGCCATCGCTAGAACCAATAATTGTAGGAATGCCTTCAGGAATACCAATTGCGATCGCTCTTTCCCGATTGAAAGAGGGTAAAATATAAGTGGTCGGCACGATTTCCGAGAGTTTATCTTCGGTAATCCCAGCAATATTTAGAGCTTCCGTTGCCCAAGTTAAAGTATGCAGATTTAACAATCCCGTCGCAGCCGCTAGAGATGTATCGATAACATAGCGATCGAACAGTTGAAAAATAATATACTCTTTAATTGAAATGAACTTAGTAGCTTTATAGAAAAGGTCGGGATATTCGTTTCGCAACCAAACTAATTTTACGAGAGGAGACATAGGATGAAAGGGAATTCCTGTCAAGCGATAAATTTCCTCTTCCCTGCCGTCTTCTTGAAGCAAATGCGCCCATTTTTCCCCTCGTCGATCGGCCCAAGTAATGCTTTGAGTGAGCAAGTTTCCCTTGGCATCGACAGCAATTAATCCGTGCATGGCACTACCAAAAGATAAGCATAAAATTGCCCGGGGATCGATTTGGCTTTCCAGAATAACGGTAGAAATCGTTTGTAAAACTGCCGTAAAAATTTCTTCGGGGTTTTGTTCTGCGGTTAAAGGTGTCGGGGAGGATAATGGATAATTAATCGTTGCTTGTTGGACTACCGTACCTGTTTCCAAAAAGAGAACCGATTTGGTAGAAGTCGTCCCGATATCAATCCCGATGATATAGTTTTTTGTTTGCATTTTGTTTTACACTTGAACTTAAATCGCCAAGACGCGATCGCAATACTTTTTAGAAATGAGGAACTGTTATGATTGACCTCTATGCCTATGCTACGCCCAACGGTCGAAAACCTGCAATCATGTTAGAAGAAGTCGGGCTTCCTTATACGGCTAAAAAAGTTGATATTTCTAAAGGCGAACAATTCAGCCCGGAATATGTTGCTATCAATCCCAATAGCAAAATTCCGGCAATGATTGACCTCGATACTAATATTACCGTATTTGAATCGGGGGCGATTTTAATTTATCTGGCCGAAAAAACGGGCAAATTTTTACCCGCAGATACCGCAGGACGAATGCAGGCGATCGAATGGTTAATGTTTCAAATGGCAAGCGTGGGCCCGATGTTCGGTCAATTGGGACATTTTCGCAGATATGCGAAAGAAGAAATTCCTTATGCGATCGCCCGTTACGAAAAAGAAACCTTGCGCTTATTTGGCGTATTAAACTCACAGTTAGAGAAGCATGAATTTATCGCAGAAACTTACTCTATCGCAGATATTGCTACGTATCCTTGGGTTGCGGCTTATGACTATTTAGGCGTAACCTTAGAGGAATATACTCATCTCAAACGCTGGACGGAAACGATGCAAAGTCGCCCGGCAGTGCAAAAAGGAATGGCTCTTTTTAGTTGAAAAATACCCCTTCGCGAATTTTGGAAATTAAGACAATGCCCACTGCATTAATTACAGGCGCAACCTCGGGAATTGGCAAGGCATTTGCCGATCGCTTAGCGGAAAAATCTTTTAATTTGGTTTTGTTGGCTCGCAATGAAATCCGTCTGGAAAAAATCGCCCGAGAACTGCGCCAGAAAAAAGGGATTCAAGTCAAAACAATTCCTTTCGATCTCACGGAATCCGATGCGGGAAAGCGAGTTTTCGAGACTATGCAAACTGATAATACAACCGTCGATTGGTTGGTTAATAATGCCGGAGTCGGCGATTATGGTGTATTTGAAGCCAGCGATCGCGATCGGCAATTGGACATCGTGCGCCTCAATATTCTCGCCCTCACAGATCTGACCCATTGTTTTTTACCGCCCATGCTGGAGCAGCGATCGGGGGTTATTATTAACGTCGGCTCGATCGCCAGCTTTCAACCCATGCCCTACTGGGCGACTTATGGCGCGAGTAAAGCCTTTGTTCTCAGTTTTTCGGAAGCCTTGCGCGCAGAAGTTCGCGATCGCGGTGTCAAAGTATTGGCATTGTGTCCGGGACCAACGCAAACCGCTTTTTTCGATCGTGCCAACTTCCCCCAACAAACCCAATCAACGGGGCTTTCCCTTGCCGATCCCGATACCGTCGTCCAACAGGCGATCGAGGCGATCGAGGCTGACAAACAGACCATTGTAGGGGGAGCGTCTTTACTCAATTTTGTCGTCAACTTGCAGCGATTTTTGCCTCGGGAATGGATGATCGAATTACTGAAACAGCAATTTCAACCCAATCGTTAAGTCGCACATTTTCTAGCTGGAAAGGAGAATCTTGGGGCAATTATTCACCCGTGGAAAATCGGATCGACGATAAAACAAGACAAGCAATTCCGAACGCAAAACCAACCCCCGATATTAAAAGAACGCGATCGCTAATGGACTGATAAGCCTCGATAAAAAAGTTTAAGAGAAGACTTTGCACGATGGGATCGACATTGGTTGAAGATTCTCGCACTAATGCTTGCACGAGTTGTAAAGAAAAAGAACGAGAAGCGATCGCGCTCGCGCCAATAATAAATGTGCAGGGAAGCCAAGTCAAGCCGAGGACGATTAAGCCTTTTTTAATCGGCCTTGGCGTGGCAATGAGAATAATCGTAGAAAATAAAAGCATTAACCCATAACATATCGGGGGAACCGATCGCAGAATCCCAAATCCTCTGCGGATTGGCTGCAATTCTTCATAGCTAATGTTTAAATCTTCTGCTGTCAAATTGGCATCGTCAAAGATTATATCGCTTTGTATCGCATCATCAATCGTGCGATATAGCTCGTTTTTATCCACCGCAGGAGGCAAACATTCTCCGCGTTCAAATTGCTCGTAATCTTGTTGGCTATTGCCGGGACAAGGTGGCAGATTAGCAATGGTTCTTTTCAAAAGTATGGGAACATTTGTTTTTAGATTATCACTAATTTCAAGTAAACTAATATTAAAACTAACAGTCTCTTCACGACCTTGGAAATACCCATAGTAAGCCTCAATAATCGTCTCAAATGTATTTTGTATAAAATCTTGAGGTAGCGAGTTTTTAATCTCATCTAAAACTTGGCGATTGGAGATGAGAGGAAATGTTTCTGTAGAGTCAAAAATATCGCGGGCGAGTTCTTCAAAAGTAGCGGCGAGAAAGTCTTCATAAAAGTTACTATCCTGCAACCAAACTTTTATGGTTTTAACGCTAGTCACTTGCTGAATAGCTGCGGTAGTCGGTAGAGAGACAATAAGAACGATCGCTAAAACAAGAGCCATGAAAATGGAGACAAACCAACGCAGAACGCTCATTTAAAAGATCCCGATACTCAGATTTTCCGTTTCATTTTGCCATCTGTTTTGCCGATTCTCTACGTCATCTCAAAATTGTAGTAATTCTTAACTTTTCTTATCGATCGCGTTCTTGATGAGTTCATACCCATATTTTATGGGTAAGCGAATGAAACGCAATGGATAATACAAAGGAAAGAGCGATCGCGGTAAGACAATCGAGTCTAAATCTCGTTCTGTAATCGGCAATAATAAATTCCAACAATAGTAAATTTTGCTTTGGATTCCTCTTTGTAATCGTAAAGGAAAATAGGCACGTTGTAGCAATGAATATTCGCGTTCTCGATTATCGATCAAACGCTCGTAAATCTGCCGTCCTAGCTTTTTTACGATGGTATCTCTAGCAATTTCTTCACCGATAAATTCGGGAATTGAAACTTGAAAAAATAATCGAACGAGTTCGAGACCTAATAGAACTATTCTCACACAATTACACTCTATTCCTCGTTGCCAAAAACTTTGCCAATTGAAATCTGGATAAGTTTTTAAGAACTCGTGAATATCGCAAATACGTTGCAGTTCGTACCAACCATCTTTCGCACCATTTAAGCACAACACGAGTAATAAATCTTCTGGGGTCAGATCGGGTAGTTCCATGTGTCCAATTTTTAGACTTCCCGCACGTTTGAAAATATCATCAATGGAAATATTTGTAGCGAAATAAGGGGGATTAAAGCCCCAGTGAATATCGATTTTTATTCCAGTTTCTGAATTTACTAACGCATCTTCATAATTGGTTTGCAAGCGTAATTCTTCTTGCAATTCATTCAAGCGATCGTAAGGATAGTAATTGCGTTCGATCAGAATTTGTTTGACGAATAAAAAATCTTCTTTTCTTACTAAAATATCGACATCTCTGATACGACGTAAAGCTAAACTCTTATAAATACTTGTGGCTAAGAGAGAGCCTTTAAAGGGGATAACTGCAATATTGCGATCGTGCAAATATTGGCAAACTTTAACCAGAGTTGACGTAACTAAAAAATTATGATTGAGATTGGCTTGGAAAACTGAAGATAACTGCGATCGCCTTTTTTTCGGTACGCTTTCCCAGTTCAGCTTTTTAAGACTCCAGTATAATAAAGGTGTAACGTTGTGATAATTCGCACTCTCCATTAAGATTTGCCAGTCTAGATCGGGATTGGCAAGCAATTGATGGATTTTTTCCTCTAGTTCTGGCGTAATTTCAATTCGACTGCAATACAATAATAATTCAATTTCCAGAGTCATTAATAATTGATAATTGATAGTTGATAATTGATAATAACCCACCCTCCAACCCCCTCCCAAGAGGGGGAGAACAAGATGGTAGAAGAGAAGCTAATAACTGTTAATAGGGTTCTCCACTTTTATGCGTAAATTTCCAGCTATTTTCTACCATAATTGCTTGTAGATCGTTATCGGGATAGGTGACATTATCTTCGGGAGTGCGATCGCCAATTTCGAGATAAATGGCATCGCGATCGCTGCGATTGATGAAATGATGTCCGTTGGCTTCTCCTGCGGGAAATCCGGCTGCATTTCCAGAGGTTAAAACTTGCTCTCCCGCATCGGTAACGAGGGTAATTTCCCCTTCGATAACATAGATAAATTCATCTTGTTTGCTATGCCAGTGACGGACAGAAGAAGCGCTTCCGGGTTCGAGACGAACTAAATTAACGCCGAAATTTCTTAATCCCGCAATTTTTCCCAATCGCTTTTTATAACGTCCGGAAACGACGCTTTTAAATGGGTCGGGATAACCCGTTCCCGAGGTTTCTGGAATAGCTTGCGGATCGATAAACATCTGCCTCAAAGTCCCAAAAATTCTTTAATGTACTGAGAAAATTCCGGCGTTCTTAAATAACCGTAGGACTTATGAAAACCGGGCAAACCATTGGGGAAAATATAGTCATTGGCGATCGCATCATCCGTGACTCCGATGCCGCGATCGTTAGCTTCATAATCATCGGCTAAATGGGCATCAGCGGCAATTACATCCCGTTTATCGGCATAATTCATCCAACTCTCTGTAACGATAGAAGGAGTGCGAACCCGAGGATCGTAACCGCGTTCTTTGATAATTTCACTTTTGATTAATGGTAAACCTAAAGGTGCGCCGATGGTAATCAAAGAAGCAACTTGTAAATCGGAATCGGTTTGTCCTAAATCTCGCAAAACATCATAAGCAATAATCGATCCCATCGAGTGACCGATCACGGCAATTTTGCGTCCTTTAGCTTGGCGAATGGCACTCTTTAATTCATCGCGAATTACCCAGCGCATGAGTTCGAGTTTGCCTTGACGATTTTTGATTTTGCGATCGTTCTTGTAATATAATTGCAAGTCTTGCATAAAAGCATTTAAAAGTGGATCGGAGAGGAAACCCACATCAAAACGCAAGCGAAAGGCATCAAGAGAATTACCAATCAATTCTAAAGGTCTTCGTTGCAGTTCGTCCCGCCAGCTTTCCCGATAGGTTTTTAAAGATCCCGTTTTGGCTTCAAGATAAGGTTCTTTGTTGTACAGCGAATCGAAAGGAAAATCCTCATCATTATGAAGGCGATTCTTGTAGAGTAAATCTGCCCAAAAAACCATTTGAAAGTCAAAGGATGGGGCAGAAAGTTTGCAATTTTTGACCAACCCTTCAATGATGGACATTTTCCACCATGCGGAAACTGTTTCCTTGGGAGGTTTATTCGCTAATCCGTGTACGCCGAGAATAAGAGGAGTCATGTCAGTTATCAGTTATCGGTTATCAGTTATTAGTTATTCCCTTCTTAC
>JBCCVR010000163.1:0-17509 GCA_039194995.1 Cyanobacteria bacterium P01_E01_bin.42 | reverse complement strand
GGCGTAACAAGCGCTTGGTATTGTTCGCCGCAATTCTGAGAAGTTGCTCCCCCTCCCGAGTGCCGGGATCGACCTTTCCGCTCAACAGCAGACCTAACGCCCCTTGAATCGACGTTAAAGGCGTGCGTAGCTCGTGAGAGATTTCCTCAAGACTCGGCATCGGCACGGTCTCCCATTCATCTATCGCCATCTTGCCTGCAGTCTTTCCAGATATAAATGGTTGTTGGGGTTTTGGATTCATAGCTTGTCCAATTGTATTCATTACGATTGGTGCGTTCAGTTCGATCGTCATCAAGATTCGCTCCTTCGATCCGATGCAGTCAAAAAAAGAAAACTCAATGTTCTCCTTTAACCCCAGCCTAGGAAAGAATTGTGAAAAACTCGGGAAGACTCGAGGTTTTTTCTCGACGTTTCCGGTCAACGGGATAGAGTAGAGATTGACGAAAGCAACAAATCGAGGGGAGAGATAAGAGTTATTGTCTCTGACCCCAAGAGACAGATTAAATTATAAAGATAGGGAGCGTTGGGAATAGATCGTTTATTGCTGAATTCCTTTGTTCCTTAAATTTCCCACTCCACGGGCGCGCGCCTGCTCGCTAATCCCATTATTCCTCCAGCCCTCGTGAATTCTAATTTTTCAGTCGTCCGAAGTAATATTTTGGTTGTTGACGATACGCCAGCCAATTTGCGCTTGTTAACGGAATTGCTAAGCCAGCAGGGATATGACGTGCGCCCTGCCCTGAATGGAATCTTAGCTCTAGCTGCCGCGCAAATGATGCCGCCCGATTTGATTCTACTCGATATCATGTTGCCGGATATGGATGGCTATGAAATTTGCGAGCGACTGAAAGCAGACGAGCGCACCCGACACATTCCCGTGATCTTTATCAGCGCTTTGGATAATCCCAAGGATAAAGTCAGAGCCTTTCAAGTGGGGGGCACAGACTATATTCCCAAGCCTTTTCAGAAAGAGGAAGTCTTGGCGCGGGTGGAAAATCAATTGCGCCTCTTGCAAGCCAATGCTGCTTTGCAAGAGAGCGAAGAACGCTTTCGAGCGATTTTTACCAATGCGGGGATTGGCATTTGCATTTTGGGGGAAAATCGTCGCATTGTCGAAGCCAATCCCGCCTTCGAGAGATTTAGCGGCTATGATAGCGAGCATTTGCAACAGTTGAATTTTGTAGATCTGACCTATCCTGAAGATAGGGAAATCGATCGCGATCGCTTTAGTGCCTTATGCGAGGGGAGCGGCCAATCCTATCAGATCGAAAAACGCTACATTCGCTCTGATAGGGAGATTGTTTGGGGGCGTTTGACGGCTTGTGCGGTCAACAAAGGCGGTCGCGTGCAATTTGTTTTTGGTTTGATCGAAGATATTACCGAACGTCAGGCTGCCCTACGGGAACGCAAGCGCGCGGAAGCAGCCCTCAAAGACTCCGAAGCCGAAATGCGGGCGATTTTTGCCGCCATGACGGATGCGGTCATCGTCCGCGATCGCGCCGGACGGTGTTTGAAGGTCGCCCCCACCCGAACGGCAAGAGAAAGCGAGCGACCCGATACCCTACCGGAGAAGACTTTACGGGAGGTTTGGCCCCCGGAAACAGCCGATCGCTTGCACGAAGCCATCGAACAAACTTTAGCCACCCGAGAAACCACCAATATCGAATATCGCCTGTCTCTAGGGGACAATGAGGAACTTTGGCTGGACGGTCGCCTCTCCCCTCTCTCAGAAGATAGCGTGGTTTGGGTTGCCCGGGATATTAGCGATCGCATTCGTGCCGAACGAGAATTACAGCAACTCAATGATGAATTAGAACATCGCGTTGAAGAGCGCACGAAGCAATTGCAACAGGCAAACGCTACCTTACAAGCCGAAATTAACGAACGCATTCACGCTCAAACCAAACTCGCTCGCTCGGAAGAACGCTTTCGCTTGGCAGTCGATCGCACTCCCGGCATCTTTGCCATTTACGACCGCTACCTGCGCTACCAATTTGCCAATACCCGCACCCTCGAGGTTTGGGACAAATCCCTCGATACCATGTTGGGCAAAACCGATCGGGAACTGTTTCCCCCTAGCAGCACGGACATCTACCTTCCCTTGCTCGAAGCGGCGGCGGCGACGGGTCGTCCCCAGACCCGAGAGTGTACTTTCGCCACGGCCAAGGACACAGAACGAACTTTTGTTATGAGTTACGTGCCCTTATTGGATAAAGGGGGGGAAATTTACCAAATTTTGGGAATTGCCTATGATATCAGCGATCGCAAGCGCTCCCTCGAAGCCTTACAAGCTGCCAAAGAACAATTACAAGCGGTTTTAGATGCGGTTCCCGGTTTTGTCTCTTGGGTCGAAGCAATGGAGGATGATTCTCTTTGGTATTTGGGAGCCAATCGCCAGTTGGCACAGGCATTCGAGTTATCTCCCGATGCTTTTGTTACTCAGCCTTTGGAATTTGTGCGGCAGGGCAAAAATTTCGTCCGGTTTGTGGAAGAGTTTTTTGCCTCATCCGAAACCACCATCGCCCAAACTCTGACCCTCGAATGGGGGCAGCAAGCACGAGAATATTTAGTTGTGGCGCAGAAATATCAGCAGGAGCGAGCCGCCGTTTTTGTTAGTATCGACATTACGGCGCGGGTTGAAACCCAAAAGCAACTCCAACAGGCCTATCGGCGATCGCAATTATTTTCGGAACTGACCCTCAAAATCCGTCAATCCCTAGATTTGACGGAAATCCTGCAAACCGCCGTTCTCGAAGTTCAGCAATTGCTCGATGCCGACCGAGTTTTCATTTGGCAGCAAACCACCGGATTGAATGGGATTGTCAAACAAGAAGCAGTTTTACTGGAATTACAAGGGTTACGCGGTCTCGAACTCGCCCTTCCCGTCCCCGATCGCCTCTCTATAGACGATTTCCAACCCGGCAAATTTTGGACGATTGACGACCTCTCTACGTTACCCGAGTCGGTTTCCCTGCCAGAGACGTTGCATTTTCGCGCTCAATTAGTGGTGCCGATTTTCATGCAGGAACAAACTTGGGGCGCTCTCATCGTTCATCAGTGTCACGCTCCCCACTATTGGCAGTCCGATGAAATCGAGTTACTCAGTTCCCTCGCCGACCAAATTGGGATTGCCCTTTCTCAGGCAAAGCTCCTCGATAATTTGGAAGAAATGGTGACAGAGCGGACGACGGAACTGCAAGCGACCAACGAACAACTGCAAACCGAAATTGCTGAACGCACCAAAGCAGAAGATGCCCTGAGAGAGAGCGAAAAACAATTGCGACGAACGATCGAGCACAGTGCTTACGGGATCGTCGTCTGCGATCGCGCTGGCGCAATTCGTTTTTTCAACGGAGCCGCCCAAAAAATCTTCGGGCGCTCCCCCGAGCAACTCCTCGAGTTCCATCTGGGAATGCCCCTTTCGGATCGACAAAAATGCGAACTGTCGATTTTGCGGCAGGATGGCAGCGTTTGTATTGCTGAAATGCGAGCCGGGGCGATCGTCTGGGAAGGGGATCCTTCGGCTTACTTGATTTCCTTGGTGGATATTACCGAGCGTAAAGCCGTCGAACAGATGAAAGATGAATTTATTTCTGTAGCCAGTCATGAATTGCGGACTCCACTTACGTCTATTCGCGGATCCCTCGGACTTCTGGCAACGGGTCGCCTCGGACGGTTTGAGGAGAGAGGGCAACAAATGCTGGAAATTGCCATTAAAAATACCGATCGCCTGACTCGCCTGCTCAATGATATTTTGGATTTAGAGCGGATTGAATCGGGAAAAGTCAAGATTGTCAAGCAAAATTGCGATGGCATTCTCTTGATGATCCAAGCTGCAGAAGCCATGCAAGGGATGGCCGAAGGAATCGAGATCGGCCTTTGCTTAAAATGCGAGCGCCGCCCCTTCTGGCTCAAGGATGCCGGACAAGAAGAAGACCCTTATCTCGAATCTCCCCCCACGGTTACGATTTGGGCCGATCCGGATCAGATCGTGCAAACCTTAACCAATCTCATCAGTAATGCCATTAAGTTTTCTAATCCTCGTAGTATGGTTAGCGTTGGCATTTTCCTGCAAGCGGAACAAGTTTTGTTTGAGGTCAAAGATCGCGGTCGGGGCATTCCTCAAGACAAGCTCGAAAGTATTTTCGGCCGCTTTCAACAGGTTGATGCGTCCGATTCTCGGGAGAAGGGGGGGACGGGTTTGGGTCTGCCGATCTGTCGCGAGATCGTCCAGCGACATCAAGGGCGCATTTGGGTGGACAGCACCCCCGGAGAAGGTAGTTCTTTTTACTTCACTCTGCCTTTGCCCCAGTAATTTCCGGAAATCTTCACAATTCGCAATCCACAATTTGCAATTTTTTGCAAATTAATCTTATTAAATTTTGTAAAAAAATATGAGGCTTTCACGGCTTTTTCACATTTAAGTTTTAATGTGCGATCGAGATTCCCCCAAAAAAATTTTTAATAAAAGAACGGCAATGATTTTTGAGCCACTCCTCCCGAATACCAATCCCCATTTTTCCACTCACCCCACCCCAAACAGCAAGGGAATGAAAATACCGTGGCAGTCAACAACCTTTCGAGCAACAGCGCGCAATAAATACCTCCTGCTCATCGATCGCGAGGAGGATCGCCGCCAAGTCACCAAAGCCGGACTAGAACTCATGACCGATTGGCAAATTCGAGTTGCATCTTCTTCTCAGGAAGGAATTGACTTGGCTCGTTCTCAGTTCTTTCATGCGATTCTGATTAATTTAGACCCAAATCCTGTTAGCATATTTTTACAGCAGTTGTTGAGTCATCCCACAACCCGACACATCCCCATTATTCTCACCGTCGATCGCCTGCGCTGTGCAGATGCAGAGTATTTTAGTAGATTAGGCGTAGCGGGGACAATCGATCAACCCTACGATTGCGTAGGTTTGGGAGGACAAATCGCCGATTTTTTGAACTGGCAGGGCAATCGCGATTAAATACCCCTATCATCGGTATCGATACTCTCCTATTTAATTAAAGCGAGAGGCTTTGATTTAACCGTGGGAGTATGTCAAAATGCCTTGAGTCGGATGAAATGCTCGCGCTCAGTTGTCACACTGAAGGAGCAATATCTAAACAAGGTGAAACGAGATGGCCAAACGACGAATTTTGATTGTGGACGATGAAGCGGATATTCGAGCCGTCGCTCAGTTGAGTTTGGAAATCAATACCGAATGGGAAGTATTAACGGCTGCTTCGGGAGCAGAAGGTTTGCAAGTGGCTCTCGACCAAAAACCCGATGCGATTCTTTTGGATGTGATGATGCCAGACTTAGACGGGCCGACAACTTGGGAAAAACTCCAAGAAGAACCTGCAACCCAAGAAATCCCGGTCATTTTTTTGACGGCAAAGGTACAAGCAGCCGAGCAAAGGCGCTATGCTCAACTAGGGGTGAAAGCCGTTCTTACCAAACCTTTCGATCCGGTACAACTTGGCAATCAGGTCATTGAGGCTTTGGGATGGGAGAGTTGAATCAGTCATCAGTCACCAGTCACCAGTCACCAGTTACCAGTTATGGATTATAGAGCAGCAGGGGTGGATGTTGAGGCGGGTCGCGCTTTTGTCGATCGCATTCGTCAAGAAGTAAAAAGTACCTATCGTCCTGAAGTTTTAGGTGCTCTAGGGGGGTTTGCCGGGTGTTTTCAATTGCCGGCGGGGTATAAAGAACCGGTGTTGGTTTCCGGGACGGATGGGGTGGGAACGAAGTTGAAAATTGCTCGGGTGGTCGATCGCCACGATACAATCGGTATCGATTTGGTGGCGATGTGCGTTAACGATATTTTGACGACAGGAGCAGAACCTTTATTTTTCTTGGATTATGTTGCGACGGGAAAGTTAGAGCCGGAACAACTGGCAGAAGTGGTTAAGGGAATTGTCACGGGCTGTCGAGAGAGCGGTTGCGCCCTTTTGGGAGGAGAGACTGCCGAAATGCCGGGATTTTATCCTGTGGGAGAATACGATCTGGCAGGGTTTTGCGTGGGAATTGTGGAAAAGGAACGATTGTTAGCGGGCGATCGCGTCGCAGTTGGCGATCGCATTATCGCACTACCCAGTCAGGGCGTTCACAGTAATGGGTTTTCCTTAGTGCGGAAAATTATTGACGCACAGGAGCTACATTGGAGCGATCGCTTAAGTGTTTTTGCGGAACGGACTTTAGGGGAAGTTTTTTTGACACCTACGCAGATTTACGTTCAACCCATTTTGGCGGCTCTGCGATCGGGTCTCGATATCCACGGTATGGCTCACATTACAGGAGGAGGATTGCCGGAAAATTTGCCGCGCTGTCTCGGTGAGGGATGCTCAGTTGCGATCGATCGCCTAGCGTGGCAAGCTCCCGCAGTCTTTCAATGGCTGGCGGAGCAAGGGGAAGTGCCGGAAAAAGCCATGTGGGAGACTTTTAATATGGGAATTGGCTTTGCGATCGTCGTGCCTTCCCAACAGGTGGAAACTGCTCAGAAATGGTTTGGCGATCGCGGTTGGGAAACGTATGCAATTGGCGAGGTAATTTCCGGTGATGGTACCTTAATTATGGAGTCATAAACTCAAAGCAATGGACTATAAAGATACCCTCAACGCATTGCAAGAATTAATTGAGATTGTCGCTGAGTTGCGATCGCCCGATGGCGGTTGTCCTTGGGATCTCGAACAAACCCCCCAAACCTTGATTCCTTACATCATTGAGGAAGCCTACGAGACGGTGGCGGCGATCCAAAGTGGGGAAACCGAAGCGATCGCGGAAGAATTGGGGGATCTCCTCTTGCAAGTCGTCTTACAGGCACAAATTGCGCAAGAATACAAGCAATTTTCTCTCATGGAAGTGGCGCGAGGCATCGGCGAGAAACTCATTCGCCGCCATCCCCATGTTTTTGGGGAAATAGAAGTGGAAGATGTCAGTGAAGTTCGCAAAAATTGGGAACAAATTAAAGCTGAAGAAAAAGGAGAAACCCCCGAGCAATCACAATTACTCAGTCGCAAACTCGATCGCTATGCTCGCACCCTTCCTCCTTTAACGGCGGGGATGAAGATGTCCAAAAAAGCCGCTTCAATGGGATTTGAATGGGATAAAATTGAAGATGTCTGGGGCAAATTTCAAGAAGAATTAGGCGAATTTCAAGAAGTCTTAGCCGAAAGTGATAAAGAACATCAACAAGCAGAATTAGGGGATTTATTATTCACGATTATTAATATTGCGCGTTGGTACGATCTCGATCCCTCCCAAGCCTTACAAGGAACGAATCAACGTTTTGTCAAGCGCTTAGCAAAAATGGAAAATTTTAGCGATCGCCCCCTGACAGAATATTCTTTAGAAGAACTCGACCTTCTTTGGGAACGAGCAAAGAGAGACCTAGGGAATAAAGAGTAAAGAACAAGAAAATCTTTTAGAGAAGAGTTCTCAATAAGCCCTGCTGTCCGACTAAAACTTCCCGTAAAAGCGAAATAATGCCGACCCAAATAATGGGGGAAATATCCACGCCACCGATGGGGGGAACAATTTTGCGGGTGGGAATGAGAAAAGGTTCGGTGGGGAGGGCGATCGCCTTAAAAGGAAAGCGGGTGAGTTCGACTTGAGGATACCAAGTCAGGACAATGCGAAAAATAAACAAAAATATTGTTAAACCCAGCAGAAGATTAAGACCAATTAAAACAAAGTTGGCAATATTCATAATATTTAGGAGAATTTAATCTAGTTCTTCCTTTACTATATCAGAAATTACGCAATTATCCTCAAATCGCAAATCAACCAGTAATTTAGATCGCGGCTCGAATATCGGCAACTAACTCTTCCATTCGCGATCGCGTCGTATTCCAAGAACACATAATACGCACGCCATCAACACCCATAAATGTGTAAAAATGCCAATCTTTAGCTCTAAGGAAATGAATGACGCGATCGGGTAGGTTCACAAAAATTGCGTTGGCTTCTCTTGGTGAAGTGATTTCTATTTCAGGAATTTGTTTGAGTTGTTGTTCTAAATACTCGGCGCATTGATTGGCATGGCGGGCATTTTTCAGCCAAGCCCCGGTCTCCAAAAGTCCCAAGAAAGGTGCGGAAATAAAGCGCATTTTTGAAGCCAACTGACCACCTTGCTTGCAACGATAGGCAAAATCTTCAGCTAAATCCTTGTTGAAAAATAAAATAGCTTCTCCTAAAGGCAAACCATTTTTTGTACCGCCAAAGCACAAAACATCGACTCCATTTTTCCAAGTTACCTCAGCAGGAGAAACATTGAGTGCGGCGACAGCATTAGCAAAACGCGCCCCATCCATGTGAATTTTCAAATGATATTTTTGCGCGATCGCCTTGATGTCCGCTAATTCTGCAAGGGAATATAAAGTGCCCAGTTCTGTCGGTTGAGTTAGGCTGATAACTTTCGGTTTGGGATAATGAATATCATTCCGTTTGGTCGCGAGTTCTTGGATTGATTCTGGCGTTAATTTGCCGTTTTTTCCGCCACCTAATAAGAGCTTAGAACCATTAGATGTAAACTCCGGTGCGCCGCATTCATCGGTCTCAATATGGGCGAGTTCGTGACAAACAACACTATGATAAGACTGACAGAGGGAAGCAAGGGCTAAAGAATTCGCCGCCGTTCCATTAAAAACAAAAAAAACTTCGCAATCAATTGCAAAAAGCTCGCGAAAGTAGTCAGTCGCTTTTTGCGTCCATTCATCTTCTCCATAAGCCAAAGAACTACCTTGATTGGCTTTGAGTAGATAATCCATCGCTTCGGGACAAATTCCCGAATAATTATCGCTAGTAAATTGTTCAAACATATCATTGGTCAAAAAAACAACAAAGAACAAACAATTAAAAATTTTTTGCCGTGCGAGCTTTGGGGTCGAAAACAACACGACGATCGTAAGTGGTTATCCCATATAAATTAAACGAAATAGTCGGACAGTTTCCCACGGCTTCAACAGAGTGAATGGCATCGGGTAAGAAACAAATAATATCTCCCGAAGCGAAAGTTTGTTCGCCTACTTTTTCGATGCGATCTGGAAATTCAGAATCACCCGATCGCCCCCAAAAGTTATTTTTTTCCTCCCCATCCAACAACATCACTAACCCCCAAGCGGCATGATTGTGAATGGTCGAAACCTGCCCGGCTTCCCATGCAACCATTTGTACCGTAATGGGGTATCCGGGTTCATCGTAAAGCATGGAAACCGACCATCCTTTTTGCGGATCGGGAAATGTATATTGCAACTGCAGCCACGGTGAATCATCCATTAAGCGTCGGACTCGGGGACAGAGGTGCATTAAACGTTCGGTATCGTCGTCAAAGCGATCCAGAATGCGATCGAGATCGGCGAGAAATTGATACAAGCGATAGGGTGTTGTCAGAATTTTCTCGTCTTCTACGCCATTTAACGCTTGACAAACACCTCGATCTGTAGCTAACCAATTTCGACCGTCCATTAGGTTTTCTTCTCATGTCAGTTGACAATAACAGGATAATCCGGCGTGGGATTGAGAGGACAACTGAAAATATATTTTCCCAGAAAAGAGTAATCTCGTACTGTTCCCGATGCTGGCAAACAAGCAGCGATCGCGATACAACACAAGCGCGATCGATATGCAATACCGTGTTTGTACCCGTTTCGGGTTGGGTCATATGGATCGAGTTTGCATCTTGCGGAGGTCTTCGCGAAGCAATTATAAAATATTTTTTTTCTGATGAGTTTTATTAGATAAATTAATGTTTTTTTAGGTGCTTTTCAGGTTTTTCTCAGATATCCGAGAATTTTATTTGCTATATTGTTGACCGTGCTAAAGCAAAATCAATCCAACTTAACTTGGAGATGTGCTGTAGCAAATTTTACTAACAATGCTCGAAAAACGCGCACCTAAAAATTATTTAGAGAGGAATAAATCATGAAGGTTAAATATTTAGCAACAATGGCAAGTGCGAGCTTATTAAGTTTGGGATTGGTTGTAGGTTGTGGAAATCCTTGTGCGGCTAAAGAAGGTACGACAACCGAGCAAGCGGATCCCTGTGCAGCTAAAGAAGATCCCTGTGCTGGGAAAGATCCTTGCGCGGCTAAAGAAGACCCTTGTGCAGGAAAAGATCCTTGCGCGGCTAAAGAAGACCCTTGTGCAGGAAAAGATCCTTGCGCGGCTAAAGAAGACCCTTGTGCAGGGAAATCTGAATAAGTAAAATTATCTTTAATGACTTTCCTCATTGCAGGAAAAAATTAACTCTGTCGAAAATCTCTTGAGTTTAATTCGACGGAGTTAATTTTTATAGGTGAGAAAATAAAAACAAGCATTCAACTTGCATCCCGAGGGGCCATCGCCGGAAAAGAAAAATTACGTCACCGTTCGGATAAGAGCGTACAATTGCTTTGTTAGTCCCGATCGCCGTCTTGGCCGAACCCGATGAAGTCCCAAGAAATACGTGCCGAACAACTACTCGAATTATCTCTCGCCTCGGGGGCGAGTTGTGCGGAAGTTTATCAATCGACATCGCTCTCTCGTCCGATTTTTTTTGAAGCCAATCGCCTCAAGCAGTTGGAGAGTTGCGAGTCGGAAGGGACTGCACTGAGAGTATGGCGGAATAATCGCCCGGGTTTGGCGGTGGCGTACGGACGAATCGAACCCGAAGAATTAGTCGAGACGGCGATCGCCCTTTCAGAATTGAATCCTCTCGAAACCATCGAACTGGCAGACTCAAAGACGGTCGTGTTGCCGGATTTGGGAGAAGCAGTGGACGTGGGAGAATTGGTGAAAATGGGACGTGAGGCGATCGCCTGTATTCGCGATCGCTATCCGGATGTCCTCTGTAGTGCAGAATTAGAATGCGAGCAGGAAACGATCAGCCTGACTAACAGCCAAGGCTTACACTGTCGGTACACAGATATTACTTTAAGCGGCTCTTTGGGGGTGGAATGGGTTCGAGGAGAAGACTTTCTGGGGGTGTATGAAGACCTCGAAGAACGCGATCGCCTCAATGTAGAGAGTCTCATTCGCGGTATTTTAATTCGCTTGGCATGGGCGCAAGAAAATACCCCGCCTCCTGTGGGAGATATTCCCATTCTCTTTACGGGAAAAGCCGCAACATTATTTTGGGATACGGTTTCCGAAGCCATTAACGGGAAGCGGGTGTTAGAAAAATCTTCCCCATGGAGCGATCGCCAAGGACAATTGGTCGTATCCGAGCATCTTTCTCTCAGTCAACAGCCGGAACGGGGTCCTTATAGCTGTCCTTTTGATGATGAAGGCACGAACACGCAATTTCTTTCCCTCATCCAACACGGCAATCTCGCGCAATTTTACTGCGATCGGGCGACGGGTCGCGCTTTGAGAACCGTGGGAACGGGCAATGGTTTTCGGCCGTCCCTCGAACGCTATCCCACCCCCGAACTGGTTAATCTCGTAGTCGAACCGGGTCGAGGTACTCTCGATGAATTAATCCATCAATTGGATCGCGGTTTATTGGTGGATCAAATGTTAGGCGGGGGTAGCGATATATCGGGAGATTTTTCCGTTAATGTCGATCTCGGCTATCGCATCGATCGCGGGCAGATTGTCGGACGGGTGAAAGATACGATGGTGGCGGGGAATGTATATCAAGCGCTCGAGCGCGTTTTAGCATTGGGAGGTGATAATCGCTGGCACGGTTCTTGTTATACTCCTTCTCTAATTGTTGAGGGCTTATCGGTGGTGGGGAATATCGGAATGTAGCAGGCGATGTCTCCCCCATCGTCGTTCTTAAACGTTAAATGAATCGGGAATCCTTAAGGGTAAACCAATGACAAGCAATAGCATGGAAACAGATAAATTAATAAAGCGGGAATTATTATGGAAAATCTGCAAACGCAACTCAATACGCTTAATAGTAAGGTTGATGCACTCTATCAACTTGTAGAGCAAATGTCGCATCAGCTAAAGACTCTTCTTGCCGAACCAAAAACAGCACTCAATACTCTTGAAGGGGCTGAGAATCTTACGTCCGAGCCATCCTTGCCCATTCATTCTCCCCCTCGAGTAACTGCCCCATCTCGCGCCTTAACTTTAGATGAGTTGAGTATCGGACACAAGGATGTACTCGAAGACGAACAAAACTTAGATCGCTTGCTCGATTACAATACCAGCGATCGATCGCTTTCCCCAGATTTGCAAATTCGACGACTGACGGCTCAAGTTACGGCAGCTTACAATCGCATCGCCGCTTTAGAAGAGCAATTATTGGCTCGCAGAAGCGATCGCGAAGACAAAAAAACCCGTTCTTTTGTCGAAGAAACCCCATAAGCCTGGTTTCCCCTCTCTCCCATTAAACTCAACAATTTAATGGGCAAGTTAATGGGTGAGAAAGGAAAAGACGATCGCGAACTTACCACTCGCGCTTGTTGATAATATCCCGCCAAACGCCGATGAGAACCCCTTGGATTTCTACTTTGTCGGCTTCTACCTCAATGGGATTGAAGTCGGGATTAGAGGGTTTTAAGGTGACGCGATCGGCAAACTTGTAAAACCGTTTTAAGGTTGTTCCCGCACCATCCACCCGGGCGGCGACGATTTCCCCATTGCGGGGCAGGTCGCTGCCCGGGGGTTTTTGCATGACAACAAAATCGCCGTCCCGAATCATATCTTCGATCATGCTATCTCCGGTGACGCGCAGGGCAAAACAGTTAGGACGGTGCAAAATTGCCGTAATGTCCAATTGCTCTTTATCATCCGCAAATGGCTCGACCAAACCCCCCGCCGCGATCGCCCCTTCAACTTGCAAACCCTGTTTTTTAGGTGGATAAAGAATGCGGATCGTTCGCGCTTTTCCTTCAGTCCAATCGATGTATTTTTTATTCCGCAAGCGCTCCAAACGGCTTTGGATGGGGGCGGGAGATTTTAAGTTCATCGCACGCATCATTTGCCGAATGGAAGGGGCGTGCTGTTCTGTGCGAATGTATTCCACCAGCCAGTCATACAGTTCTTTTTGGGCTGGTGTCAATTTTTCCATTTTTTCCATGACGTTTTTTGGGTTAGTGAATATTGACACGATTAAAAGATTTATGGCTCTTAATCATTCTGTTCTTATTTTAGAACGACGGTACTTATTTGAGAACGGTTTTATCAAAAAAAAATTCTCAATTTAAGTAGAAGAAAACATCAAAAAAATAGACGCTATCGATAGCGTCTGTTGAGAAAAAATAATTTGAAAAACACTAGATGCAGAGTGTTCTAAGTTGAATGCCAAGATGAAGATTTTGTCAATTTCTAACTGAGGCGATCGCTCTAATAAAAAATGGCAAATACCGAGGTATACCCGTGCAAAAAGGTACTGCTTCCCACCGGCCCGATTTCACCATTGCAGAAAAATCCACCCACGGGAATATTGCCCAAATAGCGCTGAAATAGGCGCGAATCAAAATTCGGCTTGCCGTATAGTCCCTCTCCCCGACCCAAACAGGAAAACATTAACGCCCCGATCGCTCCTTCAGGATTCGACTGTTCTCGCTGATAGCGTCGCAACAACACCTCGAGATCTTCCTCGGAGGTTTTGGCATCCCGTAGGTGAAAGCGCAAGCGCTGACCCGGACGCACGCGATCGCCAATGGCCACGGCTCCCACCTTGGGATCGACCCCGATGAGATTGCGAATCAAAAAATCCCCTTGATTGAGATCCGCCTTAAATTCATCCCGAGCCAGTCCCACAAAGAGAGAATGCTGGGCCAGTTCGCGATCGCTCTCATCCAAGGTTTGCAGCAAATTCCGCAACGCCGTTAAAGTCGGTTGCGATTCTTCTTCACCTGCGGTTTGATTGTATTCGGCAATTTGTAAAATTACATTGCGCTGTCCTTGGGTCACTTGAAAGGTTTGACCGATGGGACGACAACCTTGGGCTACGATCGCATTGACGGTAATGGCTCCACTCAACGCCACGCCGACGGTTCCTTCGCGATAGAGAGACTTGTCAGAGTTTTCAGCATCATAATAGAATAAACCGTTTTGCCCCGCCATTGCGCCGCTACTGGCCAAGCCGCCCACCTTAATCGAAGTGGGGTAAGCAAAGTCCAACCCTTGCAGCAAGTCCGTAATTTGGGAGGAAAAAGGATCTGCCAGCAAAATAAAACTGGGCTTTTCTTGAGGATCGACCCCGATTAACTCACTCCAACGATTGGGAGGACTGTCGAGATCGGGTAAGGTTTTACCGACGAGATGAAACGGGCGCACCCGCACATCCGGTAGGGAAGCCACGCTCAAACTCAAGGCTGGATTGCCTTCAATTTCCATGGAGTCGCCGCGATCGCCCAAGCCGACGACCCCACCCCCCCCACAGCCAATTAATGTTTTTAGGGGTAATTTTTCCAACAACAGGGGAACCAAACGGGGATATTCGCTGGCATAGGCCGCAGAAATAAAGACAATACCCAAGTCGGGATCTCCAGACAAAGATTCCCGAACCGTGGCGGAAACTTCCGCGATCGCGGCTTCGAGAGAAGGTCGGTTTGAGAGGGCATTCACCCATTTGATTCGGTCGCTCATCGGCTTAAATCTCATCAAATCTTAAAAAATCGGGATCGATAAAGGCAGAAAATATTCGCTAGGATATCAATAGTATAGAGAGGCTGTTTCAATTCAAAGCATAACAGACCCACTCTTTTCCGATCGCGATAAACCATTAAGACCGGCCGGTCTGCTGTCCTTTCAAAATTATTGGAATCAACCCATAATGAGTAACATTCAAGAAAAAATCGACCAAGAACGCGACCAAGCCAGAGCAGTATGCAGCACTGAAGGTGCTACGTCTCCTGAATGTGCAGTTGCTTGGGATGCCGTTGAAGAATTGCAAGCTGAAGCCGCTCACCAACGCCAAGAAAAGCCGAAAAGCTCTCTCGAAAAGTATTGTGACGATAATCCCGATGCGGTTGAGTGCCGCATCTATGATGATTAATTTTTAATTCATCCTCGATCGCTCCCCGCAATTCATCCCAGAGATTAATCGCTGAGGGAGCAAATCTAACGAGTGTATTTTTTCTGTGAATGGCAGGAGACCCGCAATCTAGGGTTTCCTGCTATTTTTTGGCGATCGCGGGGCTTGGGTTCACACCCTTGGCATTACAATAATGAAGCAATTCGACAAAATATGTTATGCCAGACCTTTGGTTTAAGCCCCTCATTTGGATGGACTATCGCCTAGCCGTCCTCTTTACTGTCATTGCCCCTATCGTCTTGTTGGTGTGGGCGATCGTTCGCAAAGAAGAAGCTATGACTCGCCTATTAGTGATTTATTGGCGGGTTGCCAGTCTTCTGATGATTACCGTCTACTTAATGATTCCATCGTGGACGGTTGGTTATTTTACCGGGTTTGCCGCCAGAATTTTAATTCCGATTGCTTTGTGGTTTTGGATCGATATCAACGACGAAATTGACGACCATAACTTTAGTTCTCTCAAATTAGCCTTAACCTCTTGGCGCTGGGCGGTGACGATTTATTGCACCCTCGGTACCCTTGCTTTTGTTCCCTTTCTTTCGTGCGGTTTTGACTCAGCCCCGCGAGAAAATCCACTTTGCCGCGCTTGGCTCGAGCCGACCTTTCTCTACAAAAGTTGGTTTCACGCCAATACAACCCCCGGTTTGCTCGGATTTTTGGCTGGGATTGGTTTGACGGCTTATCTTGTCTATTTTATTTATTTTGTCGTGGTGCGTTTGGGTAAACAAGGGCGATCGGCCATGGAAAAGTAAGCCTTGCGATCGCCGATTCCTAATTTCTAGAGAAGGCTTGATCTAAAATAGGAATGCAGCCTTCTCATTCTCAGCCATGACCCTCGCACCTCTCAAAACCCCCATCATCTACCCCGAGCCGGACGGCGAACCCATGGCAGAAAGCGATCCCGCACGCGATTACTTAATTTATGGCGTAGAAAGCCTCAAATCCTACTTTCGAGAGCAAGAGGATGTCTACGTTTCGGGCAACCTGCACATCTCCTACAAACGCGGTGTTCCCGATGCAGCCGTCAGCCCCGATGTTTTTGTAGTCTTTGGCGTGGAGAACCGACCGCGTAGGAGTTTCAAAGTCTGGGAAGAAGGGGGGAGAACTCCCGATTGGGTTCTCGAGGTGACTTCAGCTAAGACTTGGAAGCGAGATGAAGAAGATAAGCCTACAACCTACAGCCAAATGGGAGTTTTGGAGTATTTCCAATACGACCCAGCCGGAGACTATCTCGATCCTCCATTGAAAGGGCAACGCTTGGTTAATGGGGTTTACCAACCCATCACCTCAAACACCTTAGAAGATGGCACAATTTCCCTCTACTCCGAAGTGTTAGGCTTGTATCTTCGATTGTTTCCTGATGGTCGCTTGCGATTTTTCAATCCCAACACTGGAGAATATTTGAGAAGCCCGGACGAGAGCGAACGAGAACGGCTCGAGGAACAACAGCGAGCCGAACAACAGCAACAGCGAGCCGAACAACAACAACAGCGAGCCGAACAGGCCGAAACGGCATTAGAGGAAACGCAAACAGAGCTACAGAAATTACGCGATCGCCTCCTTGCAATGGGATTAGACCCTGATAATTTACCCCCTACCAATAACTAATTCAGTATCAGTTATCAATCAGAGAATAACGCGATCTGCACGAGGGGGCGATCGCTGTCTAATATTCTACGAACGCCACGCTCGAATTACGACGGCAGCAGAGCGCGAGATGCCATAGCAGATGATAGCGATCGCCAGTGCTAAGCCAATCGCCAAGCCAGCGTCTTGATTAGTAACGGCGATCTCTCGAATGGTGTCGAGAGCAACGTTAATGTTGCAAATTGAAGAGTGTTCCATAATTTCCTCACAGGTTAATGTGTCGCCCAACCCAAGAGAATCAAGATGGATATAGATCCGTTTCTAGACCTATGCGTTACAATAGATGTAAGAAAAATAGAGTGGCTTGATTCTCTCTGGAGAATTGGGCTATTTTTTTTGTTTTTCTATAGCAAGTCCATTTGAGTTGTGAATGTAGATAAAGATGATAAAATAAAAAAGGAGAGAGCCAGAAAAAATCAATGGATGAGAGCAAAAACTTAACAGAAAAACAAATTGAACGTTTAATCTACTTTGTAGACAGCAATCGTGATCCAAGAGAAATGAAGAGGGCATTAGCAGTCAAGTGAGCGCTACAAGGATATGTATATAGTGCGATCGAGAATATCTTAAATGTCTCACCAGCCTTCGTAAGTAAGTAGAAGCAAAACTTTGAAGAAAAAGGGATAGAAGGATTACGTCTAGGTTATAAAGGGGCAAAAAAAAACTGAATGAAATCCAAGAGGAAGAAACACTAAAATGGTTATTGTCACAAAACTATTGGGATATATCAGAATTAGAAATCTATTTAATTGAAGAATATGATGTTGTGTTTGAGGTGAAAGAAAGTTATTATCAAATTTACAGAAAAGCCAAAATAACAAGACAAAAAGCAGAGAAAGTGAATCCCAAAAAAGACGAGGAAAAAGTCAAACAAAGAAATCAAGAAATCAAGG
>JBCCVR010000162.1:0-17604 GCA_039194995.1 Cyanobacteria bacterium P01_E01_bin.42 | reverse complement strand
CAAATTTTCATAACAGAGATTATATTTCATGAAGATGAGAGTGCGGAAATTTACTTCAACGATAATGACTTATTTTTAGGACACTCTCTAGTTTTATATATTAGCAAAAATCAAGAAGTCGAAGGAATCTTTCTAGCAGGATAGAAAATCCTCAAACTTTTTTACACCAGAAAAAGTGAAGGAGGGAAATCAATTTCCCTCCTTGTTTTTTATCTCACCGTTCCGCGCAATGCTTCCGCATCAATAGACTTTAATAAATAAAGCCGTATAAAGTTACCCAAAATCCCCACTTTATAGGGCAATTGTTGCAACCATTTAAAAACTTTAGGCGCATCACCCTTGCCAATCTCTGCCAATTTTTCATTGTAATCGGCACATTGTTCTAATAAGGGGAAAAATTGAGGGTGTTCCGTATCTAAAATTGCTGGGAACGATCGCGCGGCGGTTTCATTCGTTTTGCGGGTGACAGCGCGATCGTATTCCACCGCATCCAGTCCCACAGAATCATAAAAATCAGAGCGTTCTCGGACGGTAATAGTATGGGTAACAAATACCGTTAACAGGAAGAATTTAGACCATAATTTTGCTTTCCAGCCCTTCCACATGGACATCTGCGATCGTAGCAAAGCATTAAAAATATCCCCGTGGCGGTTTTCATCCTGACACCAATTTTCAAAGAAACGAAAGAGAGGATAATACTGATATTCGGGATGTTTTTCTAAATGACGATACATGAGAATATAGCGCCAATACCCAATTTTTTCCGACAAATAAACCGCATAAATCACCCACTCGGGTTTGAAGAAGGTATAGTTTCTATTTTTAGTTAAAAAGCCCAAATCCAAGGAGATATTAAAATCGCTCATCGCCTTGTTTAAAAATCCCGCATGACGTGCCTCATCTCGCGCCATTAAATGGAAGATTTCCGAGAGTAATGGTTGGCTCTTTTTAATGCGGCGAGAGATTTCTTTAAAGAGAATAAACCCGGAAAATTCCGACGTGCAAGACCGTTCTAAAAAGTCTATGAAAGCGTAGCGAGTGGTTTCGTCGATTCCGTCCCAAGATTGCTTAAATTCGTCATCCCGCACGAAATGGCGACCGTTATAATCCGCTCGCATTTCTTCTAGCATCGCCCGTAATTCGTCTTCTTGGGCCGATAAATCCATCTTGGCGATCGCATCGAAATCCGTCGTATAAAAGCGCGGCGTGAGCAGATTTTCCTTAATGGCCTTCTTTTTAGCGGGTGGGGCAACGGTTGCAACCATTGGACTCTCTCCAAAATCACTTCATAGTTATGATTAGATTATGGGGGTTTAATTACCTCTGTCACGCGCTTTACATAATTTGTTACATTGCTCTGCTTTCTAAGTATTATTGCTTTAAACAACCAATTTCTTGTTTATTTTTGGCGCGATCGCGATTGAATGTAAAGTTTTTAAACAAAAATTGAGCTTTTAGCATTTCATCGCTATAGAGTAATCAAAGTATTTCAAGTTTGTACGAGAGATTTATGAGTACAGCCACAATCGATCATAGCCAACAGACCCAGTTGCCCCCCGCAGATTCCCGCGATCGCGCCAAGAACTTCGTCCGCCAGCTACAGGATGAAATTTGTCAAGGATTGGAAGAACTCGATGGAAAAGCCAAATTCCAAGAAGATAATTGGGAAAGACCAGGAGGCGGCGGCGGTCGCACGCGGGTGATTCGCGATGGTGGTGTCTTCGAACAAGGTGGGGTCAACTTCTCAGAAGTCTGGGGCGATACTTTACCCCCGGCAATTCTCACTCAGCGCCCGGAAGCAGCAGGACACGGCTTTTTTGCCACGGGGACTTCGATGGTATTACATCCCCGCAATCCCTATATTCCTACCGTACATTTAAACTATCGCTATTTTGAAGCCGGACCCGTTTGGTGGTTTGGCGGCGGTGCGGATTTAACCCCTTATTACCCATTTGCCGAAGATGCCGTGCATTTTCACAAAACTCACAAAGAAGCCTGCGACAAACATCACCCGGAATATTATCCCACCTTTAAAAAGTGGTGCGACGAATATTTTTATCTGAAACACCGCCAAGAATCTCGAGGCATTGGGGGATTATTCTTCGATTATCAAGATTATCGCGGCAAACTCTACGGCGGACCCGATCCCAATGGAGAAGCGGCACAATATAGCGATCGCGTCGGCAAAATTTCTCGCAACTGGGAAGAGATTTTTGCCTTTATTCAAAGCTGCGGACGTGCTTTCTTACCCGCTTACACGACCATCGCCAACCGTCGCAAGGATATCGAGTGGGGCGATCGCGAACGTCAATTCCAACTGTATCGACGGGGACGTTACGTCGAGTTTAACCTCGTCTACGACCGAGGCACCGTATTCGGCTTGCAAACCAACGGTCGCACGGAATCGATCCTCATGTCCCTTCCTCCTCTCACTCGTTGGGAATATTGCTACTCTCCCGAAGCCGGATCTCCCGAGGACGAACTCTACCAAACCTTCCTCAAACCTCAAGATTGGGTTAACTGGCAGAGTTAATCTCATTTTTTACTAACTCATTCAAGCCATCATTGCTCACCTCTTGAGGAGGCAATGATGTTTTTTTGTTTATAGATTGCTGCGAACAATCCTTTCTCGTGAATGTTAAAGACTACGAAATCATTACAATTGCTCGGGTAAACTTGTGCCAAACATCCAGTTTCCTCGGGCTTGCACGTCATGACTGTATAAAAATTGGGAAAAGATCTCGCGCCACTCCGCATCGGAAATGTAGTGATTT
Organism: Cyanobacteria bacterium P01_E01_bin.42; assembly: GCA_039194995.1. Taxonomy (GTDB): domain Bacteria; phylum Cyanobacteriota; class Cyanobacteriia; order Cyanobacteriales; family Spirulinaceae; genus CCY15215. Next base: position 14,830 of record JBCCVR010000162.1, on the reverse strand, counting down.
TGGTTGATATCCAAAATATGAAAAACTTGTTCGATTTCGTCGGTATTGATGTTATATGCCCGATAAAATGTTTTAAACTCATCGAGGGTTAAACGTCCGTCGCGGTTAGTATCGATAATGTTAATGAAGAGGTTAACAAAATCATCATCAATACCCTGTTCTAAATAGGATAACCACTCTTCTCGATCGATTTGCCGATCGCCATTACTATCGGCTAAACGTTGTAAGATTTCCCACAATCCCATTAAGGATGCTTGCAACGAGTCATAGTCCGAAGTTCCCGATCGCAATCCTCGAAGTTCTGCCAAGGCTTGTCCGGCTTGCTGAAAATCTTGTCGTTCGATCGCGCCGTTTTGATTACAATCGAAAATATCAAATAAGTGCATGAGTTTTTGACAGCGGCGATCGCTCATTAAGTCAGAAAACCGGGAATGATTAATTTCTCGCCAACAGAAAATAGTTCCAACGCTCTCGATGGCTGCTCCTATCCAGTAATGCCAATTTTCTCCCAGTGTATCAAAGAGAAATCCTGCCCCAATTGACCCCAAGAATCCGGCAAAATTTAAGACAGAGATCTTTAATCCCAAAGTTTTTCCCTGTTGTTGCACGCCACATAACTGACTGAGCAAACTGGCGAAGGCAATAATACAGGTGGAATGACCGAAAATTAAAAAGAGTAGGGCGTAAATGAATTGAGAAACCGTCGTAGAGAAAGACAGGCAAAACATCCCCAATGTCAGCGCAATTTCCCCCAATAATAGCAACCGAACCTCTCCCAGCCAACGAGCAAGCCACCCCGTCAAGCTCATTTGCATCGCCGCGATCGCGAAGAAGTAAAACGCAATGCAATAACTAAATTCTTGAGGACCCCAACCAAAGCGCATTTGACACCAAGGGGCAAACATGGCGATCGCGCCGTTGATGGTAAAAAAGGTGATAAAAACCAAAACCATCACTTTCCCCATTAGAGGACGTTGGAGGTTTTTTTTAACATCAAGAAAGAATTGCTGGGGAGAAAAAGAAAGTCGATCGGTTGAGGAGGAGAGCGAAAGATTTGACCGAGGTAGAGCGAAGGATGCGAACCCTACATTAACGCCAGAAATCGCAATAGCAGCGAGAATGGGGAGGTGGAAATTCAGATTTGACAGATTACCACCCACCAAAACCCCGACGATCGCCGCTCCGATGACATGGCCGAGGGCTCCAGTTGCTTCCACAAAACCGAGATTGCGAGTTCGTTCCTCATTCTCAGTCTGTTCTACAATATATGATTGCATCAGGCTTCGCGCGCTCAAAGCTGCACCCAGTAAAATTTGGATGACAAAGAGCATCCAGAGGGTGCTAACCCAATTTAAAGCAACATAACAGAGAGTCACTGATGTAAAGTTACAGAGCAAAGCCGTGCGATAACCGAAGCGATCGCCAACATTTCCCCAAACAATAGGCGAAAAGCATTTCATGAGGGGACATAAGGACATTAAAATGCCAATCTCCAACGGCGAAGCCCCCAAGGACAGACCATAGAAGGGCATGAGGGTTAAGATAATCCCCAAGGCAATACAATGCTTTAAACTGCTGGCCAGTAAAATGGCGATCGCCATGATGGATAGGTCGCGATAATTAAGTGCAAGGAATAGCTGCTAGAATATGCCTCTGTTCCTGAAAAGTCAACTTGCAACCTATCCTGAAACGATGCAGCTAGTCGATCTAGAAAATTGCCCCACTCATAAGCTAACGAGAAGTAACAATTGTGCCTGAAAAAAACTCATTAACTCGCGATCAAATTAACCTCCCTCAACTCAATCTCTTGGCAGCGATGAAGGTGGAGGGAGAAGCGATCGCCGATATCAAAGATGACGAACTGTACGACGCAATTCAAAGTATCGCCCGCGATGAGCCTATCCGCACGTTACTGGAAATTGGCTCGTTTACGGGACAGGGTAGCACGGAAGCCTTTGTTAAAGGTTTGCTAGAAAATCCCTATCAACCCCATTTATTCTGCATTGAAGCGGTTGATAATTTATTCTTCGAACTCGAAAAACGCTATCGAGACTATCCACAAGTTCATTGCTACCATGCTTCTACTGTTGCAGTCGAAGACTTTCCTTCTCCAGAAACAGTGCGGGCTTTTTACGAGAACCATCCGCAAACTTTGAAACAACCTTCTGTTGAAATTATCCTAGAGTGGTTGGAGCAAGATCGAAATTATCTTGCATCAAATGACATTACACCCCACATTATTCCTAGAATCCAGCAAGAATACCAAATCGAGCGTTTTGATGTTGTTTTAATTGATGGCTCTGAATTTACGGGCGCGATCGAGCTAGAGCAAGTCTACGGTGCAAATATCATTATTTTAGATGATATCAACACTTTAAAAAATTATTATAGCTATCATCGTCTAATTGACGATCCCGCTTATGTGCAAACGGGTTATAATCTAATTCTAAGAAATGGTTATGCTATTTTCTATCGGTTGGATTATTTGCATGAATTGAAAGGGAAGTGAGAAGCTGACTCCACAACTCGTTAGGATTCTCTAAAATTAGGGTGAAACCCCAAGGGAAAATCTAGAAATCTTCAATTCAAACTGCTTCTATTTGTAATCGACCATCATCCAAGATTAACTTAAAGATGAGATGCTCGGCTAATAGCATCTTTTGCTTTAGGTCATTTGGAATATAATCCATTGTTTTTAATCGTGCTCTTAAATCGAGGAAACTGTGACAGCCTACTGTCGCAAATTCTCCTGTTTCGATCGTATCTTTAGCAATACTGAGGGTAAATTCATTTTCCTCGCGATCGTGGATAAAATCGCAGCTTTTGATGTATTTTGAGATAACGCGATCGCCGTAAAATTTCATTGCAAAGTGATAGTAGATGACATATTCCGAGGCTGCATTCCATTTCTCAAATTTCACATTGTCTATAAATGCTTGCCAAAATTCTTTTTGATGGCTTTCTTCAACTTTAAAAAAGAGTTGCTTCACGATCTTGCGATTCAGTAAAATATGATGGTGCATACCGCTAAATGGGTTAACGGGATGCCAACCCGGAATCAAGCGTTGGGCAAAATCAATATGACTGTGTTGATTCTCTGCTGGGTAATTCTTAGTTTTGAGCAACCACTTAAAAGGATACCCATAGGATAAGATTGCGCGATCGTCATCGGTTAAAAATTCTAATTTCTGACTGGCAAAGAAGTCCGAATCTAAGATTAAAATATGGGGTTGTAAATTTGGAATAGTTTCAAAAACATAGAATTTTAAAAGTTGTTGATAATACCAAGAACTATTATTATATCGGCTCTGTTGATGCTGCAAACGCCCTTGAATATCATCGAGACTAAATGGGTAGGTTGCTTCATCAATCCAACTGACAGGGCGATCGCTAAGAATATTTGTATTGCATATATCTTGGCGAGCCACAATATAAATTTTATGGATCGGTGTCAGCGAATTGGCCAAAATTCCGTCTACGCATAGAGGAAGTTTCGGCAGATCTTTTTCAGCGACTGGAATTACGATATCAATTTTTGAGGGCATCAGTTTTTAGAGAAAATTCCTTGTTTATGGAAGGGCGATCGCGAATCTATCTCACACTTATACCGAATTGGGTTAAGCGGATTTGATACGATCTTCGATCCCTCAACTCTGTATCCGTAGATCTACTTGCAGTCTACCACGACCCGGTCAAAATTCGACGGCAAGAGAGGCATCATATTTTCTAAAGTTCAAGATTGCTAAATCAGCAGTCTTGAAGGTTTTGCTCTATTTGACAATATAATCGAATCCATCTAAACCCACTCTCGCTACGATCTGCGATCGCTGCTGTTGCAGAGCTTGTTTAAATGCTTCCTCGCCTAACTTTCCCTTTAAAATTGCGACTAAATTTACAACCTGCCGTTGTCCCGCAGCATTCTTTTGCTCCAATAAATACATGCCTAAACAAGCATGAAATACTGCTAAAGACAGTTGACCGAGTTGATAGTTGACCTCTCCCAAATTGGCATGACTCAATCCTTCTAATTCTAAATTTCCTAATTGAATCGAAATGACGAGACTTTTCTCTAAATAGGCTTTAGCATTATTGCTTTGCTCTAATATTAAATGAGCGATTCCCATGCCCGAATTACAAAAGACTTGAGAGAGTAAATCTTGATGTTTTTCTAAGAGTGCGATGCCTCGTTTAAACCTTTCGATACAAGCCTCAATATCTGAGATAGAAATATGCTCTTGTTGTTGCGCCTGACGCACTTCTGCATATCCCAAATTAGCGATCGCATTAATTTCTCCCAATGTATCGCCAATCTGCCGAGAAAAGAGTAAGGCACGCTGTCCGAAGTCGATCGCCTCTGCAAATTGACCCTGACTCAACTGCAAGCGGCTTAAATGATTCAAATTGGCAACTTCACAGTTGCGATCCGATTCTTGGCGAGCCAGATCGAGGGCTTCTTCGTGTAGCGATCGGGCGCGATCGCGATTGCCCGCCCACTGTTGAGAATAGCCCAATACTGTTAAAATGCGCGCCTTTTCTTGCTTCTTCTCGATGGTTTTCAAGGGGCGATCCAGATAGGCGATCGTATCTCGAAAACCCTTCCCCGTAAACGAAGCCAGAACCCCACCATAAAGGGGAAAATTGTCCCGTTGGGCAAATGCGCGCAAAACTTGTAGGGCAATTTGAAAACAAGCATTAGCAATGCGATCGCGATCGGCTTCTAAAAGTTGCTCTGCTTGACGAAATCCGTTACTTAATTCGAACCAAATAATCGCAAAAGTGAAGAATGTAGATGCCGCCGCATCGTTGCCCGCCTTAATATTATAGGGTTGCTTATCAAACCATCCCACTAACCCTTCTTGAATACCTCGTAATAAAACAATTAATTCGACCCAAGCACTTAAATCCAAGCGGGTTTGTTCTCGTGCCACAGATGCGGCTGATTGGTTATTAGACTGTTCGGCGAAAAACATTTGAGCCAAAGGGCTGCTCATTTGTTTTGCCCAATAAGCCCAAGGGCCACTCCCGCCTACTTTTGATGCAAATCCCAACTGACGTTTCTCGTATACCCATCCCAACAAATCCAAAGAAGAATAAGCCGTTAATCCTTGCTTAAGTCCTGCTGCCAGATTGTGAAGTTCTGCAACAGTATTGCGATCGCGATCGGCTTCTTGCAATTGTTCTAATTCTTTTGCCAGCGCGCTAATTTCCTGACTGCTGAGGACGTAATTTTGATTAGGATCGAGGAGTTGCAAAAGCACGGATAAGCGATCGCCTTCCTCTGCATCGAGGAGTTTGGTAACAGCATCGCTGCAAGCATTTTGCGTTTGTTGAGTGGTTTGGTATCGATTCCAGGCTTCCTCTAAGGTATTTAGCGCTCTCACTTGACGCTGGGCTTTTGCCTGCTTTAACTCGCTGGGTGCTGCCTCCACCTTACCCTGTGCCTCGGTCATTTGCTCCAGCAAACAGCGCTCAAAAATTTCCCCCGTACCGGGTTCTGACTCGAGTTGCCTGACAACTTGGTTATAAACGTATTCTTTAGAACCAATTTTGCCTTTGAGGGTATCGGTAACGATTTGCTGGATAAACGCCGAATAGCGATCGCTTAAGGATAGGTTCTCTGAATCTGGTGAAGACATTGCCGCTTTAGGTTCGTAAAATCGTAGCTATACCAATATATTATGACAAATCCATTCCCATGTTAGATAATCTTGGCGAACGCGGTCTCAAAATCCTCCTCGGAAATCACTTCAGCTTTTCCCACAATCGAAATCGTGGGAATTTGAGTTTCAAAATTAAGAAATAAAAGTTCGATCTTATTTTTATTAATTCTGGCTTCTTTGCAACCATAGAGAATTGGCTCTTGAGTCGGCGGAATAATAATATAGAACTCAAAGGCTGAAAGAAATTCAATCGTATGTACCGTTCCGAGTTCCTGTGTTTCCGAAGAATAAAAGTTTTTAACGGGTGGTGTAAAAAGTGTGGTGGGAAGAGGGAATTTCCCATAAGATATCGATTTGAGTTCGCATTTAATTCTCATTGATTGCATCCTCCTCGAGCAAATTGGCAGTAAAATCTTAGCACAATCTCCCGATGCGATCGCCGAGTCGATGAGGGTGTTAGTGGCATTGCGATCGCGCTTTCGATCCTTCAATCCGTTTTCAACTTATCCGATCGCACTAAAACGGGATTGACTTCGTACCATTCGCCGATATTATCCCGGTATTCGTAAACAGAAAGGGTGCGGATCAGTTTAGAATAATCTCGGTCTCCTGCTAATTCTTTATCTTTGTGGACTCTACGGAGGAGTTCCCATTCATCAGGGGTAATTTGTTGTTTCTTTTCGATACTTTGGTTAACAATTGCAGTTTGCAAACCTTCTCCCGATAGGGGGAATTTTTTCTCTTTGATAATCCAACTATTGAGGAGAAGGAGAAGGTTGCGAGTATGACCGCCGCTAATTTGACAGAGTTTGTTTAATACTTCATCGGTCTTGAAAAGTTCGGGGATTTTCGCCAATCTTGCGGTTGCATCGAGTTCGGGAAAGGCTCTCGCTAAAACCATTTGATAGAGTAGTTCGATGCCTTTTGTATGGGGGTTTCCGTGGCGATCGCGCACGGGTATCATGGGAAGGACGATGGGAGTAGTTTTGAATTTTTGTTCGATGATAGGGTAATCGTCGGAGTAGCGCAGGGCGAGGGGCATGGTATAAATGAGATGGCAGGCAAGGCGAGAGAGATCGTTACCGCGATCGCAAAATAAATAGGTAGATTGGGTTTTTCCGTTGCTCTTTTCGACGTTAATCAGTTTATCTAAGTTGTCGATAATAACGACTAATCCGGCTTTTCCTTGTTGCTGTAAGGCTTGATGGATGGGTTCGAACAAGCCTTGATTGAGGACGGAAATCAAGCCTTCGGTTTTCGGTTCGAGATAGTTTCTCAAGCGGTCTCTGAGGTCAGAATTTTTCTGTGTTTGTGCCTTAATACTACCGATAACGGTAGAGAGTCCGATTTCCACATTATTATCGAAATCGACACCCAAATCGAATTTACCGACTCCGGGAATATTTCCGGAGGTGTTGATTTTAATTTCCGTGAGGAGGAGTTTTTTCGCGTTTTGAATTAAACCTTGCCAACCGCTTTCTTTTTGTTGGCTGAGGTTTTCGAGTTCTTTGGCGGTGCGACGTGCGATCGAGAGTAAAATATCACTAACTTCGACGTTTCCCATATCTAAATCTTCATCGGCTTCAAAATAAATCGCATAATAGTTTTCGTCTTCGAGTTCGCTTCTAAGTCGCAGAAGTTCGGTAGATTTGCCACAGCCTATATGTCCGGTAAACAGATGACAGGTAAATTCGTTTTCTTCCGTCCAAGTTATGCGATCCTTGAGTTCTGTAATGACTTCTCCACCTCTAACATCAGAGAAATCGATATAGTATTGTTTGTCTGGAAATTGGGAGATGTTTAAGGTTTTTGCGGGGTTGGTAGCGCGGTAGAATTTTTGAGCGGTGATGGTCATGCGATCGGTTCTCCAATAAATAGTTTGTATTTAGTTTTTTATAAAAAATTTGATTTCAATCTCTCTCAATTGTAAGTATTTGATTTTTTGTCGGATAGAGTTGTATCACATAGTTTTCGCTCTTCTTCATTAAGTTTATTATTATATTGTAAATAATACTTTACTCTATTACATCCTTCTATCAGTAATTTATCTAAATCAAAATTCTTTTTAAAATCATCCCATAAAACAATATTACCGTTTGCTTTAACAATAGCAAGCGTTTCTCCATCAGCACTCCATTCTACTCCATATAGTTCTCGTCCTTCGATAGTTAAAAGAGGGTGTCCCTCCTGACTCCATATTTTGATACTATTGCCATGAGCAGACGCAAATAAATTACCATTTGGATGCCATGTCAAACTTGCGTCTGTGTTATCCGGCACACCTTCAAGAGTATGAAGAAGTTGTGCCTCTCGACTCCAAATTTTTATATATTTACCATCGGTAATAGAAATGAATACATTTTCATTGGGACTCCACATTAATCTTGTCCATCCAGATTGATTTTTATCAATAACGTGGATAGGATGATCTTCTTGATTCCAGAGTTTAATATTACCATTAGAACTAGCAGAAATCAAAATTTTTCCGTCTGGACTCCATTGAAGATCGGATATAGAGTTTATATGTCCTTTGAGTGTACGAAGAAGTTCTCCTTTGCGATTCCAAATTTTAATAACTCCATCTTGACCTCCTGAAGCAATCAATTTTCCATTAGGATGCCATATTACTGAGATAGCTGTTATAAAATTTCCCCTATGTCCTTGAATTGTCTGCAAAAGTTCACCTTTTTGATTCCATATCCTGAGATCTCCATTCCCACTACTAGAAATTAGATTTTGACCATCTGGACTCCATTCTAAATTTGCAAAGAAATAACCACCTAAAGTATCTAAATTTTCTTTTGAGATATGGAGTAGTTTTCCTTGTTTATTCCACACTTTTATCCTATCTTCACTACTAGAAGCAAAAGTTTTTCCATTAGGATTCCAAACCATTCTACCAACTTGTTTTTCATGAGCATTTAAACTTTTAATAAATTTTTGTTCCCAATCCCAAATTCTGATAGTTCGATCTATACTAGCGGAAGCCAAAGTTTTTCCATCTGAACTCCACGCAATACTTGGAATTACTTCTTGATGTCCTTCAAGAGTATGGAGAAGTTCTCCTTCTTGATTCCAGATTTTTATCGTTTTATCGGCACCAGCAGAAGCTAGAGTTTTTCCATCTGGATTCCACACTATACTCCAGATATCATTTTGATGTCCTTCAAGAGTATGGAGAAGTTCTCCCTCTTGATTCCAAATGTTTATTGTATGATCTAAGCCACCAGAAGCTAACATTTGCCCATCGGGACTCCATGCTACGCTACTAAGTGGAGTATTATGTTCCTTAATATTTTGTACAAGTTCTCCATCTCGGCTCCACATTTTTAGCATCCCATCACTACCGACAGAAGCCAATATACTACCGTCAGGATTCCATGCTAAACCATGTGCTCCAATTTTATGGCCTTCAAGGGCTTTCAATGGTTTTCCCATTCGACTCCAAAATTTAATAGAACCTCCTGTATATCCTGATGTAAGAATCTTGCCATCAGAACTCCAAGCTATACTAAGAGCTATTTCTCCACTCCCTTTAACTGTTTTAATAGTATGGAGAAGTTGTCCTTCAGAATTCCAAATTCTAATAGTTTTATCCCAACTTGTCGAAGCTAGAGTAGTTCCATCTGGACTCCAAGCTAAACTCTGAATATAGTCTTCATGCTTTTTAGAAGTATGGAGAAGTTTGCCATTAGAATCCCAAATATTGATTGTTCCATCTCCATGACCGGAAGCAAGGATGTTTTTGCTCGGATTCCATGCTACCTTCAAAGCTGAAAATCGATCTTTTTCTAAACGATTGCGTTCTTGAATTGTTCCTTGATAAACTGCTTGATACAGTCTATCGATCGCTAATCTTCTATTTTCTGGTTTAATATCTTGTCCTCCTTGTTTTGCTCGAATGCCTGTTTTTAAAGCATCCATTAAAGAATCGAGAGAATATGGATTTGAAGAATAGTTTGCCTTTGCTAATTGACTGAGAGAAACAACTTCTTGATTTTTTGCTCTAATACTTTCTCTGCGCGAATCAATCCCAAATTTAAGCGCAACTCCCGCAATAATTGTCAAACCAACCAAGACACCTTGTAAAACCTTAAACCATCGCAACTTTGCATTTTTCTCTATCTCCATTTTCTCTTCTGCTTGCTTCAATTGTGCAAGTAAAGAAGCTCCTTGCTGCTGTCGAATCACATCGACCAAATAATCATGTACTAACTGATAGCGATCTGCGGGCTGTTCCGGTAATAAAACCACTAACCCAGATAACACAAAGATATCTAAAACTAGCGTTAACTTCTCGAGCTTATCTCCTGTCTGCAAACTTACTAAAGCTGTTTCTAGTTCTTGCTTTGTTTTCAGTGGACGAGTATTACTTTTCTCATCCACCAACAATGATAAAACCAAATGAGCGATATCTTGATTTTGATATCCAGAATCTCTCACCACATTTTCTAAATATTCTCTCACCAGTTTTTCTTTTGGGTCTTCCCTAATCTGCTGATACTGACTCAAAGTCCGAATAGTTTCCCGTTGTAACTGCGCTCCTGTAATTTGTAACTCAATCGGTCGTACTTCACCTAACTCCGTTGCCAAATCTTCAATTAATTGCGTCGTTAAATCTGATTCTAAGTGAAAGCGAGAGTTACAAGTTAACTCGTCAATCACCGCGATCGCAGATCGCCTAGAAAAATTTCCAACATAATAGAGAATATCTTTATCGAGAAGATCGTTATTAATCGCACCCAGATCGAGATTGCGCGTACCCTGTAAAAGCAAATAAAGATAATCCTCCCGCAGAGATAAAACAATCTTAACAAAAACTCGATCCAAACAATCGCGAAAAAACTCAAAAAATTGTCTGCGTCGTGCGGGAGTTTGCGACACAAAGAAAAACTCCTCAAACTGATCGAAAACCAAAACCATCATCGCATAATTGTTACCATTCGCATCCAACTGCTCTAAAATATCCGACAGAGAAGATCCTCCCGTCTTCCGAACACCCTCATTATTAAGAGGGGAAGAGGAGATCGAACTATTTTTTGTCTCCACTTCCTCAAATAAAGAACGCTGTAGCTCCTCAATCCAATTCGTATAAACTCGCAAATTAACCACCAACAGATCGCGATTATCAATCCGCTTTTGTTCTCGTAAAGTTGGCACTAAACCTGCTTCAACTAAAGAACTTTTACCCACTCCTGACTGACCATAAATAATCGTTAATTTATTCTTCGGATTGGCGATGCGATCCATCAAGCGATCGATATCGCCTTGACGACCCGAAACCTTATAGTTTTGCGTTTTACTGGCTTTTACTCGACCCGCACCGACAAAAGCCGTTAACCCGTATTGCTGCCGAATTGATTGATATTCAATCTTGATTTTGTAAGCCTCTAAATAATATTTTCTGCCAAAATACAACTGGCGCAATTCCTCCAATAATTGCAAGAAATAATAGGGTTTTCCATCAATGGCGATCGCAATTCCTTCCTCAACCTCTTTTACCGACTCTTCATGTTCTTCCAAATATTCCCGCACCTGCGCCGACAATAGCAGATAAACCCCTTTATTTTTCCGTGCTACTGACGGCAAACGATTAATTGTTTCTAAGGCTAATTCAACCTGAAGTTTTGCCTCTTGCCAATTTTTTTCTTGTATCGCAACTTGTGCTAAAAATCCATAAGCACGAGCCAACTGTACCAAATTATTGCACTTTTTCTGAAGTTCGACAGAACGTGACCCCAAATCTTGCAAAGATTGCCAATTTTCCAAACAGAGATACACTTCTCCCAACTCGTTGATCGACATTGCTGCTGAGTCTCCTTGTAACTTGTCCAAACAATTTGTAAAATGTCTCTGAGTTTCAAGCCAATAATTTCTCTGTTCTTCCTTCTCCTCCGCTTCCTCCGCAGAAAAGCGATCGCACGTCCCCAAATGAAACAATACAACTGCCTCTTTGAGAGGAGAAATATCCTTGACATCCTGCCATAACTGTGCTGTATTTTGGTAATACGATCGCGCTTCTTCAACCTGCTTTTTCGCAAACGCCTCTCGCCCTCGAATTAGTTCTAAACTTCCCTCAATCTCCTGACTCAAATCCGCCTCAAATTGCCGCAAATCTGCCAAAGCCGAATCAATTTCGCTACGATAAGCATTCCCCAAAATTGCCTCATTTGGGATAAACTCATCACCACAAACCTTCAAAAACTCCTGAAAAAAGAACTCGATTTTATCCTGTAAATTAACCCGTACTGCCTCTTCTGTAATCAGCAGAGCGATCGGTTTGCCAAAACTCTTAAAATCCATTGCCAGTTCTTCAAACCGACCGATAATCGTATCGTTCACCCAGCACACTATTGGAAATGAAAAATCTGCAACAAATTTCTCTCGCAAATTGTTCATCGAAACTAATAATTTCACAATATTCTCAACATTCTCAAATCCATAAACCATCAAAGCCATTGGATTTTCCTTCGTGACAAATGCTTTTAACTTTCGATAGAAACTCTCATCCTCTGCTGCTAACTCCATCTCGGTAATATTACAACTCTCCCGTAATTGCTGCATCATTTCGTCTCGCAACTTCCTATAATTGCAACGGGCAAAAAATAGGGAAAACTGTCCCTCATCTGCCATGATCGCCCAAACCAAATCCTCAATCGTATAAGTCTCCATTTTCTCCTCTCTCCCCGCCCTCTGCGTCTGGTGTGGTTCATCACTCTTTAGTTTAACAAAAAGCAGCCACCTCGAAAGGCGGCCGCAATTCAACACCGAAACTATTTGATAAATAACATTTCTTGGTAAGTCGGTAGAGGCCAGAAACTATCGGCAATTTCTCCCTCGAGCGCATCAACATATTCGCGGATTTCATCCATCATCGGACGAATTGTTTTTGCACAATAGTCCATCTTCTCCTCAGTCGAGGCAAAATCGTGCTTGTCGAGAAGAGCGTTCAATTTACCAACCGCTTCAACCATCGAGTTGGTTAGATCCGCAACTTTTTTGGCACTCTCTTTTTCGAGATTGATACCCAAACTCGTCAAACTCGAAATTGTTGCCGACAACTTGGATAAATACTCGATCGCGGCAGGATAAATGATAGTTTTGGCCATATTGACGACCAATTTCGCCTCGACTTCAATGGAAAGGATATACTGTTCCGCATACACTTCAAAGCGACTTTCCAACTCGACAGGCGTTAACACCCCAGTCTTTTTAAACAGATCCTCAACAGACTCTGCTTTGAGGTATGGTAAGGCATCCGCAGTGGTCGGTAAATTAGCTAAACCCCGTTCTTCAACCGCCATTTTATGCCATTCTTCGGAATAACCATCGCCGCCAAAGATCACCACGCCATGCCCTTCCATAACCTCCTTGAGAACCGTAATAATAGCGGTATTCAACTCTACACCCTTGGATAATTCGCCCTCCAAGCGATTGCCGATCCAATCGAGAGAATCTGCCAGCATGGTATTCAAAACAATCAACGGACCCGATACCGATTGATTCGAACCGACTGCACGAAACTCAAAGCGATTTCCGGTAAAGGCAAAAGGTGAGGTACGATTGCGATCGCCTGCATCTTTGCTCAGGGGAGGCAAAACATCAATCCCCAGATCCATCACCCCTTTTTTCTTCGATTCGCTGACGCTTCCCGTTTTAATCTGCTCGAATACTTCTTCGAGTTGGGTGCCCAAATACACGGACATGATCGCGGGAGGTGCTTCATTGGCTCCCAGTCGGTGATCGTTGCTGGCCGTTGCGATCGCCGCACGCATGAGGGGCCCGTACTTGTGAACCCCGCGAATGACCGCACCGCAAAACACGAGAAACTGAGCATTTTCATGGGGAGAATCACCCGGATCGAGCAGGTTTCCTTGAGTGGCATTGCCCACCGACCAGTTCACGTGTTTCCCAGAACCATTAATCCCGGCAAACGGTTTTTCATGCAGCAAACAGATAAACCCATGCTTTTTCGCCGTATGCTTGAGAATCGTCATGGTGAGTTGCTGGTGATCGCTCGCCACGTTTGCCGATTCAAAAAAGGGCGCAATTTCAAATTGACCAGGTGCAACCTCATTATGGCGGGTTTTCGCCGGAATACCGAGTTTGTACATCGTCTCTTCTACATCCTGCATGAAGACTTGCACCCGCTCGGGAATTGCGCCAAAGTAGTGATCGTCAAACTCTTGACCTTTTGCAGGCGCTTTCCCAAACAAAGTCCGTCCGGCGAGGAGAAGATCGGGGCGTTGAGCGGCAAAATTAGCATCGATTAAAAAATATTCTTGCTCGGCCCCGCAACTGGAACTAACATGGGCAATATCCTCATGTCCCAACAACTTTAAAACTTTGCTCGCTGCTTTATCCATTGCCGCGATCGATCGCAAAAGCGGCACTTTTTTATCTAACGCTTCCCCCGTCCAAGATACAAAAACGGTGGGAATGCACAGGGTAGCCCCATTATCTGTTTCCATGATATAAGCCGGACTGGTCACATCCCAAGCTGTATAGCCTCGCGCTTCAAACGTTCCGCGAATACCACCATTGGGGAAGGAAGAGCCATCGGGTTCCCCTTGCACGAGGACTTTGCCGGAAAATTCCGAAATCACGCTACCGTCTCCTTGGACGGAGATGAAACCATCGTGCTTTTCTGCGGTCAGGTTCGTCATCGGATAGAATACGTGGGCATAGTAGAGCGCCCCTTTTGAGACTGCCCAATCTCTCATCGCCGTCGCAACGGTATCGGCAATCGTAGGATCGAGCTTTTCTCCGGTGACAATCGTTTTTTTAATGGATTTAAAAACAGCTTTGGGGAGACTGGCCTGCATTTTGCCGAGGTTAAAAACATTCTCTGCCCAAGTTTCTTCTAAACGCTCGGGGGTTTTCGGCAACATCATCTCTCGATTGGTGATTTGATGAATTGCTTGAACGCGAGCTGTATTTCCACTCATGATTTTTTGTCGAATTTAACCGGATTATAATAATCAAAGTCGAATTATTAAATAGATATAAAAGATACCAAAGCTGAAATTGTTTACATTCTTCCGAGCGATCGCATTCACAGAAAATCCGGTGCATCCCAAATTTGTAGATCCCCCTAAATCCCCCTTAATAAGGGGGACTTTGAAATTCTCCCCCCTTATTAAGGGGGGCTGGGGGGGATCGCCTTTTTG
>JBCCVR010000161.1:0-17692 GCA_039194995.1 Cyanobacteria bacterium P01_E01_bin.42 | reverse complement strand
CAACTCATTAACGACCAGAAATTCCCCTTGTTGGGGAGAACGGACTCTCAACAATACATCGGTCTGGCGGCTCACCCATTCAAAACTGGTGGATTCCATGCCAATATATTGAAGATCGGGCATTTCCGTTACCCATTCCACCCAGCGATCGGGATTCAAACCAATTAAACGCTTGCTGCCAATATCGGCGGGTTTGGACATTCTCCACTCTCGATGCGTTACAAGACAATTGTATCAAAGTAGGAACAATCTTCCTAGAATTGGCGATCGCAATCAATGCGCGTCAACTGCCGTCCGAGTTTGCGTTAAACTCAAAACTGGGGACTCTGCAAATTAAACTGGTAAAGGTGCAAGCGTGGGAATTGCCAAAAGGATAATGGCTAAAAAGTGGAGTTTAACTTCTCTTTCTCGAACGATGGGACGCATTCCCCTGCGCCTCGTGCTGATCGTCCCTTTTATTTTGCAAATTCTCGCAGCCGTTAGCCTGACGGCCTGGCTGTCCATTCAAAACGGACAAGCCGCCATTTACTCCCTCGCCGAACAACTCCAAGCCGAAGTTACCGCCCGCATCGCCCAAAATCTCAACGAATATCTCGCCATCCCCAAAGTCGTCAATCAAAGCGTCGTTAATACGCTTCATCCCGACGCGATCGCCCCCACCAACGACAGCGCGATCGAACGCTATTTCTGGCAGCAGGTTAGATCTATCAAGCTAATCAATACCCTACAATTTGCCACCGAAGCCGAAAAATATATCGGTGCGGGACGAACCCAAGAAGGCAATGTCGTTCTCAAACTGGCGGATCCCGTCGGTACCAATAGCGAGTTTCAAACCTACGCCACCGACGCGAGGGGTCGCCCTACTGATAAATTAGCCGCCCGCCCCAACTACAACCCGCGATCGCGCTCTTGGTATCAAGCCGCCATTCGCGTCAATCAGCCCGTCTGGAGTCCCGTTTACGTCATGTTCTCCCATCGGCGCTTGGGCATTACCCTCTCCCAACCCCTCTATGCAGACACCGGAGGCTTGGTGGGGGTCGTGGGTACCGATATCCTCTTGGAAGATATCAGCAGTTTTTTAAAAAATTTGCAAATCGGCAAAACCGGCAAAACCCTGATTATCGATCGCCTCGGCAATACCGTCGCCAGTTCCATCCAAGAGGCCCTCTTTTCCGAACGCAATGGCAGTGCCAATCGCTTGAAAATTGGCGAAAGTACCAACGCGATCGTGCGGGCGACGGGAGATTACCTGTACGATTACTTCGGCGACTTGAACCGCATCACCCAAGAACGGCCGTCCCAGCTTTCTTTCGTCTTCGAGGGAAAGCGCTACTTTTTTCAAATCACCCCCATTTCCGAAGAATTTGGCTTGGATTGGCTGATCCTCGTTGTCGTCCCCGAAGATGACTTTCTCGGACAAATTCATGCCAATACCCGCATGACGGTGGCTTTATGCTTTCTGGCCTTTCTCATCGCCATTGCTTCGGGAGTTGCCACGGCACGTTGGATTACTAAACCTGTAATGGAACTGAGTTTTGCTAGTCGTGCCATCGCTGCGGGTCGCCTCGAGCAAAAAATTAACGTTCAACCCCTGCTGCCTTGGTGTCCGGGGATTGCCGAAATTCGCATTCTCGCCCAATCTTTTAATCGCATGGCCGTCCAGTTGCGTAACTCTTTTCGCGACCTCGAAACCGCCAAACTCGAACTCGAAGAACGAGTCGAAGAGCGCACCACCCGACTGGCCGAGGCCGAAAGCGAACTGCGAGCTGTTTTTGAGGGGATGACGGAATTAGTGCTGATCCTCGATCGCGACGGCCGCTATCTCAAAATTCCCTCCGCCAATCGAGAATTGCTCTACCGTCCTGAAAATCTCGTCATTGGCGTAACCGTCCATGAAGTTTTTTCTCAAGAGCAGGCGGATTGGTTTGTCGCCCAGATTCAAGACGTTTTAAACCGCAAAGAACCGAAAGTCGTCGAATATCCCCTCACCCTCAACAGTCAAGAAATGTGGTTTGCCGCCACGATTTCCCCCATTTCCGAGGATAGCGTGGTCTGGGTTGCCCGCAATGTCAGCGAACGCAAGCTGCTCGAAAAGAAAATCCGCACCTCGGAAGAAAAAATGCGACGGGTGTTCGAGGCCATGAGCAATGTCATTTTGGTCTTAACCCTCAACAATGACAATAATTTGGAAGATATCGAAATTTCTCCAACCAACCCAACTCGACCCTATCGCGATATCGAGATCGATCCCATTAGCGCGACGATCGCCGGATTTTACGACGAAGAAACCGCCCCGCAATGGTTAGAAGCCGTTCGCCACGCGATCGCCGAGCAACAATTGGTCAATTTTGACTACAAACTTCAGTTTGAGGGACGGGAGATTTGGTTCTCGGCCAGTATTTCCCCTGCCTCTTCAAAATCGGCGATTTGGGTAGCCCGAGATATCACCGATCGCAAACAAGCTGAAGAAGAAATCGAACTCCTCCTCACTGTCGGTCAAGCCATCAGCACGGCGGCCGATTTCGATCGCGCGATCGAACTGCTTTTGCAGCGCATTTGCGAAACCACGGGTTGGTATTACGGCGAGGCATGGATTCCCGCCCTCGATGGCTCCACCATCGTTTGTAGCCCCAGTTGGTATGATGGCAGTCACCAGTCACCAGTCACCAGTCACCAGTCACCGCGTATTGCTGAGTTTCGGGAGTATAGTGAGGCGCTGACTCTATTTGCTGAGGAAGAAATTCCGGGACGGATTTGGGCGCAATGCCGTCCGGAGTGGGTTCGCGATCTGGGTGCGGAAACCGATGATGTCTTTTTGCGCTTGGAAAAAGCGATGGAATGCGGCTTTACTTCAGCTTTTGCCGTCCCGATTCTCAGTTTTCCCCGAGAGGATTTGATGTATGAATCGAATCACTCTCCGGTTTTAGCAGTTTTGACGTTTTTTCTGACGGATTCTTGCCGTCAGGACGAACCAACCTTTGAGTTGGTCATGGGCATTGCGGGTCAGTTGGGAAACCTCTTGCAACAAAAACAAGGCGAAGCGGAACTAAAGGCTCTATTTGCCGCAATGACGGATTTAATTTTCGTCTTTGATGGCAACGGACGGCATTTGAAAATCCCCGCGACCAATTCAAAAAATTTAATCTACAATCCCACTCAAAATCGTATCGGCAAAACCCTACACGAGATTTTCCCTGAAGAGCAAGCGTCTTTTTTCTTGAGTCAAATTCGCGAAGCCTTACAAAGGCAAGATAATGTGGAAGTCGAATACAGCTTGCAAATTGATGGGGCGGAGGTTTGGTCCGATACGACTATCTCGCCAATTTCTTCAGATTCGGTAATTTGGGTCGCTCGGGATATCACCGATCGCAAGCAAGCCGAGGCGGCTTTGGTCAAACGCCAGCGCTATTCGGCGGTGGTGGTGGAAGTGCAGCGCCAACTCCTCGCGGGAGGGGTGGAAACCGATAACTATAACGCCATCCTCGAACCCCTCGGGCAGGTGAGCGGGGCGAGTCGAGTTTATATTTTTGAGAATCGCACGACGATGGGGACGACGGGGGAAAGGGAGCTATTGATGAGCATTAAGGCTGAATGGTGTGCTGAAGGCGTGCGATCGCAACTCGACAATCCCTACTTACAAGATTTGCCCTACCGCGATTCTATCCCCCACTGGCTGCCGATCTTGCAACAGGGGGATTATATTGAGGGCATCGTCTCGGAACTGCCGCGATTGGAACGCAGGCTTCTTGCCTCTCAAGGAATTTTGGCCATTCTGGTTTTACCGATTATTGTCAATGAGGAATTTTTCGGGTTCATCGGGTTTGATAACAGTCGCGAAAAACGACATTGGGATGCCTCGGAGGTGGATTTACTGCGGGCGGTGGCGGCGGCGATGGGCTTGTGGCAAGAACGGCGACGGGCAGTGCTGGCCTTAAAGCAAAAGGCGGAACGAGATAATTTGTTGGGGCAAATCTCTCGACAATTTATCGATGGCGATTTGGATGCAGCGATCGCTTTTGCATTAGGGGAAATTGGCAAAATGTTTGCAGGCGATCGCGCCTATCTGTTTCGCTATCAAGAATCCGAGCTGCTGCGGCGCTTTTTTATGACTCATGAATGGTGTGTTGATGAAGTTGGCTCGACGATGGCCGAATTGCAGCACATTCATTTAGAACGAGATTTTCCTTGGTTCTTTCAAGAGTATATTCGAGGTAACATCGTCCGGTTCGAGCACCTCAACGATCTGCCCTCCGAAGCCGCCGCAGAACGCCAGCACTTGGAGCGGGAATCGGTTCGATCGGGATTGCACGTTCCTACTTGTTACGGGGGCAAAATGGTGGGTTTAATCGGCTTGGATGCCGTGCGATCGCCTCACCGTTGGAGTGAGGAGGACGCTCGCTTTTTGCAGTTGGTGGGAGATGCGATCGCCAGTGCCCGGGTGCGTCGGGATGCCGAGATAGCCCTACGCATCGAGCAGGAAAAGTCAGAACGGTTATTGCTTAATATTTTACCGGCTCCCATTGCCGCGCGCTTAAAGCAGAATCAAGGCTCTTTGGCGGAACAGTTTAATGAGGTTTCGATTCTCTTTGCCGATATTGTTGGTTTTACGCCCTTGTCTGCAAGGCTCTCGGCGATCGAGTTGGTAAATTTGCTCAATCAGATCTTTTCGGCTTTCGACGGACTGGCCGATCGCTTGGAATTGGAGAAAATTAAAACGATTGGGGATGCCTATATGGTTGCGGGAGGATTGCCCTTACCGATGGAAAATCATGCCGAGGCGATCGCAGAGATGGCTTTGTTGATGCAAGAAGCCGTGCGAGAGTTTCAGGAACAGCAGTCAGACACCTTCAACCCGGAGGACAAAATCCAAATTCGCATCGGGATCAATAGCGGCGTAGTAGTTGCAGGGGTGATCGGTACGAAGAAATTTATTTACGATCTCTGGGGGGATGCGGTGAATGTGGCTTCTCGGATGGAATCCTCCGGAGAACCCAATAGCATTCAAATCACGGAAGCAACCTACGTTCGCATTAAAGATAAGTTTATTTGCGAGCAACGCGGTATGGTAAAAATTAAAGGCAAAGGGGAAATGATGACCTATTGGCTCAAGGGAAAAAAGAGGGAATTTATTGATTAAGAACAACCAATAACCAATAACTAATAACCAATAACCAATAACTAAAAAGGATTTCCCACCATTGTAAAGCCCGACCAATAGTAAGGATGAGACAATTGGAAATTACTAATTCCCGATAGAGTGGGAGGTAAGGGAAATTCTACTCCTCCACCCACTAAATTTCCCGCCTCAAAGCGGACTTCCCCGGACAGCATTTTTAATTGAGCTTGTCGCAATGCTTCGGCGCGAATGGGAGCATCTTGCAATTGTTCGTAAAATTGGGTCATTAATCCCAAGGTGCCCTCGTCACTAACGTACCACAAACTACCTAACGCCGATTTTACCCCCGCCGCGACGGCTAACCCGGCAAACCCTAACTCCGCATCCGCATCCCCCAATGCCGTGCGACAGGCACTCAAAACCAACATTTCCACTGAGGGAGAGTTCCAGCGCAAATGCCGCAAGCGATCCAAACCCAACCGCGCGTCCCAAAGTTGAATATAAGATTGGCTTAAATTTCCGGGACGAAAATCCCCGTGAGTGGCGAGATGGACGATGCCGTAAGTATCGCTTTGGCGAGCTTTATTTAAAGTTTTTAAAGTAAATTCTTCGTTAAGAAAGGTATCGCCTTGCCAAATGGCTTCGGTAATAAGTTCGAGTTCTACCGGAACCGCAGGAAGCGGCGGTTGATCGGTAAAGCGATCGGCTCCCATGGCCAAAACTTTCTCCCCTTGCAAGCTGCTGGGGACGAGATTGCTGGCAGAGATATTGGGCAGAAAACTGATACTGTAGCGTTCGATCGCGAATCTTTTACCGTCGTGCATGGCTGCGAGAGGAGTGGTGCGAATCCCTGTATCGGCAATATAGGTTAAATGCTGGATGCCCCGTTCTTTCAGTTCTTCTTCTAAAGGCAGGAGCAGCCAGTTATACATTTGTTCGGCAGACTCTAAGTAAGCATGGGGACGGCGGATGTTAGTCACGGTTTGGCGAAACTCGATCGCAGTGGTTCTCAATTCCCCTCGGGTTGCATCGATCGCATAGCGAATGGGTTCTCCGTCTGGGGGAACGAGGACGAGAACGAGGCGATCGTCATCTCGAAGCAGGCGATCGCGCATGACGGGAATATAAGATTCTTGCCGTTCTGCTTCTGTAATGGCGGGATCTTTCTCTTCTTGTTTTTCACCCCGTATTTCCGCAGCCAAGGGGGGTAAGAGAGATTGGGGACAAAAGGCGAGATAAATGGCTCCCGGAGTAACCCCCGTTTTAGACTCGGCACTTTTGAGGAGGGTTTGCACTTGTTGCAAGTCTAGCGGGTCGGGGGCGGTTAAATCCAAATAGCGGGCGTATTCTTCGCTATAAAGCCGTTCGATCGCCTCGATGCTCCTGCGTTCCTCTCCTTGGCAATAAGCCGCCAATAACCAAGTCGCACCCGAGCGATCGCCATCGGGATCGGTTGGTTGAGGAAGCTCGCGATCGTCGCACGGAGACAGACAGATGGTTGCGGTTGTAGTTGTTGCGATCGCCGTTGTAGTTGTTGCGGTTGTGGTTGATATACTTGCACTGACCGTAATAGAATTGGAATTGGACACCACATCGGTGGCACTAACATTAAAAATATCAACCGTACCGGAAAAATCAGTCGGGGCGGTATAAACTAAAGTATCTCCGGAAGAAACGGTCACGGAAGTCCCCGTCACGGTCGTACCGTTTAACGTTAAAGAGCCGATATTACTCAGACTATCTAGGGTAAACGTTAAATTATCCGCATCTGTATCGGCTGCGATGGCGGCTAAGTCGGCATAACTCAAAGTCAGCGTCTCGCCTGCATTTAAAACCGTTGTCGATAAGGTGCTGATTGTTGGGGGACTGTTAATCGAAGTAATGCTAATATCCCCAGGCGTACCCGCAGCCAGTCCCCCGTTTGCCAGTACGGGGAAAGAACCCGCAGCCAGTTGAGATACTGCTTTTATCGGTCCTGCGGTGCCATTGTCCGTCGTCCCCCCAACCGTAAAATCGATATTATCAAATCCGCCATCATGGGTAATGGCGATCGTTCCCGAGCCGTTGGTTCCGGAAGTATCGATGGTATTCCCGGTTGTTGCCAAAATTCCAGAGCCGCGAACCAGTCCATAAGCGGTTAAGGTTACATTGCCTCCATTTGCCGTATTGCCGCCATTATTGCTCAGTGCAGTAGTATCGATCGTCGTAAAAGAGATACTGCTTCCGGGAGTTGTTCCGGATGTTAAGGTAACATTTCCTCCCGTTGCCGTGTAAGTATTCCCGCCGTCAATATTAGCCGACGCATCGATCGCTCCATTTGCGGCGATCGCGTTACCTGCCGTGAGGGTAACATTGCCTGCCTCTACCGTACTGGTGTTAAAAGCATTGGTCTGAACCACAGAGGTGTCGATCGCTCCCGTGGTGATCGAACCGGAAGTCGCATTCAGGATAACATCGCCCGGTGCTAAATTCATAACCGACCCGATCGCGATACCGTCGAAATTTTCAGAAGTATTTAAAGTTCCGCCTGTTGTATCGATATTACTGCCACTGGTTAAAGCGATCGTGCCGCCTCGCGTTATCAAATTGCTATTTACATCGATATCTCCTCCGGCGGAAAATGTTAGGTTGAGTTTGTGACCGAGGGTTAAATCTCCATTAACAATATCGGCATTCACAATAATATCATTGGCGGCATCAAGGGTTAACGTTGGAGTTCCCGCAACTCCTGTCGGATTAATTGCCGTTGCGACAGTGATATCGCCGTTTTGAGTTCCCGTATTTCCAGTGGTAATAGTAACGTTCGTTCCCGTCCCCAAAATTCCCGTAATATCCGCCACGTCGATCGTTGCATTATCGGCCGACGGGGTGAATATATCGGTGGGAGTGCCACCATCAAAACTGCCGTTATTGGTAACAGTGGTAATGATAATATCGCGAGGATCGAGCAACCATTCTCCCGAATTTCCTGCCACTGCACTGGCATCGACGGAAGCCCCAAAAACGTCTAAATAATCCTTCCCAGAAGTTTCGATAAAACCCCCATCTCCTCCATTTTGTCCCCCTCTAGCGCTAATATTGCCATAAAATCGGGTGGCTTCATCCGCCCAAACAATGACTGTTCCACCCTCTCCCATACTGCGCGCATCGGCATCAATAGAAATATGTTCTCCCCCAAAATTAAAGCGTGCATTGGGGACATTTCCATCACCAAGGTAATCGCCACCAATGCGAGCGATTCCTCCTCCCATTGCGCCAGAAACATCGATGCGAGCATTATCCAGTACAGCAACGCGATCGCCTAAAAAATGAACCGTTCCGCCTTGTCCCGTACTGCTAGAACTATCGATCGTTCCCACAGAAAGCGTCGTTTCCGCAGCAAATGGAACAACCGTTCCCGAATCATCAAATTGTACCGTTCCATCTTGATTTGTCGTTAATCCCGTCACCGTTCCCGTTAATAATTCCGGCAGGGCGATCGCTTCAAAGGGAAGTAAATTGCCCTGACTATCTCGCGGCGGTTCGATTTCCAAACTTAATAAATTCCCCGGTTGGGAAATGCGAATCGTACTTTTTCCCGGGACGGCAGAAATGAGAATATTGCCCCCATCTGTCGCCAATGTTCCCGTGTTAATGAGGTTGCCACCGAGTAGGGTTAAATTTCGATCTGGATTGAGGGTTAAGTTTCCCGCATTAATAATCGTTCCCGGTGTTTCTAAATCAAAGGTAAATCGAATAGGAGATCCCTTTAAATCGGGATAGTTATTATCACCAAAAACATCGAACCAATTATGTTCGCCAAAACGGATTCCCGTGGCAGTTGTTGCCGTAAAATCTCCCGGAACATTTAAACGCGCTCCAATTCCAAAAACAATTCCAGCCGGATTGAGCAAGTAAAAATTACTATTTCCTCCCATTATTTCAATTAATCCGTTAATAATTGAAGGATCGCCACCGACGACGCGACTCAAAATATTTTGAATCTGCGGATCGCTGAGAAATTCGACAGATTGCCCGGAAATCAGTCCGAATTGCTCGAAACTGTGGAACAAGTTTGCATTATCGTCCGATCGCGAACCACCATCAACCGTAAAGCGATCGCCTGTTAAATTAACCGTCGTTCCCGTGCCATCATTAGCGGGAATAATTGATTGACTCATCGCCTTCAGATTGACATTGAAAGCTAGAACTGAGAGAATAATAATGGGGAGTTCGAACAATCGCATGGGTTATTGATAGAGTCGTTATTGACGATCGCTTCTCTCTTCTAAATCAGTGAATAATATTTAAACAAGAGATAACATTAAAACACGCCTAGGATTCGCTGAATTGAGACATCAACCAACGGGCGATCGCACCGTCATCTTCCGTCTGAGAACGTCGTAAGGCTTCTTCAACTAAATCTATTTCTAATTGATTTAAAACTTGGGAAGTCCGAATTTGAAAACTGCCGCGATTGCCCACAGAAAAAGCAATAATTCGACTTTCAGCGACGTTCGCAACCCAGTATTCTTGAATCCCTAAATTTTCATAGAGAAGTCGTTTTTGTCCAACATCATCCCAAAAAGAAGATGCACCAATTTCTACAACTAGGTTAGGTGGAGGAAAGCGATCGAGATCGACAGGAGAATTACTTCGAGGTAAAAAATTAAAATCATCACCGATGTAGAAACTAATATCGGGTTGTGCTTCTCGAACTCCTGTCTTTCTCAAGCTACCATTGGTCAGTTCTTGAAGTCTAAGATTATTTAAAGCTGCATACAGAATAACAACGGTAGAAATAATTGAATTATCCCGACTGTGTGCAAAACCGAGTGATGCCATTTCAATCCTCATCCAACCACTATGGTAATAAAATCGACCTTTTTCATATTCAGGGCGATCGCACAAACTCAGAAATTCATCCCAAGTCCCTGCGATCCAAGTATCGACAGGAATAGAGGTGACGGTCTTTTCTTGTTGCTGTAAACTACTCATAGTCTCCATTATTCTCAATTCTTAATTCTACATTTTTAATTCTTAATTTTTTGTAGATAGTTTTTCCATTTTGCGGCTAGGTCAATATCGGTAAAAGGAACTTTCACCGATCGCTCTCCTTCGACAAAATAAAACTCCAACTCCGGTTTCCCTTTCGAGGGTAAACTTTCTGATACTTCGACAATGCGATCGCTCACTAACAAGCGAATTTCTTCTACATCGTTTAGGGAAAACTCTTGTAAATTTACAGGAGCTTTGCGAGTGGGTTTTCCCCAAGTAATTTCACAGCCTTTGTGAGCTAAAACCGCATAGATATCGTATTTCGCATTATCGAAATCCTCAGCCCAACTGCGATAAGCCTCGACTTTTTGATATTCGTTCCATCCTGCCCAAGCCAACCCGAAAAATCCGAGTAGCAATGGCAGCCAGAGTAGCCCGCGTTCCATACAATCGTTTAAAATTAAATCCGCAGATTATTATAAACGATTTAAAAACTCAATTTTAAGATGCTAACCAAAACCCTCGACTCAATCTTAGCGGATGTCCGCAGGGGGCGAGATCTTTCTCGCGAAGATGGCGTATTTCTCCTCAAACAGACGAATCCTGACGCGATCGCCGCCATCCGAGAAACCAGCGATCGCCTCCGCCAAAGTCAAGCCGGAAATACTGTCACTTATGTTGTCAATCGCAACATCAATTTTACCAATATTTGCGAACAGCATTGCAATTTTTGCGCTTTTCGCCGAGATGCGGGACAAGAGGGGGCATATTGGCTCGACTGGCAGCAAATTTTAGAAAAAACAACCGATGCCGTCAAACGCGGGGCGACGGAAATTTGTATGCAGGGCGGATTAAACTTAGAGGCAAAAATTAAAGGGAAAGCCTTACTTTATTATTTACGCTTGGTGGAAGCAATTAAAGCTGAATTTCCTCGCCTTCACTTGCACGCTTTTTCCCCTCAAGAAATTCAATTTATCGCCCGAGAAGATAACTTGCCCTATGCTGTTGTCATTGAAGCCTTACAAGGGGCGGGAGTTGATTCTATGCCCGGTACGGCGGCGGAAATTTTGTGCGATCGCGTGCGGCGCATTCTCTGTCCGGAAAAGATCGATACGGCAACATGGCTCGAAGTTGTTGAAACTGCTCACAAATTGGGAATGCCGACCACCAGCACTATGCTTTCGGGTCATATTGAAACCCCAGAACAGCAAATGATTCATTTAGAACATTTGCGTTATCTGCAACAAAAAGCGATCGCCAATAACTATCCGGCCAAATTTACGGAGTTTGTTTTGTTGCCTTTTGTCGGACAATTTGCCCCGCCCTTTCTACGCCGTCGCGTGGGACGAGATCAACCGGATTTAGAGGTGACTTTACAGTTAACGGCAGTGGCGAGAATTTATTTGGGAAATTGGATTGCCAACCATCAACCCAGTTGGGTCAAATTGGGATTAGATGGGGCTATGCAGGCTCTAAAATGGGGCTGTAATGATATCGGTGGGACTCTAATGGAAGAGCATATCACCACCATGGCCGGGGCGCAGGGAGGAACGAATATGACTGTAGAATCTCTGCAAGAAGCAATCCGAGGTTGCGATCGCCCCTATCGGGAACGTACGACGCTTTACGGTCGATTAGCAATGAGTTCTCGCATTTCTCAACAAAATCGATAATACTGCTATTTTTCGTTCTCAACCTGAATAATAGAGATCGAAGCCTCAAACTTCGATCTCTGACAATTCGATCGCAACCTCTGAGAGGACGATCTCAAAGTTCATCATTGTCTATCCGAGAGAGTTATTAATTTTGCAACGAATTCTAATCTGGTATCGTAACGATTTGCGCCTCCACGACCACGAACCGATCGCCCGAGCGATCGCGCAACAGGCAACAATCATCCCCGTTTATTGCTTTGACAATCGACAATTTGCAAAAACCGCTTTTGGCTTCCCGAAAACAGGGGCATTCCGCGCTCAATTTCTACTCGAAAGCGTCGCCGACTTGCGCAATTCTCTCTCTCGCCTCGGCAGTAACTTGATCGTTCGTCGGGGTTTTCCAGAAGAAATTATTCCCGCTTTAGTGAAACAACTCGATATTGATGCAGTCTATTTTCACGGTGAAGTCACTTCCGAAGAGCGAGCAGTTGAAAAAGCCTTACAAAATGCCTTGAAGCGCATCAATATTCCGATTAAATCCTTTTGGGGAACGACCCTTTATCACCCCAAAGATTTACCCTTTGAGATCGAACAGATTCCAGAACTATTTACTAACTTTCGTCGTGCTGTCGAACAAAAATCATCCGTTGCTGCCTCATTTCTAGCACCCCATACACTCCCCAAATTACCAGAGATTGATGTAGGAACACTGCCCCAACTCACCGATTTTGGACTCGAACCACCCGAATTTGATTCTAGAGCCGTTTTAAGGTTTAAAGGGGGAGAAACGGCTGGAATTGAGCGATCGCAAGACTATATTTGGTCGCGAGACTGTCTGAAAGATTACAAGCAAACCCGAAACGGAATGCTAGGTGCGGATTATTCTTCCAAATTTTCCTCCTGGTTGGCTTTGGGATGTCTTTCTCCTCGTTTTCTCTACGAACGGGTGAAAGAATACGAAACCCAGCGAGTAAAAAACGATTCGACTTATTGGCTCATTTTCGAGCTACTATGGCGAGATTTTTTTCACTTCATCTGTGCCAAACATGGCGATCGCGTTTTTCATCTTGCCGGTTTGCAACAGATTCAAATTCCTTG
This sequence comes from Cyanobacteria bacterium P01_E01_bin.42, assembly GCA_039194995.1. Lineage (GTDB taxonomy): Bacteria > Cyanobacteriota > Cyanobacteriia > Cyanobacteriales > Spirulinaceae > CCY15215. Next base: position 4,846 of record JBCCVR010000161.1, on the reverse strand, counting down.
GAAAGACGATGAGAAAAGATTTCAACTGTGGCAAGATGGTTTAACGGGATTCCCCTTAGTTGATGCCAATATGCGGGAACTGGCGGCGACGGGTTTTATGTCCAATCGAGGCAGACAAAATGTTGCCAGTTTTTTAACGAAAAATTTGGGGATTAATTGGCTGATGGGGGCAGAATGGTTCGAGTCGCTTTTGATTGATTATGATGTTTGCAGTAATTGGGGCAATTGGAACTATACGGCGGGAGTGGGTAATGACGCTCGGGGATTCCGCTATTTTAATATTCCCAAACAATCCAAACAGTACGATCCAGACGGAAAATATATTAAGCATTGGCTGCCAGAACTTGATGCGATCGCTGGCGATCGCATCCACGAACCTTGGAAATTATCCGCCTCGGAGCAAAAGAGCCTTGGGGTGCGGTTGGGTGTCGATTATCCCCGTCCGGTTGTCGATTTTTTCAAATCGGTTAAAGCTAATGAAAAAATTTATAATAGCGCTCTTGGACTTCCACAAAACAAGCGATCGAGATAATTTGTTCAATGGGATAGAGGAAATACTTTCGGATTTTCTAACTCTAGAAGAACCTTTACTTTGGTCCCAATTGCCAAACCGTTGCCCGTATGGGAACGCGCGATTAATTCCCGTCCCGAAGCCATCTCCACCCGGTAACAATGCTCTCGTCCGAGGAATTGGCGATCGCAGACCGTACCATTTCCGCCCTCATCCGGCTGTAAAACTACTTCCTCCTGACGCACCATTAAATCTCCCTTTTCACCTTCTTCGCGCTCTCCTACAAAACAGCCCAATTCCGTTTCCCATCCCGACTCAGAATAGTGCTCTGGAATAAAATTGGCTTGAGTGACAAAATCCGCTACAAATCGAGAAGCAGGCTCTAGATAAATCTTCTCTGGCGTTCCCACCTGTTCCAATAGTCCTCCCTGCATTACTCCCACTGCATCGGAAATCGAAAGCGCCTCTTCTTGATCGTGAGTCACAAAAATCGCCGAAGTTCCCGCAGCTTTGAGGATATTTCGCAGTTCTTGCCGCAGGCGCAATCTCACTTGTACGTCTAAATTACTCAAAGGTTCGTCTAATAAAACCAAAGCCGGACGAGGAGCCAGCGCCCTCGCTAAAGCCACGCGCTGTTGCTGCCCTCCGGAAATCTGATAGGGATAGCGATCGCCCAAACCGCTCAAACCAACTAATTGCAAGACTTCCTCAACACGCTGCCGGACTTCCGCCGTTAATTTGCCCCCTTGATGGGTCAAACCAAACGCAATATTTTTCTGGACGGTCAGATGGGGAAAGAGGGCATAATCTTGAAAGACCATGCCAACCCCTCGTTGTTCTGGCGGCACGCAATAACCGCGTTTGGAGACAAGATTTTCCGCAATGACAATATTGCCATCATCTAACTCCTCGAACCCGGCGATCGCTCGCAAGAGGGTGGTTTTACCGCAGCCAGACGGACCCAAAAGCGTGAGAATATCCCCGCGATTGAGGTGCAAGGAAACATCATTAACGACGGGGTGTTTTAAGGTAGCGAATTTTTTAGTAACGCGATCGAGTTGTAGGATGGTCGATTCTTGATTTAACATCTAGGAATTCAAGAGCGGTGGAAATGAATTTTAATTAATATTTTTCTCATTTATTTTACAAGAGATTGCGGCGTGTTTTAGTCGAGAAAATTCTTCGGGATGGAAAAAATCATCCAGATAAAAATTACAGCGCTTTCACCAGAACAAATCCGCTTACGAGTCCGATCGCAGTAAAAACAATGCCAATTCCCACGAGTAACACCGTTGCCAGCCACACCCCCCAAAAAGAGTGTAGAGAAGCGCGATCCGGGCGATCGGGATCGTAAATGACGGAAACCGAGTCTCCGGGTTGAAATGCGGAGGGATTACTACCCGAGTTGGCTTGAAAGCGAACGGGATCGCCATTAAATTCAAATTCTATCAGGGGATAAAAGAGCCGCGATCGCTTTCCATCGCTATTCGTAGACGTTCGCGGGATTAATTCAACCACCGTTCCGGGAGTCGTTTCGGCAATTTGCAAAAATGCCTGCGTCCTCACGGCGATCGCAACCCCCACCCCCAAAACAAGAATCCCGATACCACTAAAAACAACACCGATAACCCTCACGGGATTACTCCAAAAATCATTCACCATTCACTGATAACTGATAACTGAATTCAAGCCCACCGACTCAAGGGGATTTGTCTCGACTGTAACATCTCCCCATAAAGTTGCTCCACCGAAGCAATATTGCGGCTGAGGGTATAGCGTTCTAACACGCGCTGTCTACCTTTGTAACCCAGCAGTTGGGTGAGTTCTGGCTGATCGCGAAAAATCGGCAGGAGGGTTTTTAATTGCGTTGTTACCCCTTGAGTCGCGATCGTGATTCCCGCACCGCGTTCTAATACTTCTCCATCCGCCCCCGCATCTGTGGCAATACAGGCAACGCCACAAGCCATCGCTTCTAAGAGAGAAAGGGATAATCCTTCCACTAACGAAGGCAATATAAAAGCATCCGCAGCCCGGAGAATTTCAATGCGCTTTTGTTCGTTACTTTCAAACCCATGCCAAATGATGCCATCTTCAAGACCGTAAAAAGGTTCTAAGGTGCTTTTTAAAGGTCCATCGCCGACGATAACCAACTTACACCCCCGGCTCATATTGGACAATTTCCACGCTTTTAGCATAGCTTCGACATTCTTTTCCGTGGAAATGCGTCCCATGTAAACAAAGAGGCGATCGGCTTTGATTCTGGCTTTGAAATGGGAAATTCCGGGGGAATATTTCTGCACGTCCACCCCATTAGGAATAACAGCGAGTTTGTGGGAAGGAACCCCCAAGCGAGTGAGGAGATCCTTTTGAAGGTTGGAGAAAATAATAACGCGATCGTAGTTGGCTAAAAAAGGCGCGTAGAGTTGATAGGTAATAAACTGGGTGCTGGATTTGAGATTGCGAAGTTTGCTATCGAAGGGCGGGTGAAACGTGGCAATCAAAGGGATATTGAGGGCATCGCAAATCTCTGGGAGGCGAAAATCCAGCGTGGATAGGGTAAGAGAGGCGTGAACGATATCCGGCTTTAATTTGGCCAGCGATCGCGTCAGAATTTGACTCGATCGCAAGGTGGGAATAGTGTAAACCTGCGATTTGTACAAAAAGGGCAAAACCACTTCGGGACAATCCGATCGCCATGTTTTATCGGCAAAGTTCTCTTGCGCAAAATGCAGAAAACTGACGCGATGCCCTCGATCTAACAGGGCGTTTGTAATTTCGCGACCGTAGGTGACATTGCCGCAAAATGGTGATTTTTTTCCCAGCCAAGCGATGTGCATTCAATCGTTATTTAACGGTTATCGGTTAACAATTGACAGTAAACAGTAAGAAATCAATTTTTTAAAATCTTATGATTTCTTAACTTGGCTTGATGTTAACACGCTCGGGCGGGAAATGTACCAATTGAGGCAACCCGTCGCGATCGCGATGGCGCCCAGTCCCCACAACACCGGACGCAACCCCCACAAGGATTGAGCGACTCCTGCAAGGGCGAGGGGGAGGGAGAGGGCAATATTCACGGCATTATTTTGCAGTCCGAATACTTTTCCCCGCATCTCTTCGGGGGTTTGGTCTTGAATGGTGGTTTGCATCGGGACATAAATCGCGGCCGCAGAAGCACCGCAGGCGGTCATTGCGATGAGGGCGAAGGGGAGAGCGCGATCGCTGAGAGATAAAGCGACTAAGGACAATGCGAGGACAATAAAGCCCCAGAAACTCAGTCCCGTGGGGCGAAAGAGGTGTCCCCACTGTCCCAAAACCATTGCTCCCAATCCCAATCCTACGCCCCCCGATGCCAGCAAGAAGCCGAATTGCTGGGGATTAATTTCGGGGATGGCGGCGGCGAGGGGGACTGCTAAAATAGTCAGAGCGGCGAAGATACAAAAAAGACTTGTAATTTGAATGAGAGCATTGCGAACCCGATGATTATCTTTTAAGTAAAGAATACCTTCCCAGATATCTTGGAAAACGTGGGGGCGATCGCCGATATCGGAATTGCGCTTTTCTCCGGTTTTCAGGAACAACAGAATCAGTCCGGAGAGGGTATATGCCCCACCTACCAAAAGCGCCGGACCGAAAGACCAATTGGGGACGATGAAGCGAAGGAGGCGATCGGCGAGGGCGAGGAGGGGTTCGCCGACGGCAAAACCCACGATCAGCAAGGCCATGATCGTGGTTGCGTAGATGGAATTAGCGGGAATGAGGCGATCGCGTCGAACGATGAGGGGAATGGTGACTTGTTCGGCCGGGGCAAAGAATTGGGTAAAGGTCGAAACTAAAAAAGTCACGAGTAAGAGCAAGCAAAATCCCCAAGGAATGCCCCAAAGATTGCCCCAGTCAGCAGAGAACCAGAGTAAGGGAGGAAGGGCGAGAACAAATGCCCCCCGCAAAAGATTGCTGGTCACGAGAATATTTTTTTTGAACCAGCGATCCACAAAAACCCCAGCGAGAGAACCAAAGAGAATCGCCGGAATAGTTAAGGCAATAGAAATCGCCGAAACCCAAGTCCCGATTTGGTTTTCGCCAACATGGAAATGGGTGGACACCAACGCCACCACCAGAACGATATAGACCTTATCCGCCAGTTGCGAGAAGATTTGACCGAGCCACAAGATGAGGAAGCGCGGGTTTTTCAGGACGGGGAGCAAACCCCGTTCTAAGGCTGGCACTTCGCCCTCGGGTTCTGGGGAGGGGCGATCGGTGAATTCGGTGGCGGTTGGGGGAGTTTGGCGTTCTCGTTCTTCAAACAATTGCATGATCTCTGAGGGCGATCGGTTT
>JBCCVR010000160.1:0-17706 GCA_039194995.1 Cyanobacteria bacterium P01_E01_bin.42 | reverse complement strand
TAGATCTTCACTTCAAACCACGAGATAAAACTGAATCTTTTTCATACTATGTTTATCATGTTAACGAACTGAAGGCACACCTTAATACAATTGAGATAAATCTATGTAACTATGCAGAAGATATTCAGTATCTCAATAAACAAGGTCAAGACAAACGAAAAGATAAAGAAGGAAATGAAACTGCTATTGGAGAAACAAATCTCAATTCTTTATTAAGCTCATTTAGAGAAAATGGTACGTCTATCTATCAAAAACAAATTCAACATGATTACAGTAGCTTAAATGGCGGTGTTGAGATGATCGATACCCTCTTGAATACCATTCGCAGCATCGTCGAAACCCGACAATCTCAACGCGATCGCGAGTTTCAAGAACGGGTCGGAATTATTGGCGTAGGTTTGGGTTCTGCTTCTATAACAGCCTCAGCCATTTCCTCATTTATACCGGAACAAATTGAAGAATGGAAACCCGTTGCTGGAGTGGCTCGACATTTTCCTGAATCTTGGGTAAATCGTCCTTCAATTGCTCTTTCTTTGAGCGTACTCACGGGCATTGTTTGTGCTTTAATAGCATTAATTGTAATCCGTTTATCGAGAAAAAAGTATTAAAATAGAGTATCTCAAATATTTTTGAAGAACGCGATCTCACCTACTCCAATAATAATAGAATTATTTTGAGATAACGCGATCGCATTCGAGATGAAACTAGCGATCGCACCAAATATATTGATAACAGCATCGCGATCGCAATTATTGAGTTTCAGTCTGTCTGCTGTTTTGCTCTTCAATTTTACGCTGAATGACCGCTTGAGTTTGTTCTCGTCCCTCTTTTGTATCGGGAAAACTATATCGAATCGCATTAGGATCGCGACGACTCATCAAAGCGCGTAATGCTTCTTCGTCCTCTCTATGCTCTAATACATAGGCTCTTAATTCAGCCTTGGTCATGGTTTCAAAATTCGGTTTCATTGGGTAAAAACTCCCACGTTCCTCGAGTATCAATGATAATTTCTAGATTTTGTCCTGCTAGGATATAAATCTCGCCTTTTAAGGGATCGAAACGAAATAAAAGAATATCTTGATAAAGATTGGAGAGGCTTTGGCACACCTCAACTGCTTTAATTGCTTGTGCTGGAGTTAAAACAATCAACTCATCCACCATGATAACATTTGGTTTTGCATTATATCAAAAAGCGATCGTACAAACTCATGGCTGGATTGTAGCGATCGCACATCGTGCCAGCGTAGTTTTAACAGCGCAAAACAATCTCTACTGAGGCAAATCCTCAATTGGAACTAAACCCGCTTCCATCAGCAGGGTTTGCACTTCGATGGTCTTAAGCGCATCGATAAAGTTCAAACCGATGGGCATCCGACGATTATCGCGGGGATAGACCACTGCTAGCGCATAGGAGAGGGGATAGCGGTTCTCGCGAATGACTTTGTTATTGAGAAAATAGCTGCCTTTTTCGTTGCATAAGTCGGTTTGAGGGGTAATAGGAGAGCCATTTCTCATCATTAACGGAGAAACAGGAGCATTGTTCCCTTGCGAAATTGCCAAAGGATAGACCGAACATTGACCGAATACTTTACTGAGACTGCCAAAGGCAATGGCTCCTACTTGTCGGTCTTCAAAATCTTGAATGACAGCATTAAAAGTGCTAAACGTCGAGAGGCGCGTGATTTGCGTGCTGACTGCACTGCGTTCTACATTTAACTCGATTAGGTCTCGAAACGCCGCGATCGCATCCTCGGTTTGCAAAACCCGTTGCTCAAAAATCGTCACCGCTTCTTCATCGTCGGGGATATACAATTTAACCGCCAGATCGGGGCCGCCAATTTCTTTCCAATTGGTAATTTCTCCCGTGTAAAGGTCGCGTAACTGGTCGAATGTAATACGTCCGCGCAATCGTTCCGGTAGGCTATTTTGACGTTCGGCATAACTAAAAGAAACGTACACTGAAATGGCATCATAAGCAAAACGCTCGAACCAAACATCGATCCCCAAATTGCGAAATAAACTGCTAACGGCAAAATCGGCCTCAAAGTTGCGAATTTTGGCGATCGCGTCTGTTGCTGTCGGTGCGGGAGTATAAATCAAATTGTACTCGGGTTCGGGAATGGGTTCGGGACCTGTTGCCTCTTCCTCCGCATTGTTATCGGCGGGAACTTCCGGCTCGGGTAGCGCCGGATCTACTGCGGGTTCTCCATTGACGCGCCGTAAAAATTCTTCCTCTAGCGATCGTCCTTTGGCAATTAGATTTTGTTGTAACCAAACATAAGACCAAACCCCATTTCGTTCGCCGCTAAAAACGTATTTCCCGGCATCTAATCCCGCCACCTGTTCGAGACAGCAAGTCGGAGGAGTTGCCGCACTCCGAACCGGACGACGAACGCGGTTCATTAAATACCAAATTAAAACAATAATTAAAGAAACCCCTAACAAACTCCCCAAAAAGATCCACAGTTGTCCGCCTTTTCCTTTTTTCGGTTTTGTAACTTCTTCTCCCTCTGGTTTTTCGACTTGCGTGACTTCTTCAACGGGAGGAAGTTTTAACAGTTCTCGACGCGCCTCCGCCGCACTGGTAAACTCGACGGAGGTTAAACCGATTAATGACAAAATATAATGTTTGAACTCGGCATTCATAGCCGGCCAGTTATCGTCATAACCGGGATCGAGGGGGCGATGAGTTTTAGCATCGGTGCTGCGTCCAGCAAGGAGATAAAATGCAACTAAACCGAGATTGTATAAGTCTCTGGTGACGGAAATTTCTTCTTTGGTTCTGGCGGGGGGAATAAACAAATTTTCCCACAAGGACGGATCCGTGAGATAGATATAAAAGCCTTGAAAAGTGGGGACGAGAAGTAAACTTTCCAGGCAAATATTGCCGTGAATTACGCCCTGACGTAAAATCCCGTTGGGTAGGCGAAATTTTTGGCCGTGAATAAATTCTAGGGTTTGTAAAACTTGGATCAGGGCAACTCGGACTTGCTGCTGGGAAAGCGCTCCCGTTTCGGCAATATAACTCGCCAAATCCGGGTAAGTGTCTAAAGTTCCTTTGGTAATCAGATAGCAGCGTTCTTCTCCTGTAGGGGCGATCGCATCGGTAGGGGAAATAATCCGCACGTCTTGATAGCGACCGTCTGCCAGATCGATCCCCGTAAAATTAATAAAATTGGTTTGGCGAAAGCGGGTTTCGTTGCGACTAAAATAGCGTTTGGGTAAAACATATTCTTTAATGACAACGGGTTCGCGATCGCTCAGATCGATGGCGCGATACAATCGTCCCTGATTGCGCGCCTTAAAGTATTCTTCAATTTGATAAGTCCCCCGCATTCCCAAGATTCTGCCTTCGGGAGGCAGTTCCAAAATAAAGCTGCAACGAGAGCAATGAGTTGCTTCTGGGTCTTTTTCTCGGGTCTTTTGCTGCCATTCGCAAATGAAGGGGTTGGAACGAATGCAGCGATAGGCAGTATAGCGCGATTTGAAAGGCGGGGGTTCGAGTTCGAGCACAACTTCTTCTTCTGGTTCTATGCCTCGGAGTTTATTGATGACCTCCTGCTTGACTTCAGGGAATTCCGGGATGGGAAGCGATAAATTGTCTAACATAGAGGGAACGATCCAGCGATAGCGGGCCGGGACGACTCCCGCAACGCGATCCATCGCGACCGTGAAGAAGAGGTTGAAGCGATCGCCCAAACCGCTTACTTCCCGGTTTTTAATCTCGTCGATAATTCCCATAAAACACGTCCTAAAAACAGGTTGTCTACTCTGGCTTCTCAAATTTTATCTGTCTTTGGAATGTCTGCCCCTAGCCGATCGTCGAATTTTCTTGAGGGCGATCGCGAAAAGCAAAAAAGACTTCTCACTCGATTTTATTGGCAATAGGGTTTTTTTGTACTAAAATCGAGATCTGGCTTTCAACTCAGGAGCAAAAAGACCTATGTTTGCCAATTGCACCCCCATTTTTCCGGTTCGCGACGTTATCGCAACTCAACAGTATTTTCAAGAGGTTTTGGGTTTTACCGTCGATTGGATTTGGGACGATGATTTTGGTTCGGTTTCTCGCGATCGCGTTTGTTTATTTTTTAGCAAGGAAACAAAAATTGGGGAAGGATTGGGATCGTTTTGGAGTATTGATAAAGTCGATGCCGTTTATACAGAATATCAAAAGAGTGGCGCTAAAATAACAAGAAAACTGGAGAATAAACCTTGGGGTATGCGAGAATTTACCATTGAGGATCTCAACGGTCATTCCCATCGCATCGGCAGCGAATTACCTGAAAATTAGACTAAGGAGGTCGGTTTTTGCAAACCCAGACTTCCATCCTCTGAGTTGAGCAAGCAAATTGTATTATCCTCTTCAATTGAAATTAAACCTTGTTGGCGCAATCTTCCTATGAGGCGAGTTACCGTGACGCGGGTAGAGCCGATCGCGCTGCCAATTTGAGCGTGGGTTAAAGGATAGGGAAAACGCACTCCCCCTTCAACAATTTGCCCGTATTCTTCCATCAGTAGGACTAAAAATCCCCACAGGCGATCGAGAGCGCGTCGCTGGCCGAGAGTGGTTAATAATAATAATTGGCGCTGATAGCGATCGCGAAATAAATCTAATACATCCGAACGAAAATGAGGCCAGTTATCCAGATCGTGCCAGTACATCCAAATAACTGTAGTTGAGTCAACCCGAGCCGAGGCTTGAAAATGAATGCGAGAGCGATCGGGAATTTCAAAAGGATAACCCGCACCAATCAATCCTACAAATGTTTCTGCCGATTCTTCTGCATGGGAGTGGGGAGAGCATTCCATTCCCTTGGCATTTCCCGTCAGTAAAACCGCGCCGCATTGAACCCAGTATAATAACCCCGGACGCACGGGAATGGATTCATCTTTATTAAAAGCGCGATCGCGATAATGTTGTTTCGCCCAAACGATTGTTTCTTGCCACTTTAATAACGAACGAGGTGGATTGAGGGCAGAGGGAGGGGCATCCATAACATTATTTTTCAACCAAATGGCTTCACCTTCTATTTTAATCAAAACCCGATATTTCCCCTACTTTTCCCTTTACAACTCGCAAATAATCTTGAGGGGAAAGAAAAATCAAATACCCCCGCATTCCCGCAGAAACGGCAATGCGATCGAAGACTTCGGCAATTTCATCGACATAAACGGGATACTCTTTTTTACTCGCCAATGCCGTCACGCCACCGCGAATATATCCTGTCAGGGGTTGAACTTCTTTAAGGGAGACCATTTCCATTTTACGATCGCCCGATAGTTTCGCTAAAGCCTTGAGATCCAGATAGGCATTTCCCGGAATGACGGCAAAACAAACCCCTTGGCGATCGCCTCGCACAACCAGCGTTTTAAAGACTTGTTCGGGAGGCAGTCCCACTTTAACCGCCGTCCCCTCCGCCGCCAGATCTGCGGGATCGACTTTATATTCGAGGAGTTCCCAAGCAATTCCCAGAGTATCTAACAAGCGGACGGCATTGGTTTTTTTCATGGCACGGAAACAAATCGGAAAACTGTACGGGTTAGAGAAAAATCAGAATGTAGTGAGTAAGAGATAGGGTAACGCATAAATTAAACCGCTATTCAAATTCGATCCATGTCTGCATCTCCCACCCCAAGCAATATGACGAACTATCATCGCTTGCATCAGGCTCTCAATGTTGGCTTACGCCGTCAGATCTTTTTTGCTGTTTGCGATAATACCGGACTGCGCGATCGCATTTCCGATCGATTGCACGCTTCAGCAGGCGATCGCGTCTCTCCTTTGGTAAAATTAACCCTAGATATCAATAATCCCAACTTCCTATCTGCGATCGCCGCATTTCTCAAGGAACATCCCCATCCCTCCCCTCATCCTACATTTGAAGTCGTCGGCATTGAAAATCTGACCCGCCAAGGGGCAAGCATTCAACAGCGCTTTATTCGCACCCTGCGACGCATCGAACGCCACCTCACTCAAGTTGAATTTTCCCTCTTGCTCTGGGTTTCTCAACCTTGGGTTAATAATATCCGCCAATCGGTGCCGGAATTTTGGCAATGGCATACGGGCATCTTTGAATTTTCTGGGGAGATGCCCGTTATTGAAGATAGTCGCGCATTGCAACCTTATGCGATCGCGGACAGTCAAGAAAAAAGCGATCCCGCCCATAATGGCAATGGTAAAGTATCGATAGGAACGTTAAGCCGTCGGGAAGGTGAATTTCCCTTCGTTTCCTTAAAAAATCTTTCCGCCCCGATCGCGCCCATCCCCGCCACTCCTAAACGGAAAGCCCCGCCCCCACCTCCCCCCAAACGCAAACCCTTACCGCCCAACTATTCCCCCGCAATGGCGGCTCAATACTACCTGCAAGTTGCCCACCAACATCGCGATCGCATCGCCCGAGGGGAAGCCGATCGCACCACCCTGACGACGGCGATCCGCGCCTACGAACAGGCGTTGCAGTATCAAGAAGCCTTTCCCATCGCGGCAGAAATTTATAACGATCTGGGGAATTTTTATTGGATGCGATCGCGCCGCCCCGAAAGTCCGGAACAGGCTTACCCCGACCTAGAACGCGCTCTTTCGGTTTACCATGAGGCGATCGCCACCTTAAGCGATCGCGAAGCCATGCCCCAGACCTACGCCATGATTCAGAATAATCTGGGAGCGGCTTATGGCGATCTGGCACGCTATCGGGATTTGGCGGAAAATCTGCAACATTCCATTAACGCCTACGAGGAAGCCCTACGCTATCGCACGGCGGAAAATAACGCCCTGAAATACGGTTCGACGCAAAATAACCTCGGGACGGCTTACTGGCATTTGGCGCAACACGAGAATGCTGCCGATAATTTGCGCGCTGCGATCGCCGCCTACGCCGAAGCGGGCAAACATTACGATCCCGAAGGCGATCCCCTCAATTGGGCGATGATTCAGAATAATTTGGGGACGGCATATTGGAATTTATCCCAACACGAAAAACAGGAAGAACATTTGCGATCGGCGATCGATTGTTACGAACAGAGTCTCATTTATCGCACGGGGGAAAATGCCCCCAGTGCTTGTGCGGCAACCCAAAATAATTTAGGAACGGCGTATTGGCATTTAACGGCGATGGAGGGGTTAGAATCGGCACTGCAACAAGATTATTTACAACGGGCGGCAGAGGCATATCAAATCGCCACCAAACTCGCCCATCATCTCGATCGCCAAACGCCCCCGATCAAGGTTAATTTTAACTTTTTAGGCACTTATAACAATCTCGGTTTGGTCTCCTATCAATTGGGAACGGAGGAGCAATTTGCGTTCTCTAAATTGGAGCGATTGCAATATTTAGAAGGATCGTTACAGGCACATTTACAAGCCTTAGTGAATGTGTCCCAAGATTCCCAAGGTTATGAAACGGCATTAAATTATATTATTCGCACTGTCCGCGCTTTTTACAAACATGGAGGAATCGAAGGACAAAATCAGGCACTTTCTCAAGTTCCCGGTCAACTGCTGCCGCGATTGCTCCCCAATCTTGGTTAATTTTATCGGGAGCAGGTCAATTTTGTAAGACGATTTGAATTGAGTGAATCCTCTTCTCTCTGCATTCTCTAAACTCTCTGTATTCTCTAAATTTTCTGCGCTCTCTGTGTCTGGTGCGGTTCAATATTGATTTAGTACAAAGGGTTGGCAAGTTCACGGGGTGACGAGAGGCTGAAAAGCCGGAAAAACGGGGAAATCGAGGAAAACTGAGAGAAAGATGGTCAAAAAAAAGGGGTCAAAGCTAAATGAAAATGACCCCTATCCAAAAATGTTGCCCCTATTTTACCAAAAATGTATCGCACCTCAATTGAGTAAATCTCAATGGTTAACATTACAGCAGTGAAAATATACCGCAAAAGATGGAGGATTGAAGCCATGTTTAAAGACTGTAAAACTGGAGGTTATAATTTGGAGGAGTGCCAAGCTAAATCTGAAAGGTTATTAACTCTAATCTTATTTATAGCTTTCTTGTCACCCCTTGAGCGCATCAGCACTTGCTTCGATATTGTTCCTCTCTTACCCCTTCTGGCAATTCTCCACACACTTGATTTCCGCATTCTCTACAGATTTTCTTCACCACTTGGTATTCCACGGCTCAAAGGTTAAAGTGATATTTTTGAGATTTCTAAAATTGGGGACGTGAATTTTTAATAGTTTCATCATGAATTGATAAACAGATAAATTTGCAATAAGGTGGGCATTGCCCACCCTACTTTTACGCGACGCATTCTCCTAACTGTTGCAGGATTTTTTCATGTTCGAGATCCTGACCGATGAAAACTAATTGCGTTTTCTGGGTGCGATCGCCCCATTCATCGTCCTCAATCGAAAAACGCTTGCCACTCAGATGGAAGATATGGCGATCTTCGCTCTCATCAAAGCAGAGAATCCCTTTCGCACGGAAAATATTCGGCGTTAGATTGTAATCCAAAAACTGCTGGAATTTGCGAACTGATAGGGGTTTATCGCTTTGGAAAGAAACCGATGTAAAACCATCATTTTCTAAGTGATGAGAGTGATCGTGATGGTCGTGAGCATGATCGTGATGAGCATGGTCGTGGTGGTCGTGGGAGTGGTCGTGATGATTATGATGTTCGTGGGAATGGTCGTGATGGTCGTGGGAATGGTCGTGATGTTCGTGGGAATGGTCGTGATGTTCGTGGGAATGGTCGTGATGAGCGTGGGAGTGGTCGTGATGCTCGTGAGAATGATCGTGATGATTATGATGGTCGTGAGAATGATCGTGATGGTCGGATTCTGCTTGGTCGTAATACTTATCCGACTCGAACAAACCAACGCTCAAAACGAGAGGAAGAGAAACTTGAGAATTAGCCGTGCGGAGAATCCTCGCATCAGCTTTAATCTCGCGAATTTTTACCTCCAATGAATTCACATCTTTTTCATTAACTAAATCGACTTTGTTCAATAAAATAACATCGCCGTAAGCAATCTGACTGTAAGCTGCTTCGCTATTAAATAAATCCAAACTGTAATTAGCACAGTCCACCATTGTCACAATAGAATCGAGACGAGTCATATCCCGTAACTCCGTCCCTAAGAAGGTCAAAGCCACCGGAAGCGGATCCGCTAAACCCGTCGTTTCTACGACTAAATAATCAATCTTGTCATCCCGTTCGAGAATCCGATAGACAGCATTAATTAAATCGTCATTAATCGTGCAGCAAATACAACCATTCGTTAATTCAATCGTGTCTTGTTCCGCCGTGATAATTAATTCGTTATCAATGCCAATTTCTCCGAATTCATTGACGAGAACGGCAGTTTTAACGCCTTCTTGATTGCTTAAAATATGGTTGAGGAGGGTCGTTTTCCCACTTCCGAGAAAACCCGTGATGACGGTAACGGGTAAGCCTTGTTTTGGGGCTTCCATTTCAAGAGCGTTTTTTGCTTGAGGATCGACTGTTTGCATGGTTTCTCTAGAGCGATCGCGCCGATCGCGAAAAAAGTATCAAAATCGTTAGCATCTACCATTATTGCGTAGACTGAATCCACAAGTGAATTTACTGACCCATCATCCCTTGTCCGTCACCGACTCGAATCCGATCGCAATCTTGATATCCCCGAATATAGGAGTGTTTCGCGGAACACTGCTAGATTTTGAAAAATTTGTTAGGGTAAAAGTTGAAATCCCTTTCGTAAGGAGAATCGATAAGAATGATGAAAAAAATGGGAACCCATTTAGTTGTGGATGCGTGGCAAGCACCCGGAGACTACCTCAACGATCCCGAACGGATTCGTCGCGCCTTACTCGAAGCGATCGACTCTGGAGAAGCAACCCTGATCGATTTATGCGTTCATCAGTTTAGTCCCCACGGCGTAACGGCAACTGCAACTTTGGCGGAATCCCATATTGCAATTCACACTTGGCCCGAATACGGTTATTTTGCAGCCGATTTATTCTTTTGCGGGAGCGGCCAACCCAAACGTGCAATGCAGGTTTTGCAAAGAATGTTGCACGCGGGAGAAGTCGAAATGCGCGAAATCGATCGCGGTTTTCCCGAACGTGCTTTGCGTCCTGCCTTACAAAAAGTCTGGAAGCCTGAAACTATAGGTGCGTAAGGGCAATTTCCCTAACACCCTAATTGGTAAAAATGCGATTGTTAACAACTTTATTAGGGGAGACCGTGTTAGACATTTTCTTGATTACCATCTTAAGCGTTATGCCTTTCTTCTTGTCTCGCTTTTTGCTGCGTCAAGCGATTCAACAATGGGAAGAAACATTAGGACAAATTCGAGCGGACAATGCGTTATACCTTCGCGTCAATACCGTGTTGGCTACCTCCTCGGAACAATGCGAGAGAGAAGAAAATTCTTACTTTATCGGTAATACGCTTTGCCGTTATAATGCACGCTCCCCTTATCTGCGTTGTGCGATTAATCCCACAGGACCCTGCCAAAATTGTCGGCATTTTAGTTATTAGTTGTTGGTTATGAGTTATTGGTTATGCTCTCCCTCTTGGGAGGGGGTTGGGGGGTGGGTTTGGTTTTAGCTGAAGCGAGCAATATAATTTAAACCCAGAAACAGCGCTGATAATGTTCCGGAAACGCAAATTTCTCGATTTTTAATTTGTTCTTCGACTTTTTCTAAAGGAATTAAAACAATTTCAATATCTTCGGTGATATCAAATTTTCGCTTGCCTGAATAAACAATATTCTCCGCAAGAAAGACGTGGATTTTATTCGTATCTTTAACGGGATTATCGTATAAAGTCGCCAACTTTTGCAAATGTTCTGCATAATAGCCCGTTTCTTCTTCTAATTCTCGTTTTGCTGCTTCAATGCTGTTTTCTCGTTGGGGATTGAAACTGCCTGCGGGTAATTCTAAGAGAATTTGTCCGACTCCATGACGATATTGCCGGACAAAAACAATATCGCGATCGCAAGTAATGGGCAAAATGAGGGCAATATCCGGACGGACATTAATAAAATAATCGTCCACTATCGTCCCGTCAGGCAGTCGCACGCAATCTTGCCGAACCCGACACCAACGGTTATCGACAATAAATTGAGATTGTAAAATTGTCCACTTTTCGATTTGAGTCACGATCGCGATTAATCCAAATTTTATTAACCTACAGTTTGCGTATCTTCTTCCCTTTGTTGTAACTCTTCTTGCAACATATTTTGATAAATTGCGGGCAAGCGATCGCTCATGGAATTGGTTTCGATCCCATATCCCAAACTCGTCCAAGTTCCCGACAGTAAGCGCAACACGTCATGGATTTTCCCAGCCTGCAACATTTCGGAAATATTGGTATTCCAAGCATTGGGATCTTTCAACCATTGATAAACGACGGCATCTTGATATTGGGGTTCAAAACTATACGTCGTCCACCAAAATAACCCGGAAGGTCTGGGATGATAGCGTTCGGCTTTTTCGTACCAAGTGGTATTAATAAACTGATAGCGACCCGCCGCCGTCGTACAATTGCCCGTGTTGGGTCCGACGACGATAGGGACGCACCATTCCGGATGCTGGCTGAGATCGGTCACTCGCCGACCGCCGTAAATAATAGTATAAGGTTCGGGGTCGTTGGCTTCGCTGGCGGTAATGGTACGCATGAGAGCACGAATGTAAGGATCGCCACCTTCCATGACTAGGGGTTGCGTGCCGTTGAGCCTATTGTAAGGCTGGCTTTTTTCGCCGCGATCCGGTTGGGGTTGAAAGATGAAGACGAGAAAGAGTAACGCGATCGCGCTACCAATGGTCGCGCAAACTGAAATGAGAGAATGAGAAAAAGGACGAGACTCTATCATGGGATCGGGGTAAGGGGAAAGATGGGGGGTGTGGGGACTATTCATCCTTTATCCGTCATACTTTTGTCATGCGTTTGCAAAAAGTGCCTGCCAGTCTTGGGGTTGCGCGTCGGGTTTGGCGATCGTTTCCACGATTTTATTCTGGGATGCGGGTTCGGAAAGGGCAGCAACTGACAATTGTGCGACTTTCAGGCGGGGAATTCTTCCCTCAAATAAAGTATCCGCACCCGCAGTAACGATCGCCTCGCTATTGTCCTCATCGAGCAAACCCCCGGGACGGACAATGGTATAGGTTAAGCCGCTATTGCAGAGGTCTTTCTCTGCTTGGCTTTTCCAATACAGCACCAACCAAAAGAGATTCAGGGGATGAAAAAATTGCGAGACACAGAGAGAAGATACAAGCACGAATTGCTCGATTTCGGCAATTTTAGCAGCTTTAATCAGATTATTGGTGCCCACGTAATCCACGCGAAACGGCTCGGTAAAATCCAAGGAAGGCATCGCTCCGACTGCCGAGAGCAATACGTTACAATCTTTCATGGCGGTAGCAAGGCGATCGCCGTCGGCTAAATCTCCGACGACCAATTCGACGCTTGCAGGTAAAAGTTCTTTGGCTTTGCTTTCATCTCGCACGAGTGCCACAACGGGAATTTCTTTTTCGGTTAAAACCTGCACGATACGTTTGCCTGTTCGTCCGGTTGCTCCAGCAACAAATGCTTTCAAGATTGCACCTCCTTGGGTTATTTAAATCGCTTGCACAACGTTACCACGAATCAGTTTAAAATTATAACCTCTTTTAGAATCAAGCGGTGTTTTTTCAACCCATAAATTGAATCTATCCTAGTTCTGTAAAACCACTTCATTTCAAAGAAAATCACTCTTCTCATTTTGCCGTGGAACGGGCATCTTGCCTGTGTATTATTAAAAAAAATCTCAATCCAAAGAGTAGAATTGTGCTAAAATAAAAAGAATTATACTAAAGGAATAAACGATGCAAGTAGAAGATTATTTCGATTTTCAAGATCCCGATCGCATTTGCATCAAAGGGTCGCAGGTGGGCATTGAAAAAGTGCTGGCAGAGTATCTCGATCGCGATCGCAGGCCGGAGGAGATCGTTCATTGTTTTCCGGGCATTACTTTGGATCGAGTTTACGCGACGATTTTGTATTATTTGCAGAACAAGGAATCAGTCGATCTGTATTTGCAGGCGCGATCGCAAGGAAAAAAGGACGAGGAGAATGGCCAAAAACTCGGATCGAAAAGGAGGCCAAACCAGACATGGGAGGAATACATGGAGGAGTTCATGAACTGGGATGAGAACGAGGATGAGGATATCATCTATCCCGAACCCGTGAGACCCTTGGCAAAATCTCTCAAGCATTACGGCAGAACTCGTAAGGAGCAGATTAGAATTAATAAACAACTTCTTGAGAAGTTTCGGGCTTGGAACAACGAAGAATTAACGGAAGAAGAGTTAGAGGAAGCAAGGCAAACATGGGAACGGGCAAAAAAAATCATTGATGAAAACCGTTCTCGCAAGTTATTTTCCTAAGCTATGATTGTTTTTCTCGATACCAATATTTTGGGAAAATTAGCAAATCCTAATAAGCTACAAGAGGCATTAGAATGTCGAGCGTGGTTTGAACGGCTCTATGGAAGAGGGACTTACTTTGTTTCTTCTGAATTGTGTTTTTATGAGGTGAAGCGTAGTTTGATTCTAGCAGTACAAACCGGAAAAACGTCAGCAGGAATCAAGCAATTGGAGGATATCGAAGATTTTATTGAGTTCTTTGAAGTCGATCGCCCCGTAGCAGAATTAGCGGCTGAATTGTGGGCGAGAGGACGCTTGCGAGGTCAACCGACGGCAGATGAGAACAATCTTGACATCGATACGATTATTATGGCGCATTGGCAGTTACTTTCTGAGAGTTTTCCGGGACGGAAAGTGACGATTGCGACGACGAATGTTAGGCATTTGTCCTTGTTTGCAGAGGCGAAAGAATGGCAAGATATTACTTATTAATGACGCGATCGCTGTTCAACTCTCACCCGATGACCATGAAACGAACAATTATTACAGGACTGCTTTTATTGAGCCTTCTCGGTTGCAACAATACCGAGACTGTCGATCGCGCGGCTCCTTCTCCGGCATCAACCCCCAACGCGACGGAGGAGGCGAGAGAAGAGACAACAACAAACGCAACGGAAGAGGCAACAGAGGCGATCGCTTCTGCGGATTCTGGGGGGGATGTGTGGTCGCAACTCCAGCAAAAAGAGGGGCATTATTTTGTGGTGATGCGTCATGCTCTGGCTCCTGGGACGGGAGATCCGGCGAATTTTCAGGTGGATGATTGCTCGACTCAGCGCAATTTATCGGCGGAAGGGAGAGAGCAGGCACGACGCACGGGGGAAGCCTTTAAATCGCGGGGTATTGTTGCGGATCGGGTGCTGTCGAGTCAGTGGTGTCGCTGTTTGGAGACGGCGGAATTGTTGGATATTGGGGAGGTGGAGGAGTTTCTACCGTTGAATTCTTTTTTCCGCGATCGCTCCACAGAACCCCAGCAAACGGCATCTGTGCGGGAGTATATGCGCGATCGTGAAGATTCTCCAGGGGTGACGATCATGGTCACGCATTTCGTCAATGTTTCCGCTCTGAGCAGTCTTAACGTTTCCTCTGGAGAGATGGTGGTAATGCGGGTTGAGGAGGGCGATCTCGTGGAGGTTGTGGGGCAAATTGAGGCGTTTTGATTGCGTGCAGATATAATTTTCAACCCAACCATGCCGATGTTACCAGAAGATCGCCCAGTTAGCAAATTGAATTTTTGAGTGGCTTTAAATGTCATTCAAACTAACTCGATCTTGCTTTCTATTAGAGCGATTTGGGGATGCGATCGCTACCGAACTTAGAATCGTTTTGGTGCTATATTTGGATTGATTGAACAATCTCTCTAACGGATTGAAAAATAGACGATGTATAAAACAATTGACCTGTCCGAGATCGGCAAAAACATTTCTGAATTCTCTAATAATGCAGGAGAAGAACCCATCGCGATCGTCGAAAATGGCAAACCTGTCATGATTGCTCTCAGCTATGAATTATACGAGTCTCTGCTGGAAACTTTGGAAATCCTATCCGATGCAGAATTTAGCGCTCAATTGAAAGCAGGCATCCAAGAGGATCGCGAAGGAAAGCGAGTCAGTTGGGAGGAAGCAAAGAAACAATTAGGTATCGTTTGAATCAACTGAATTCGGTTCATTAGAAGCCTCTTCGAGAAGTTGTTTGAGGATTTCTCGTTCTTCGATGGGGAGGGTGAGGAGGATGCGAGGATCGCCGTTTTTCTCTTTGTATTCAATCGCTTTGGCAAGCAAGCGCAAAGGAATTTCAAATTCAGGGCGATCGGCTGTCAGTTCTTGCCAGATTTCTAGCCAAAGTTGGACTCTTTCGCGATCGAAAGTTGATAACATTAACATGGGAATGCTGCGAGTGAGTCCTTGAGCAAAGATTGAAGAATTTTCATGTCTTATATCAATCTTCATCAATTGTTTCATCTTCTTAAGATCGGCACCTTGAATAATCCAAATCCAAGTAGATTCTGAATAAATTTTTATAGATTCATGAAAAGAATTGATTGCATCTTTATATTGTTTAAGTCCCAAGAAATTAGTTCCTTGTAAGTGCTTGAGACTAAGTAAAATACTTACTTTTAAAAGTCTAGGATAAGCATCTTTTGGCTCAATTTCTATCGCTTTGTTACAAAGCATAAGTGCCTCTTCGTATCGCTCTAACTTATCTAAAGTTTTACTTTTGCAAACCCAAATCCAAGCAGATTTCGGATTAATTTCTATTGCCTTATCATAGGAAAAAATAGCTTCTTCATACCTTCCAAGACTATTTAAAGTGTTTCCTCGTGCACACCAAGCAGCAGCATAGTCTGAATCAATTCTTATAGCTTCATTGTAAGACTCAATCGCTTCCTCATATCGTTTAAGTTCGGATAGATTAATCCCTCTCAAAGCCCAAGTATAAGCATCCTCTGAATCGATCTCAATTCCCTTATCACAGGAAGTTAGAGCATCTTCATATCGTTTGAGTTGGTTTAATGTAGAGCTTCGATCAGCCCAAGCAAAAGTAGATTTTGGATCTATTTCTAGTGCCTTATCATAGGAAAAAAGAGCATCTTTATATCTTCCAAGATTATCTAAAGTGTTTCCTCGTAAAACCCAAGCATTAGAATATGTCAAATCAATTTTTATTGCTTTATTGTAAGAGGTGATAGCTTCCTCATATTGTTTAAGTTCATTCAAACAAATTCCTCGAATAATCCAAGTACAAGCATATCTTGGCTCAATTTCTATCGCTTTATCACAGGAAATTAGAGAATCTTCATACCGTTCAAGCTGAACTAAAAATACGCTTTGAATAATCCAAGACCAAACAGATTTCGGATTGATTTTTATCATTTCATTACATTCTTTAAACATTTCTTGTAGCTGCTCTAAATCCTTGAGAAAATAACATTGTTCTAACCATTTCCAAGCAGACTTTGGTTCAATTTCGATCGCTTTATCGTAAGAAAAAAAAGATTCCTGATACTGTTTCATCTGGTTTAACAACAAGCCTCGTCTAACCCATACCCAAGCATATTTTGGCTCTATTTCAAGTGCTTTATCATAAGCTAAAATAGCATCTTTATACTGTTTCATCCCATCTAAAATATTTCCTGTCATAGTCCAATACCAAAAATCATTTGGCTCAGTCTCTAATATTTTTTCATAGTAAGCAAGTGCTTCTTGATATCGACTTAACTGATACAAACAAAAGCCATAATTCTCAAAGTCATCGACTTTACCACGAAGTATTATTAGTTTTTCTCCATATTGAAGTGCTTTAGAAAATTCATTATTATCAAAATGAAGTTGATATTGCTTCTGAAACGCGATTACACGAGGATCTATTTCTTCCTCAACTGTCTGAAGTGCACTCAGGAAATATTCCTTCTGTATAAAGAGTTCTCGATCCCGAGCTATTCCGATCGCTTGCAAATCTTTAGACTGTAGAGAAAATGTACTTTGCTCTCTCAATTCAATACGATCGCTAAGTCGAGCTTCTAACTCTTCTCGTGAATACCATAATCGCAAAAAATCTACAAATAACGAAATTGGTTTATTTTTTTGTTTCTTCACCTGTAAACAGAATCGTAATAAAGGTTCTCGCAACTCATAAAATCGTTCTTGTCCAATTTCTTCCATTCGCAAATAACCCTTAGTCCGTAATTCTCTTAACTCTTCCTTTGCAGATTGAGCATCGAGAAAACAGCGTTGAGCAACATCATCAAACAAACACGCATAACGCCGATCGCACAGAAAATTAATAATCTTTCGCTGTCGAGCGCTCAGAGCAAGCATTCGCTCTTGATAATAAGGAGTCAACTCATCCAACATTTTCATAAAAGCCGGGACTAACTCATCTAATGACTCTCGCGACAGAAACCCAGAAAAAACAATATAAATGCGCGGATTTCCTCCTGCCAAATGATGTACAGCTTTAACTCTTTCTTGCCCTGTCAAAGATTGTAAAAACGTTTCTAACTCTTCATCCTCGTCTAACTGTGCAATATTTGCCAGCAGATCCGCCGCTTCATCCGAAGACAATTCTTCTAAATGATGGAAACGAAAAGAGCCATAAAACGGATAGTCTTTAATCTTAACTTCCTTAAACAGACTTTGCGAAGTTGCCAAAATCGTACAAAATTTATAATTGTATAGATATGCTCTTAATTGATGCTGCCCTGTCTCTTCCAAACCTTCAAAAACCATATCGAGATTTTCGATTAAGAGTAAAAGCGTTTTCTTGCCAACAAACTCCCTCAATAGTTCTTTGGCTTGATGTTCCTGCTCTC
>JBCCVR010000159.1:0-17978 GCA_039194995.1 Cyanobacteria bacterium P01_E01_bin.42 | reverse complement strand
TCATCAAGGGCCCAAAATCGCCCATAAGGTTGCAGAGAAAAATTAGGAGGTTTGGTCATAATAAGAGCATACCAAAGAGATACTCTACCCTTCAACTTTTCCAGTACAATGATAATCATTATCATTCCATCCGCCTATGATTATTGCTGTCAGCGGCCCTCCGGGGGTAGGTAAAACCCATTGGATTGCTCGACATCTCCGCCAACACGACCCCAAAAATGCCCGTTACTTAAGTCCTAAGACGGAAAGCCTACCCCTTGATGCAACATGGCTGGGGACGGAATTTCCGACTCTGGAGATGTTCCCCCCCGGACAAGAAGCGCAACTGCTTGCTCCCTTTGAGGGGATTATTTATATAGAATTGCCTTGGTACTTGGACTTAGAAGGATTTGAACCCCTATTGCAAAGCGTTGAATGCGATCGCATTGCTATTCTCCCCCCCAATAGCCCGGAAACCCCTTGGCATCATTGGGCCGATCGCATTCACGAAGGAAATCCCCTCACGCTCTCCTCAGACTTTCATCAACATCCTTTCCAAATTCATCGCATTCAACTCACGGGTAAAGTCTTTGACTTTAACAGTTTAGTCGTCTTTTGGTACGAACTTCTCCAAGGGGCCTATGGGGAAGCCATGCGAGTCAAAGGGATTATAGAAATTGCCAGTGGTGATGCCGTTTACGGGGATTTTGTCCGGGGTCGCATGAAGGAAGCCTTTCCCGCCTTAGACTGGCCGCAATGGTTGGATGGCCGTCCCCAACGGTTGAGCGGATTAGAAATTTGTGGCGATCGCCTGCAACGCGAAGCGATCTCCGAAACCCTAGAGGATTGTTGTCTCTTAGACGAACAACTCAGCTATTATCAACAGCAAATTAAAGCATCGCTCGACCAAGAACCGGAGGTAACTTTAGTATGAAAATTGCAGTTATGTCTTGCATTCATGGTAATTATGAAGCCTTGGATGCAGTTTTACTGGATATCGATCGCCACAAAGCAGACAAAATCTACAGTCTCGGGGATCTCGTCGGTTACGGGCCCTTTCCCAATGCAGTCGTCGAACAAATTCGGTCTTTGGATATTCCCACGGTTCAAGGATGTTGGGATGAAGATGTTGTTGAAGGGTTAAATGCTTGCGAATGCAGCTACCCCTCTCTTATTGCGGAACGACGGGGATATTTAGCACATGAATGGACAAACCGAGAAGTTCACCCAGAAACCCGCGAATATTTGGCACAATTACCATTAACGATCAAAGAACACGATCTCTGTTTCGTTCATGGTTCTCCCCACAGCAACCACGAGTATTTATTGCCGGAAATGAATGCTTTTGCCGCGTTAGAACGGGTTTTAGCAACAGAAACCGATGTTTTATTTTGCGGTCATACTCACATTCCCTATGCTCGAACTCTTGATAGTGAATCTTTACAAGTCAAGGTGAAACAACCCTCAACGGAAGAGGTTCGAGAATTAACGTTTAACGCACCCTTGAAACGGATTATTAATGCGGGATCCGTGGGAGAACCTCGTCACGGGCGACCGAATGCCACCTATGTTCTTTACGATACAGATACCCAAACGGTGACTTTGCGGGAGGTCGAATACGACTATCAAAAAACTTGTGCGGCCATTATTGAAAAGGGATTACCTGCTATTTTCGCATGGCGTTTGGCAAGAGGGTTAGAGTTCGCTGAAAAAGCCGAAGATGCTACCCATGTCTGCGAACGATAAAGGGAGATTTTATCTCTCTAAAGAAAATAAAAAAATTACTGGAGTCGATCCCAAAAACGATGATGTCTAATCAACTTGAAATTCCCAAACGAAAACTACCCGTTACAATTATTACAGGGTTTTTAGGAAGTGGAAAAACAACGCTACTCAATCATATTTTACAAAATAATCGAGATTTAAAGACCGCAGTTTTGGTGAATGAATTTGGAGATATTAATATTGATTCTCAGTTACTCGTTTCTGTCGAGCAAGACATGATAGAATTAAGTAATGGTTGTATTTGCTGTACCATTAATGAAGGTCTAGTAGAGGCTGTTTATAATATTTTAGAGCGCGATTCCCCTGTCGATTATTTGATTATTGAAACCACTGGAGTTGCCGATCCATTACCGATTGTTTTGACTTTTATCGGGTATAATTTTCGCAATTTAACCCGCTTGGATTCGATTATTGCCGTAGTTGACTCAGAGACGTTTACGCCCGATTGCTTTGATAGTGAAGCCGCTTTACAACAGGTTGCCCTGAGCGATATTGTTCTCCTCAATAAAACAGACTTAGCGACAGAGAAAAAAGTTAAGGAATTAGAGCAATACATTCAAACGATCAAAAATAGAGCGAGAATCCTTCACAGTCAACACGGGAAAGTTCCTTTACCCTTTATTTTAGATGTGGAATTAACGCAACCCGATCGCTATCAAGGAAAAAGCGATCGCGAACATCATCATCACCACCATTCTCATCACTTGGCAAATGATGGATTTGTATCCGTTTCTTTTCAAAGCGATCGCCCTTTAGATGTCGGTCAATTTGAGAGAGTTTTAACGCAAATGTCAACGGAAATATTTCGCGGGAAAGGAATTCTTTGGTTTTCCGATACGCCAGAAACCCGTCATATCTTTCAACTCAGTGGGGGAAGATACGATCTAAAATCTGAAGATTGGCAGGAAAAGCCAAAAAATCAATTGGTTTTAATTGGCCGCCATATCGATCCACAGGAAATGTATCGACAACTAGAAGGATGTCTCCAGACTCCTGCTGCGATTAAAACGGGGGCATTGACTTAGAACCATGTGGGCAATTTTAAGCGGCATTGAAGGGAATTTAACAGCGTATGAAGCGGTGTTAGCAGATATCAAGCAGCAACCTGCGGTGGAGGCATTATACGTGTTAGGGGATGTCGTGGGGTTAAGTGGCGATAGTGATGCAACCATCGATCGCCTGCGTTTCCCCAAACCGGGAGAACTCGAACCCCAAGTTTGCACGGGTTGGTGGGAAGAACAATGTTTTGCCTTGCACGCCGTCGGGACGAGTAGCGATCCGGTAGAATTGCGCGATCGCTATGGTGGTGACGCAATCTCGCAACTCTGGGATTCCGTCTCCCTCGACAGCGTACAATGGTTGCGCACTCTGAACTTTGGCTTTGTCGAGTTGGATTGTTTGTTGATTCACGGCAGTAGCGTAAGTGCTAGTGAAGAACTCACGCCGAATACTCCCC
Source organism: Cyanobacteria bacterium P01_E01_bin.42 (assembly GCA_039194995.1). GTDB lineage: Bacteria > Cyanobacteriota > Cyanobacteriia > Cyanobacteriales > Spirulinaceae > CCY15215. Next base: position 14,758 of record JBCCVR010000159.1, on the reverse strand, counting down.
CGTGGTTAATGTTAGATCGCTTGCAACGCATGGGCGTGAATTCCCTATTTTGCGGTCGTTCCGGTCTTGCATTTGAGTACCATTTAGGGAGCAGTACCGTGAGTGGAACGATTACTACTTTGGACGGTCAGAAATCCCCAGAAACCAGCCAATCTCAACCCCGACAAGCGATCGGCGTGGGAAATGTGGGGAGAAAACAGGGTGAGGCGAGTTACGTGCTTTATTCTCCCGGAAGCACTCTCAATGCAATACAATTCAAAACCGTCCTGTATTAGGATTGCTATATAGAGAAATTTTTGTAGCAACAATGCACCCCTGAAATCAAAAGTAGAAATAATGAACCAAAATGAATCTGTGCTACCTTTAACAATTGCCGTGCTGACGGTTTCTGACACGCGCACCGAAGCTGATGATAAATCGGGTAAAATATTGGTGGATAACTTAACCACAACAGGACATTTTTTAGCCGAAAAAACCATTGTTCCCGATAACATTTACCAAATTCGCGCTGTAATCTCGAAATGGATTGCAGAGTCATCGGTTCAAGTCATCTTAACAACTGGTGGTACGGGAGTTACGGGACGAGATGGCACGCCAGAATCCGTTAAACCCCTATTAGATAAAGAAATCGAAGGTTTTGGTGAAATATTTCGGATGATTTCTTATCAAGAGATTAAAACCTCTACCATTCAGTCTCGGACTCTGGCAGGGGTAGCAAATGGTACTTATATCTTTTGTTTACCTGGTTCTAGCGGTGCTTGTCAAACAGGCTGGAGTATTATTAAAGACCAACTCGATTCTCGCAATCGTCCTTGTAATTTAGCTCAATTGCTCCCGAGATTGACCGAGACTTAGAAATAGCGATCGCGTTTCTAATAATCAAGAAAGAGAATCAGGATCGAGACCCATTTGTATGAGGCGATCCCTCATTTTTTGTAGTTCGGATTCAGCGCGATCTTTCTCTGCTAGTGCGCGATCGCGTTGATTTTCAGCCGAAATTGCTCTTTCTCGTTCTCGTTCTTTTTCTCGTTGTTCTCGTTCTCGTTCTCGCCGTTCTCGTTCTCTTTCCTTATCGGATCGTTCGCGATCGCGCTCATTTTCAGCCGAAATTGCCCTTTCTCGTTGTCGTTGCTTTTCTTGTCGTTCACGATCGGCACGTTCATTCGGGGTGGAAATCCAATCCCCAAGGCGGTCATAAAAGCGCAACCATAACCCCTCTATTCCTTCATAACTTCCTTACCACAATCCTAACCCCAAACCTAACTCTTCCAACCACAATCCTCCCTCATCTAACTCCAATTCCTCATATTCCCCAGAACGCAATACAAAGCCCCTCAAATCATTCTTATAGCGGTCATAGACAACGTAATAAGGCACTTGTAAAATTTCTTCATAAACCTCCCATTTTGTCGGTGGAGCCTTCTCTTTTCGTTCTGTTCTCCCTAAATCTTCATCTTCTGTTCCGGGGGAAGCCAATTCTACTACCAAAAAAGGACTAATTTCCTCTTGCCAAATCAGATAACTCAAGCGTAACTCTTGCATATTCGTGCTTTGTTTCGCACCCAAGACCAAAAACCAATCTGGTCGTTTATACCATTGAGTTTGGGTGAGATCATAGTAAAGATTCAAATCTTTGCTAATAAAATAATCCTCACGGGGGTAACGAGGAGATTGGCAAGTTTGAGTCAACAAATTGGGTTGAAAGTCGTGAAATTCGTCGGGCAAACCGAGTTCCTCTGGGTCTTCGCTGGGTAAATCGTACATGGTGGGTAATCCACCCTCTCTGCTTCCAAGAGGGGGAGAGGAGGAGGGCGGGTTTGCCTTGGGGTGCTGGGGTTGAAGTTGAACCATAGCTTGAAAATTACAAGAGGGTATATTAAAACAAGTGTACCTTAAAAATTGAGAAAAGCGATCGCTACGGGCGTATGCAATGCGGGTGTATACGAATAGGGATGGATGATTTGTGGCGATTAGAGCTTTTTCTGTGAGTTGCATCGTTGCTTTCTCGATTATGTTAGACCACTTTGGTCCTCTATTTAATCTCAACTCAAATTGGCTGAAAGCAGGCGATCGCTACCCCGTATCTACCTTGATACTTCTGTTATTGGAGGATATTACAATTCGAGTGTAGCAGAAGAGTCTCGGCGCTTAATCGCATCAATTCGAGATGGAAAGTTTGTTATGCTGTTGAGCGATCTGGTGTTAGCAGAACTTGCAAATGCACCGCAAGAGGTTCAAGATGTTTTACTGACTATTCCTACCCAACAGATCGAGTATGTGCCTTTAACTGTTGAAATTTTGATGCTACGCGATGCTTATATTGCTGCGGGTGTGGTGAGGGAAAAATCACTGAATGATGCAGGTCATGTCGCAGCAGCTACAGTTTCGCGTGTGAGTGCGATCGTTTCATGGAATTTTACTCATATTGTTAGATTAGGTAAAATTCGGGGCTATAATCAAGTTAATTTAGCCAATGGTTACGGTATTTTAACAATTATGTCCCCTCAAGGAGTTAGGTACGATGAAGAAAACTGAGTTAGATTTTGATTTTATGGCTCATAGAAAACATTGCCAAGAAGAAATTTATCAAGCCATTCATAACCTGACACATCAGGAACAGATTCAGTATTATCAAGCACTTGTTGCCAAAAGTTCTTTAGAACAATGGCGACATTCTTTACAGGACGAGACTAATAAAGCGTAATTCAATCTTTTGATTTTGAATTTATTGAGGTTTGGCAATTCTTTTTACATTTTTGCAGGAAATGGGTGTATGCGATCGGGGAATGGGCATATACAATACGGGCGTATGCAAACAGGGAATGGGCGTATGCAATACGCCCCTACTAAAACTCCCAAATTTTACCGTTATCCCGTAAGGGTGCAATGCTTGCACCCTCAATGCTTGCTGATAACTGAAATACCCCGCAAGGTTTCGAGAAAAATGACCCTGTTACAATTCGTTATAGAACTCTGTAAGCCTCAGAGATTACAATCTACAAGGCTCGATGTGAGAGAAGAGAAAAACAACCCACCCACACAACACTCCCACGCCAAAACGGGAGATGCCCTTCTGGTGCTGAGGTGTTGAAAATTAAATCTTTGTAATACAACCAAGTCCCAGTCTTCTCATCGCGCCATCCGACGCGATCACAGAACTTTACCCATATACTACTATCCAAGTTTTGCGTTCCTCCCTTCTCCTTGTAAATGCGCTTCTGCACCGAAAAGCCGAAGCGTCCATTGCTGTATTTTACCCAGATTTGGTCGATCGCTCGCAAATCCTCACAAGGAAAATTGTCAATACTGTCAGTATTTAACCATCCCTCTTTTTCTCGTCCTGCTACCTGCAACATTACCTTTCTCGTCTCCTCATCCGCTTCCTTCCATTTTCCTCCTTTTAGCAGTGCCTCTAACCGTCGATAACGAGATGGTGTGACTTGATTACGAGAAGGAACAACAGGGGGCGGATTTGGCGTAAAATTGGGGATAGGCGACACAGGAACATTAACCCGACGAGAACCCTGCTGTAAATCCCCGAAAACTTCCGCAACAGACTGATAGCGTTTCCTCGGTTTTGGTTCAACCAAACGATCCAAAATTTTCCCCAACTCATCCCCCACCGAATTACCCTTTAAAAAATCGCGCCATACCCATTCCGCCTCCATCACATCATATAACTCAAACGGACTTACCTGCGTCAATAAATGCAAACAAGTCACCCCCAAACTATACAAATCGCTGCTAAACGTAGGCTTACCCATCGATTGTTCTGGGGCGCAATATTCCGCCGAACCGATAACCGTTCCCGTCACGCTTCGTTGTACGGGTTGAACGTATTTCGCCGCCCCAAAATCTACCAAAACTAACTTTTGATCTGCATTCCGTCGGATAATATTGTCCGGTTTAATATCCCGATGAATCACTTGATTTTCGTGAACAAACTGCAACACTATCAACAAATCTTGCAATAACTCTCGAATTTGCGTTTCCTTGAAAACTCCCTGTTTCTTCAACTCCCCTTGTAACGTTTCCCCATCAATAAATTCCTGTACCAAATATTGTCGCCCTTCGATCGTAAAATAGGCAAATAACTCTGGAATTTGGGGATGTTCCCCCAACTCCTCCAACCGTTGCGCTTCCTGTGCGAATAACTCCGACGCTTTTTGAATACTTTTCGTCCCCTGTGCTTGGGGGAGAAATTGTTTAATCACACAAGGCGGTTTCGACGGTTTAAACTCATCCACAGCCAAAAACGTGCGACCAAAACCCCCTTCCCCAAGAATCCGTTTCGCCCAATATCGTTCCACCAACCGCAATTTATTGCCGCATTTCTGACAAAATTGAGCGCCATCTGGGTTAAAGTGGAGACATTCGGGATTGAGACATTGGGACATGGTTAAATGGAGGGATTTTTCATAAGGAGAGGCAATAATGCTAATTTAACCTAATTTGTGAGTTTTGGTTGAATGGGGTTTGAGAGAACTTGCCGTTAAAATTTGTAAATTTATCTTGACATTTGGAGTGATTTTACATAGCTTTCGATCGCTGCTTGCTGTTGCTCGGGACTCAGGCGTTGCGCTTGAATCAGGTAATCTAAACTCACCCCATTCCCTATAGCCAACAGAACATTCGCCTCAGTTTCGGGAGCGATGTCGGGGCGGATCAGTCCCTCTTTCTGAAGACCATTTAATTCTGTCACCACGATCTGACGTAGCATGGACGCACTCTGCCGATGCTCGTCCATCAGCCCTTGACGACCCACTGCATAGCCCAAAAACGCAACCCACACCATGAGAATCTCTTGCCCCTCACGATCGCGAGGCAAGAAGACTGAAAGCATTGTAACTAAACGCTCTAGACCCGACAGATTGGCGATCGCTTGCTCCATTCGCACCTGCAACCGTGCCGTCACCTGATGCAGCGCAAATACAATTAACTCCTGCTTATTGCGGAAGTAATGAGTTACTACCCCCGTCGTACAGTTCATCTCTTGGGCGATCGCTCGCATACTGGTGCGATCGAGTCCTTCTCGGACAATGACGCGCCAAGCTGCTTCTGAAACTTCAATACGCCGATTGTTTTGAGTCATAGGTCTTTCCAGATTTTTTAGGGGGTTCTCTTGACAACTTATCATAACAGTTGTTATATTGTTTTCATAACAACTGTTATGAGGTAACGTTCATGCAGTCCAAAACCTTTGATTTCCAAGAGATTCCCACACCCCGTTCCGGTTGGAAAGGTCAACTCGACCGATTTATCGGGCCCGGTGCGACTCCGGCGGAACTAGCGTTACAGTTAGTCCCGTCAATCGGAAGCGCGATCGCGGCTTCTCTGTATGCTTCGACTCTGCCCATTGATTGGACTCCTTGGCAGTTAGGGGCGATCGCGATTTTAGGCTTCGATCTAGTCGGGGGGGTTTTGACCAATGCCACAGCCGCCGCCAAACGTTGGTATCACCGTCCCGGTCAGGGTTGGCGGCAACATCTGGGTTTTGTTTCAGTGCATTTATTCCATATTGGCTTAGTGGCGCTCCTGTTTCGCGGCGGGGATAGCTTGTTTTTTGCAAGTATATCCAGCTATCTGCTGCTGGCGGCGGGACTGATTTTAGCAATCCCCGTATATCTGCAACGACCGATCGCCTTGGGATTGTATGGATTAGCACTGCTGGGCGATCGCTACATCTTTGCACCAACACCGGGGTTGGAATGGTTCTTACCCCTGTTTTTCCTCAAACTCTTGGTCAGCCACTTACTCAAAGAAACCGCTTATCAACCGAACGCTTGAAATTTATTGCACATTTAATTCACAATGAGGTTATCAACCATGAAATTACAGATGAAACATTGGCTTGCTGGCTTATTAGGCATTTCTGGTATCGCCCTGAGTTCATTAGTGCCGGGGGGACCCATTGAAACCCGCAGTTTCAGTCACATTGACCCTGTTATTTTGGGTGCATTCAATACATTTTTGACGACGTTGTGCTTGGGCAGTCTGCTCCTGATTTACTTTGTGTTAAAGTCCGATCGCTGGGCGATGTTTGCAGCAGCAGTTTGTGGACTGTCTTTTCTCGGGGTATATGGACTGGACTTAGCCGAAATCTTTCCCGTGTCACCGGATGGAATGCCGATCGCTTTACTGGCGATCGAAGTGTTGGGTACAATCTTAGCGTTGCCTCTAATGGTACTATCAATGCAAGGGATATCAACCCTGAAGCCAACAACTGCTGATGCACCCATTCTCCAAGCCGAGAGCCTTCCCCTGCTCCAAACACCACGAATGGTTATTGCGATCGGCATTGCGATCGTAGGGCTAGGGATCATCGTCTTCGCGACCTACTCAGCAATGGGACTTTGAAACGACTTCACAGAATCCTCACGCCGTAATCTTTGATTTGGCGTGAGATAAATCAGAACTTTCCGATCTCGTTGGAGGACTCAGTAAAATGACAACTCAAAATAGCATTCTCATCGCTGGCAGCTATGGTGTTGTGGGCCGACAGGTTGCCACATTAATTCGCCAACGCCATCCTGACTTGCCGTTAATCGTTGCCGGGCGCAACCGCGAAAAAGCCCAAGCCCTAGCGGAAGAATTAGGCAATGCCAACAGTTTGCAGCTTGATGTTGAACAGCCTAACCCCTTGCAAGGCAAACAACCCCGCGCCATTATCGCCGTCGTCAACGATTCTCATGACTATTTGCTCATGGATGCAGTGCAACAGGGTATTCCTTACCTTGATGTGACCCGGTGGACAGAACGGATGCGGGCATCGATCGCACAATTGGCAGACAAGCCCCTAACAGCCCCCGTCTTGTTCTCCTCTGGATGGATGGGAGGTGTTGCAGCCGTCGTTGCAGTTGCAGCAACGCAAACCCTGCAAAACGTTGAGAGTATTGATATCAGCGTTTTATTTTCGCTCCAAGATAAATCCGGTCCCAATTCAGTCGAATATATGGATCGGCTGGCGACTCCCTTCGAGACCCTCATTGACGGTCAACTCAAACAAGTATTTCCCTACACAGACCCCCGCACGATCGCATTTCCCAATGGCTACACTACCCCAGTGTATCGCTTTGATACCCCAGATTTGCTCACCTTGCCACAGACCACAGGCGCTAAAACCGTTGCAGCCCGGATAGCCTTTGATGATGCCTTCTCAACCAATCTCCTACGGTTTCTGATCCGTTCTGGTATTTGGAAATTGATTAGTGGCGATCGCTTTACATCCCTACGGCGATCGCTCCTCTACAACCCTGGTAGTGGTGCTAGCCATGAAATCCATATCGCCGCCACGGGTAAGGATAGCAACGGCTCTTCCCAAACAGTCACGCTTACCATTGTCGATCCCCAAGGGCAAACCCATCTCACAGCACTGGGCGCATTAATCCAGCTAGAGCGTCTCATGGGACTCGATGGGGCTGCTCCCCCTGCACCGGGAATTGTTTATCCAGATACCGCCCCACAGGTCGATCGGGCATTGCAGGTGTTAGAACAGTTTGGCGCGATCGTTTCATAATATCAAATCCGGATGATTATTATAATTTGGGAGAAAGGGCGCAATGCTTGCGCCCCTACGGAGGTTGCTGCGGTAGGGGCGTATTGCATACGCCCTCTTATTTGGGTTGATTAAACGGATGTGATATAATTATGACATAGTTCAGTTTCGATTTAACCAAGGTCTGTAGGGACGTTTTGGCTCGTCCAATACGACTCAAAACAGTTCTTTGTATTGCTATAACTCTGCCAAACACTCACTAATCTGTTGCTTAATTAAAAACTTATCCAAATTGCGTCCGATGAATACCAGTTCGTTTTTGGGTTGACTCACCCAATCATCTGCTTGTAGATCGTAGCGAGGTCCACTCAGTTGAAAAATATGTCGGGCAGGACTTTCTTGAAACCATAATATTCCCTTGCCACGAAATATATGATTTGATAATTGTTGGACTAAAAAATCTTGGAATTTCTCAACATCAAACGGGCGATCGCTCTGAAAGGAAATAAAATCAAAATTATCATTCGCTAAATGCTGATTAAACGCAGATTTATCCCGTCGAAAGTCAGCAACTTTATCTTGATAATTATCTGTTTGAGTTAAACCAATATCCAAAAGTAATGATAAAGGGATTTTTCCATATTCGCTGCGTAAAACTCTATATCCCGGTTTAACATCCTCAATAAATTCTTTTAACTCATTGATTTTTTCTTCAGTTGCCAAGTCAACCTTATTTAAAAGCACCATATCACCGTATATAATTTGGCTTAAAGCAGCTTCACTCTCAAAATGTTTGGCATCAAAAGCGGCTGCATCTACAACTGTGATGACCGCATCAAGACGAGTTAAGAACTTTAATTCTGGCCCCAGAAAAGTCAGCATAATCGGTAACGGATCGGCTAATCCCGTAGTCTCAATCACTAAATAATCTATTTCTTCTTCTCGTTCTAAAATTCGATAAACTGCCTCGACCAAACTATCATTAATAGTACAGCAGATACAACCATTATCGAGTTCTACCATATCCGATTCCTGGGAGATGAGGAGTTGTTCGTCTATATTAATATCGCCAAACTCATTCACCAATACTGCTATTTTGAGCTTATTTTTATTCTGTAAAATTTGATTCAGTAGGGTGGTTTTGCCACTCCCTAAGAAACCCGTAATTATCGTGACGGGCATTCCACTTTTAGGTAAGGATGGTAGAGCATCGGATAGGGTGAAGTTTAGACGATTCATATTTTTGAGTTTAGTTTATTTCCACAGATTTTTATAATGATTATCATTCTATCTTTTTTTGAAAAACCTGCCGATGCTCAACAATTACAGAATATAGCGACTCGCTAAATTTACAATTGTGTTGGGTTGGGTGCATCACCATACACAGCTTGAGGGTCAAAGGTTTTCTCCGCTTCGATAAATATTAACTGAATGGGTTGCTGGGAATCAACAGCACTTTTTCCAGTAGGAATACGACGATAAAAACAAGAACGATAACCCACATGACAACTCGCTCCCGAACCCGCGACTTCCACCTGCATCCACAGACAATCTTGGTCGTCATCAATCGCTAACTCTTGTACTGTTTGCACCAGTCCACTCGATTGACCTTTATGCCATAGCTGCTGACGACTGCGACTGTAATAATGAGCCTCTCCCGTTTCAATGGTTTTAACTAATGCCTCTTCATTCATATAAGCGTGCATCAGGACTTCACCGGTGTTGACATCTGTGGTAACAACTGGAATCAAACCATGGGCATCAAATTTGGGTGCAAGTACCAAACCTTCCTCAACCTGTTCTACGGAAGTGCGGGCGGTAAATAGGGGATTCATATTCGCTAAATTCTGTGATTTTGATAATCATTATCGCATACAAGGCGGGGTTTAATTTACCTGCAAAACTTTTGCAGTCAAGCGATCGAGCAGTTGATTCAAATAGTTCGGTAGATGGGTATATTGATGGGGTTCATCCAAGTCTTGGCAATCTGTATTAAACTCGCAGTCTGGTGAAATTTTTCCCGTGTTGCCATCGACAAAAACATTCCAATACTTACCGATCAAACCGACAATACTAATGTTAATCATCCACTCATGATTATCAAAACAGGTTGCACCAACAACCTCAAACAAGTGATGATGTTCTGGAAAGACTTCCAGCGCGGATAAGAGATAATCGAGGGCTTTTTGTTTGACGATTTCTTTTCCTAACATAAGAGTGTATTTCTAAGCGTTTATATAGGTACGATGGTTAACTTTGAGCCGATCGCTTTCTGTTGCGATCGCGTCATTATTGGTCTTGCTTCCTCGCTGCGATCGACTTATAGTACCGCTTCGATTACTGGATTAATCATCTACCCCAAGCTAGGAATCGAGAAAAAACGATCGCTGCGTTCGTAAAGCGGCTTCTTTGGAGTATCGCCTGTTGACTTAACAGCGATCGGGGTGCTATTGGACACTCAACCCGCATCGATTAAGCGCGATCGCACCTCTGCATAGGGCATTCTCTCGACCAACCCCGCAGGCACCGTTGGCATCGTGCTGGCACCGGGTTCTCCTGGTCGATGAGCCTGACAGGCTGTGTTGAGCAAGTTAGTCATGGCTGCATCCGGCGATGCAATTTCATAGGCTACCAAGTCTCCGTCTAGCAGGACTTCGGTCAACGTCTCGCGAGCGCACTGGGCGACGGCTTGGCCGTCTGCTGTCTGGTTGGCATCTGCCGCATCTACTTGTAGAAACTTGACAATAACACACCCGCTGTTGCCGTTAGCACAGGCTATAGATTCGCTGAAGATGTAGTAGATCGATTCCCCCGTTGCCGTTTTACCCATGAAGGGATAGCCAATATAACCGGGCTCCCCTTGAGGCTCGGTAGCCTGACTCAGAGTAGTGGGATCGCTCTGAACTTTTATTTGGTTTGTTGCTGCTGACACAATAGAGGCTGACTCGGTCGTTGATATCCCACTACCTCCATCGACTTCAGGGTTATTTTGTCTCGTGTTACAGCCAACGGCGATCGCCAGCAGCAGCGCCAAAGTTGAAAATTTGGCCCCTGTGACAACACTCGGACTTAAGTGATTGGTGTCCATGAACTCGGGCATGTTCCTCATTGTTTAGATTTCGGTACTTGTGACTACAGACAAGCGATCGCTCAATCCCGACGTTTCAAGCAAAAAATACATAGTGCTTTGCGCAGGTGTTAGGTATTAGAGAGGGGGAAAGTACCGTTAAATAAAGGTATCTGTGATTCTTCACGACGGTCAATCTGTAAACACGCGACTGCCCATTGTGATAAATCTATCTTTTCATTAGACCTTAGCTTCATCGTGAGGGACGAAAGCGTACATTCTCTCTACTCAATTGATCGAGCTTGGTCACTCCCATCAATTTCATATCACGCTCAATCTCAGTCCGCATATTCCCTAAAGCACGCTCGACTCCTGCTTGCCCAGCAGAGGCCAAGGCATAAAGATAGAATCGCCCGCCCGAACAGGCTTTAGCGCCAACAGATAGCGCCTTAAGCACATGAGTCCCGCGCTGAATACCTCCTTCGCAAATGACATCAACTTTATCCCCAACAGCATCACAAATTTCTGCAAGTTGATCGAAGGGACTGCGAGAACCATCTAGCTGACGGCCGCCGTGGTTAGAAACCATAATACCCGTACAGCCAATATCAACAGCACGCTTGGCATCTTCCACACTCATGATCCCTTTCAGTGCAAACTGCCCATTCCACTGGGAGCAGAGTTTTTCCGCATCTTTCCAATTCATAGATTGATCGAGCATCGTTGAGAAGTAATCGCCAACAGAGACGGGTAAATTCGTTCCCTGGGAGACATAGCCAGACAAATGCGGCATATCAAACTTTTCTTTGGTCAAAAAGTTCCAAGCCCATGCTGGGTGCGTCGCAAAACTAATTAAGGAGTCAAGCGTTAATTTTGGTGGTGAAGTAAATCCTGTTCGCAAATCTCGTTCGCGATTACCACCAGTAATAGTATCGACGGTTAATGCTAACACATTAAAGTTCGCTGCTCGTGCGCGTTCGAGTAACGCATCATTCAAGCCGCGATCTTTATGGAAGTAGAACTGAAACATCTTCGGCGTGTTGGCGATCTTTGCGATTTCTTCAACGGTGACAGTCGCCAGTGAAGACACCCCAAACATCGTGCCATATTCTGCCGCAGCCCTCGCAACCGCACGCTCTCCGTCGTGATGAAAAAGGCGTTGCAATGCTGTCGGGGCGCAATAGATAGGAATGTCTAGTTTTTGCCCCATCACCTCAACTGACATATCCACATTTTCCACACCGACAAGCACATTTGGAACAAGATCGCAGTCTTCATAGGCTTCAGTGTTGCGCCGATAGGTCTGTTCGTCATCGGCGGCTCCATCGATGTAATTAAAAATTGGGTCTGGTAGTCGGCGTTTCGCCAATTTTCGGAAATCCTGAAAATTGTGACAGTCATTCAATCCCATAAAACACCTCAGTGAGATTTATGTTTACTAGGCACAGTCCATACTATTCCATTTTGAGAAGCATTCAACCTTAGTCATGGTCTGGAATTCCGGCAAACGCAGTTTAGCACTCTATTTGGGCTGACGTTTGATGAGGTGCGAGGTGCGATCGCATCGAGGTGCGAGGCGCGATCGCATCAAGGTGGAAGCCTTGGGTATCGAGCGCTCCAAAGAGAGTTTCTATACCCCAGCAGCGATCGTATCCATGCTGTCTGGGGTATAGTCAGCGATCTCGATGAGGCGATCGCCATCAGCCAGATGAGAAGCGATGACGCAGAGCTTACGCTTCGAGACCTAGTGCTTCTGGGGGAGAATCTTGGTCTGGCGGTCGGAAAAAAACTTTTAACGCTAAAAAGTCAGAAATGGAGTGTTGAGAAAGTCTTAAAGGTGTGATGCTAGTTTCTCCATAATTTTCTACTTTCATTTTTTATGACTTCCAGAACAACAAATACAGAACAAAACTTAATAGATAATGGGGCAACAAAGGGCGATCGCTCCCCTCTAATCTCTCAGTTTTGGCAGCAATGGCAAGAGAGTCGAGATAGGCTTTATCACTGCTGTCTCAAGATGATGAATTTTAATCCAATGGATGCCGAGGATGCTCTGAGTCAGGCTATGATCAAAGCATGGGATAGAGTCCAAACGTTCGGGGAAAAAATTACTAATTTAAAGGCATGGTTATATCGAGTAACTCGTAATTTTTGCATCGATCTGATCCGCAAAGGTTCTCGTGCTGCTGTGGGTGTTGAAAGTATTGAATGGGTGGGAAATACTGAGGAAGTTATTACGACAGGAACAGGTGAATGTCCAGAGTCTGTTCTGGAGAGAGAGGAGAGGTCGGATATGATACAAAGCGCGATCGCTGAGTTACCGGAAAATTTGCAGAAGACGTTTATTTTGCATTTTTATCGGGAGCTTTCCCATCAAGAAATTGCCGAACAACAAGGGATATCTTATGGTAATGTCTGCAAGCGGATATCTTTGGCACGGAAACAGCTTAAAGAGAGCTTGAAGGGGTATTTTCGAGGAACTGATGGGGAAGTCAGGGAAACAAAGGAGATTAGGAAAGAGGCAGAAATACTTAAATCTGTAGATAGTTCTGTTAGTTCAAAAGAACTCGCGAACCAGACTATTGAGGAAATAGTGACGGTATTGCCAGAAGAGTGTGTTGGGGAAATCAAGGCAGAAATACCTAAATTTGTAGATAGTTCTGTAGAGCTAAGGGAACTTGTGAGCCAGACTATTACTAAAGTTGTCGAACGCAGTCGGGAGTTTTTGAGATATGACTACCTCTGGCGATCGCTTTTGATGTCTCCTAGGAAAATATTTAGGCTGCCTGTTTTGTTGCTGAGTTGGATACAAGATAATACTACATCTGGGTTTATAACGCCTCTTATTGAAAACTTGAAATTATCCTCTATTGCCCATTGCTCATCAAAGTATATTGGGCGAACTTGGGATCGGACATTGGAGGATACGGGAGGAGCGATCGTGATTTTTTTTGAGTAAAAATTCAGAAAGTGGTGACCAAAATCGTCTTTAAGGTGTACAAACGAGTAATAAAGGATAATCATGAGCAAAATGATTGGTAATGTTGCAAAACATTCAGGAAAGGGAGCGCAATTTTGGGCTTATGTATCACCACAAAATGATACAGAAAATATGGTTACTCAATGGACAGTAAAGATTGAAGCAACAGATAATAATTGGGTAGGTATTATCACATCTGACAATCCCAAGGAAATACTACAAACACCCAATTTGTCAGGAATATTTAAAGTCACAGTAACAGCTTCAGGAGTTAAATTTTCTGAAAAGAATCTCAGCCCAACGTCCGATAGCAAACCCGACATTGGTTGTAACTCAAATTGTGCTGCGATGGTAGGTATTGTGGCGACAGCAGATGGAACTGATGCCAATTATTGGACAGTATGGGACGCTCTTTGTTAATTCAAATTCTGTTGGATCGGAAAAACCCTGCTGATAAAGCTGTCTAGGCTAATCTTCTGGCACGTTGACAATTGCCTAATTTAGGCTTTTCGGCGTAGCTCCAAGCCAACAGGGAAATAAGTAATGAATATTAAGTCAACTTTGAGTACAAAAAAGGAGTACAAGGATGTTATCAAATAGAATCTGTATACTACGGCGTTGTGCGAACGCTGTCCGCATGCTCGTAGTGATCTCGATGTGTATGTTTTGTATGGTGATGCTTGCAGAGCCTAGCTTTGCTGTAACCCTAGAGCTACAGAATAATACTCCTCGAAGGCTGAACATCGAAGCAGTTCAAGGGGTGCAATGGAATATCTTAGGTGATAATTTAGATGAGGATCTAGATGAGAACTTTGTGCTGCACACGCCATTTTTTATAAATGCAAATCAGCAGGTGGAATTAATGAACCAACCGCCAATTTTCGATGTAAATTCAGAGATAACACTGACTCAGCACTTTCAGGAAAATCTCGTCCTAAACGTTGGTTTTGAGAATCAAGAAGGTGAATGGAGAAATGATGAAGAAGTATGCGAAAATTTTGTGGCAAATGAGGGAAACGATTGGGTAGTTTTCCGAGGAATTAACGTTGACAACCACCACTGTATTGTCAACATTCAAGTAAGAGAAGAGGATATCCCTGAAGATTTAGTTTAGAGAAATAAAACCAAGACCATCTTTCTTTTGTATTACCTTGATGTGTTGTTTTTTCTCTTAAATGCAGGATTCTTTTTAAAGAGTGAATTAAAAATAATCCTC
>JBCCVR010000158.1:0-18003 GCA_039194995.1 Cyanobacteria bacterium P01_E01_bin.42 | reverse complement strand
CGATTGTCTCTCCCGCGTGGGCAGAGTCGTTATTTTTGGCTTATCCTCCCACTAATCATCAAACCACGGCGGAGCGCATTTTCTTGATTGGAACCGCCGCACCCCGAGGCAGTGTCTCGATTAATGGGCGAGCCATTCAGCGCAGTCCGGGGGGACATTTTGCACCCAGTTTTCCCCTGCGGTTGGGAGCCAACAATTTTGTGGTGCGCCACGGCAATGAAACAATTCGCATCACGGTAACGCGAAACAGCGATCGCCCAATCCTACCAACTGGGGCAGATTTTGCCGCGAATTCCCTTTCTCCCGCCCGGAATATTGCCCGTTTGCCTGGAGAGCCAATCTGTTTTAGCGCGATCGCCGCCCCCAATGCACGAGTGACGGTGCGCATCGCAGAGCGAGAAATTCCTCTCCTGCCTCAAGCCCAAAGCTCGCAACTGCCCCCTAATTCTGCCGTTCTCGTGGCTCAAAATCAACCGAGGGCGATCGCGGCGACCCAATATCAAGGTTGCGTTAGTGGCGATCGCCCGGGAGATTTAGGCAAGCCTCAATTTATCATCAGCCTCAACGGTCAAACGAACGTTCGGGAAGGAACTGGGGCGATCTCCATTCTCTCGCCTCAAGAGTTGGATGTGGTGGAAGTGACGGCGGTTGCTGGGGTGGCGCGCACGGGTCCGGGTACCACTTACTCTCGCTTAACTCCCCTACCCCGAGGAACGCGAGCCAGCGTTATTGGTAGGGAGGGAGAATGGCTGCGCTTGGATTATGGGGCGTGGATTAGAGCCAGCGAAACCCGTATTATTCCGGGGGCTGTTTTTCCCCTGTCCAAAATCCGCAGTATCAGTTCTCGACCGGGGCGCGGGGCAACGGAAATCGTTTTCCCCCTCGAAGTTCCCGTTCCCGTCTCGATTAAACAAGGTGAGGGAATATTTACCCTAACTCTGTACAATACCACCGCCCAAACCGATACGATTTGGGTCGATGACGATCCCTTAATCAAACGCTTGGATTGGCAGCAGGTTACACCCACCCAATTGGAATATCAATTCATTCTCAAAACTCAGCAACAGTGGGGCTTCGATCTGCGTTACGAAGGAACGAGCTTAATTTTAACCCTGCGCCATCCCCCCGAGGTCTCCGAGCGATCGCTTCAAGGCACGCGCATTCTCCTCGATCCCGGTCATGGGGGTGCCGAATTGGGGGCGAGGGGACCCAATGGCTATCCGGAAAAGGCGGTGAATTTGGTCATTTCTCAACGCTTAAAAGCAGAATTAGAACAACGGGGGGCAACGGTTTACATGACCCGCGAAAGCGATGTTGCTCTGGGATTGCGAGAACGAATGGATGCGATCGCCAATATCAAACCCGATTTAGCCTTCTCGATTCACTACAATGCGTTGCCCGATAGCGGCGATGCCATCAATACAGCAGGAATCGGGATGTTTTGGTATCATCCCCAAGCTCACGATCTGGCGGTATTCCTGCATAACTATCTCGTCGAGAACTTAGATCGCCCTTCCTATGGCGTGTTTTGGAATAATTTAGCTCTGACTCGCCCCCATGTCGCCCCCACTATTTTGCTGGAATTGGGCTTTATGATCAATCCGACAGAATTTGAATGGATCGTAGATAGTCGCGAACAAGAAAAATTAGCTGGGGCGCTCGCCGATGGCATTGTGGCATGGTTGCAAAAAGCCACGCCATAAAAATTTGCCCGATCTGTGAGAATCGGGCAAAATCGTACTTGAGTAATTATCGAGCATTTTTCATTGAGAATTGCTCATTGATAATTGATTTACGCCTCGTTTTCAACGTACATGAAGAAAAGTCCCATGACAATGCCAGCCGCAACGGCGAGCAGAGGAACAAAGATCATCGGCAAAAATGAAGCTGCATAGCTACCTGTAACCATTTGAAAGTCTCCTTGTTTAAGTGTTTTTTTGATTTTTCTTACCTATTATTAAGCAAGAAATTTTGTGAATGAGAAGTCAACAATTAATAGATTAACCAACAGACCATATCTTACCAGCAACCTCTTGTAGAGGAGCAAGATGGGGGGTCAAACAGAGGAAATAAGCGAAAAACGCACCGCCGCAACCACCAAGCAAGAAACCGCTCGCAAAATCGCTCCATCCTTCTTTGGTCCCTAAATCTTCGGGAGGATTGGGAGTCGTTAGGGTCGAGATTGGTTTGCCCGAACCCACGCCACCATAGAGGGAGAGAGCAACAGTTAGAATCATAATCAAACCAATGGTTGCCATCACCCCAGCCAGGGTAGCCAGTTCTGTATTCCGCAGAGGCCCGAGCAAGGCAAAGGGTCCGTAAAGGAAATAGCCGTGAGCCATGCCAATTTCCAAACCGCGACGATTAGCGGACAGTCCCTGACGGTAAGCAGGCAAGCTGTTGATAAAGGCTTTAGAGAAACCGGAAGAATTCAACGGGGTCGCAAGATTGCCAACTTGAGGATCTCCGCCATCCGTAATTGCATCATAAATCATCAAAAAGTGTTCTCCTCTCAATTAAGCATTAAAAAACTTAAGGTTACTTTACTTTTATCAGACCGAGGCAACTTCAATACCAAATTCCCCCACAGTGTTAAAAAAAGTTTATGTTTTTTTGCAGCTGTCAATGCTTCTCTCGTCCCCTTCTCCCTCTAGAATTGTAAAGGAATGTAACAATCAACACGATTTAGATAGATGAACGCATTACTGACAAAGTTTTCTTTTAGGGGATTGTCTCTCAAACATCCGATCTTAGGTTTACTGGCAGGGTTGCTGGCCTTTGCGATCGCCGCGACTCCCGCCAGTGCAACAACGATTTACGAGCTTCCCAATATTAGCGGGCAGTCCCCTCGGGCCGTCGATGTTGCCCGCGTCCTCAGTCCCCTCAATGAAGGAACTCTCGATCGGTCATTGGAAGATTTAGTTGCGAAGACGGGAAAAGAGCTTTGGTTGGTAACGGTACGCATCGGTTATGGGGATACTGTAGAGAGTTTTACCGATGCGTTATTCGCCCGTTGGTTTCCCACGCCGGAAGAGGGTCGAGATCGCATCCTATTAGTGTTGGATACCCTGACCAATAAAGGGGCGATTCGGGTGGGAGAAGGTTTGCAAGATTTAGTCCCTGAAGAGATCGCTCAAAGCGTTGCCACGGAAACCCTCGCGATTCCCATACAATCCGGGGGCAAATACAATCAAGCCTTCTTAGATGCGACGGCACGTTTGGCCTTGGTTCTTGCTGGAGAACCGGATCCCGGTCCCCCGGCGATCGCGACGACTAATGTAGAAGGAACCTTTGCCGATGCGGAAGAAACAGACGATCGCAATGCGGCGGTTTGGGTGATTGGCTTTTTGGTGGTGGCGACGATCGTTCCCATGGTCACGTATTTCGCTTATGTCGGCTTTCCCGGACAATAGGAGCCAGTCTCGGAGCATTGGGAAGTCGCGATCGGGATCTCTAATCGAACTATTATCTAATCCCTAGAGATCCCGACCCATTACAGATTCCGTCAGGGAGGCCGAAGGATTTTTTGTCAGTTTAATGCGTCCGCGCTTGAGAGAATAAAAAATGCGCTTCACGATCTGCTTTTCTTCAAAATTGAGACTGCTAGATTCTTGTGCTTGCTGGAGGACTTGCAGATCGGCTTCACTTAACGCATTGGTTTCGACCAGTTCATTGAACAGTTGGCAGAAATATTCTGCGGGTTGATTGTTGCACAACATTTTATAACTTTGGTAACTCAACGGTTTGGTGAAAGGGGCAGAATGTTCGACGATGGTAATCCGCTTGTATTCCACGGCATGGAGAATACGATCGATAATTTGCTTTTCTTCTTCATTCAATAAACCAGAAGCTCGTGCGACTTTCAGACGCAACCAATCGGTCGATGCCAAACGAGAAGTCTCGCCAATGTCATACACTAAAACATATAAAAAGTAAGTAAATTGGTCGTGTTGCATCATTGTTCCGATCCGAAATATTGGCAGGCATTCTGAAAGGCAAAATGGTAGTCAGAAAGCAAATTCATTTCACCCCACAATGCTACTGTAGAGAAAAAATGTGAAAATCTCGTGAAAGCCCTCCTCAAAATTTTTCGACCCTCCCCCTCGTATTTCTCGCGAGGTGAATGAGTCGGTCGGAATTTGAGTTCGTCAATTACGGATAATGGAGCGAACATCGATCGCTGGTGGGAACGGTGAAGTAAAAAGAACTGCCCTCTCCCAAAACACTCTCCGCCCAGATGCGACCGCCGTGAAATTCAACCAAACTGCGACAAATCGCCAGTCCCAACCCCGTCCCGCCTTTTTGACGAGAATCCGAAGCATCGACTTGATTGAATCTCTCAAAAATACTTTCTAAATGTTTTGGTGGGATGCCACGACCGCGATCGCGAATGCAGAAACGCAGGTACTCTCCCCATTCTGCGGTTTCTACGGAAATGAGAGTGCCGGAATCGGAAAATTTAATGGCATTACTGATTAAATTACTGAGAATTTGTAGGAAGTAATCCGGATCGACCCAAATCTGGGATGTTGCAGCACAAGAGAGAGCCAGATCGATTCCCTGCTTGCCTGCCAAATTTCCCATCATCTCCAAGGCCTGCTCGCAGAGTTCCCGCGCATTGCAAGACTGGCATTGTAAGGTGAATTGTCCCGACTCGATGCGCTGGAGGTCGAGGATGTTGTTAATCAAGCGACTAAGGCGATCGGTATTGTTAATGGCAATTTCTAACATATGCTGCCCTTTATCGCTCAAGTCTCCCAGCTTGCCCGTGGCGAGTAGTCCCAGAGCGCCTCGCACGGAGGTCATGGGGGTTCGTAATTCGTGGGAGATGACGGAAATAAATTCATCTTTCATGCGCTCGATCGCCTTGCGCTCGCTAATATCTTTTTGGGTGCCAGTCATGCGCAGGGGAGCGCCGTTCTCGTCCCGCGCAAAAATTTTCGCCCGCACGAAAATCCACTTCCAGTCTCCCTGTTTGGTGGCCATGCGGAATTCCGCTTGATAAACCGTCGTGCGCCCTTCCAAGTGAGCGTGCAAAACTTCCAAGACTTCGGGTAAATCTTCGGGATGAATCAGACGCTCCCAAGTCTCGTAAACATTTTCTAATTCCCATTCCTCGTAGCCCAACATGGCTTTCCATTGGGGGCTGTAATAGGCTTGTCCCGTGTCGATTTGCCAATCCCACAATCCCAAGGCACTGCCCTCTAAGGCGAGTTGCAAGCGTTCCGTGCTAGTTGCAAGGGCCTCCTCTGCTTGCAAGCGCTCTAATTCTGCCCCCGCCCGAGCGGCAAAAATCCGCACGATCAATTCCGGCGTGCGGGTGTCGGTCATGGGTTTGGTATCGACAATGGCCAGATGCCCGAGAATGTTGCCGTTAGAATCGCTGAGGGGAATGGCGGAATAACTTTCAGCATTGAGGGTGACGAGATCGGGATCTTTGGGGAATTGTGCCTGAATCCCCTGCGAGTACAAGCAAACTTGCCCGTGAACCACATTCTCGCAGGGGGTATTGACCAAATCGTATTCAAAGTTGTCGCCAAAGTTATTCTCCTGCCAGAATGCCAAGGTTCGCACTCGCGTTTTTTCGGCATCGAGACATTGGGTGACAAAGGCATAGCGCACTTGTAGCACTCCTGCCAAATGACGGACTAAAGAGCGGAAAAATTCGCTACCAATTTGGGCGGCAGTGCCTTCAGCGATCGCTTTTAAGGCTTCTTCCGCTCGCTTGCGCTCGCTGATATCCTCGGCCAGTCCGACCAAGCGATAGACTTCTCCGGCTTCGTTGCAAATGGGGAAGGCGCGATCGCGAATCCAGCGCATTTCTCCATCGGGGCGCAGAATGCGATATTCTTCGTCGTACTCTCCTTGCAACTGGCTAGGAAGCGCATTGGCAATGCGATCGCGATCTTCGGGATGAATGGCTTCGAGGAAAGATAGAGGGCGATCGTAAAGGTCTTGGCAATTTTGCCCCCAAATCACTTCGTGGGCAGGAGAAACGTAAATAATTTGGCTTTTGGCCGGATCCGTCATCCAAAAGATACTACCAATATTCTCGGCCAGTTGGCGAAAGCGTTCTTCACTCTCTCGTAAGGCTCGTTCTGTCTGCTTGCGATCGGTGATATTGCGGATGATGACAATTTCTTGCTCGTTTTGAAAGGGAACGAGTCGCGCTTCGTATTCGCAGATGCCTTGGACAACGGGGAGCGCATACTCAATGCTCACCACTTCCCCCGTTTGCAGGACTTGCTGGATGCCCGTTTCGAGTTTGGCAACCACGTCGGCGGGTAAAACGGTTTGAATGCGCTGCCCCAAAAACATGTCCGGCGGTAAGTATAGTTCTGAGATTTCGCCGCGATAGTCGAGAATCGTCCCATCGGCGGCCATGCGGAAGAAGAGATCCGGGAAGGTGGCAAAAATCGCTTCGAGTTCTTCGTGTTTTTGTCGCAGTTGCAATTCTGCGTGCTGGCGCTCTAATGTATGGGCAAAAATTTCCCCGACCATCCGTACTAAGGCGATATTGTCTTCATCCCATTGTTTTTTGGCACGTACTGCATCAAGGCCCAAAAATCCCAATAATTGACCCCGAACTAACATGGGAACGTTGAGCATGGAACGCACGGATTGAAGTTCCAAGCATCCTCGCTCGAAATCGGCTTCGGGAGGCAGTTTCGCAACGTCGGGAACGTTCACTATTTCAAAGCGCTGAATTTTAGCGATAAACCAAGGATAAACGCTTAACGCCACATCTTCCCCCGTGGTGCGATGGGACTGAATGCCTTCTGTACACCATTCGTAGAGATTGCGCATGGTTTGCCGATCTCGATTGATGTAAAACAAATAGCAGCGATCGACTCCGATAAATTCTCCGACTTGTTTTAGGGCAAGGCGAATGCCGCGATCGAGTTCTTCGATTTCTAAATTGATTAATTGGGTGGAAATATTGGCGATCAGTTGTTCGAGGGCTAAACGATATTGAATTTTTGCTTCGGCTTGCTGGCGTTCGGTAATATCGCGAAATACACCCTGAATGAGCCACTGCTCTCCGGTTTGGCTAAAGCTGCAACTAATATCAACGGGAACTTGCCGTCCGTCTTTGGTGAGGATCGAGCTATTGGTGAGGTAGCTCGGTTTTTTGTCCCGAGCGTCCTTTTCAAAGGCCGCGATCGCTCGCGGTAATTCTTCGGGGGGATGAATGTGAGTAAAGTGCATTCGGGCCAGTTCGGCTTTGCTGTAGCCCAAAAGTTCTTCGGCTCTGCGATTGGCTTCGAGTAGATTTCCTTCTAAATCTGCCAGTAAAATGGCATCGCTCGCGCCTTCTTGCAAGTTGCGATATTTTTCTTCCGACTCTTTGAGCACCCGTTCGGCTTCTTTGCGATCGCTGATATCCCGCACGAAGCAAAAAGAAGATTCTTCCCCTTGCCAGTCCAGATAGACTTTAATGATTTCCACGGGAAAAATACGACCGTCTTTGCTGCGATGGAGGCTTTCAAAGGGGGTTATTCGTCGTTTGCCGTTTTGGCTCTGTTGGATAAATCGTTCTGGCGGATAATTGGGATCGATGTCACTGACTCCCATGGTCAGCAATTCTTCGGAAGCGTAGCCTAGAGAACGACAGGCGGCTTCGTTGACGTATAAAAATCTGCCGTTGCGATCCATGCGGAAAATGGCATCGGTGGTGCGATCTACGGCAAATTGCGTGAGTTGCAGGGCTTCTTCGACACGCTTGCGTTCTAAGGCATTGGTAAAAATTTCTCCCACCAACCGCAGGATATTGATACTGGATGCCGTCCACGTTTTTTGCTCTCGTACCGCATCAAAACCAACAAAACCGACAATTTGCCCGCGATCGCTCATGGGAATGCAAAGGAGGGATTGAATCTCTTGACTCTCGAAAATTTCTCGTTCGGCTGCCGCTTCGGGGGGAAGCTCCGCCACGATGGGAACGTGAATGACTTCAAAGTTGTGGATCTTCTCCATCGACCAAGGAACAGCAGACAGGGGCACGTTTTGCATGGTATCAAGCTGGGTTGCAATGCCGCGATCGCACCATTCGTGGGTGTTACTGAAGGTTTCGCCATCCTTGGAGACTTGAAATAAGTAGGCGCGATCCACGGCGGCAAATTGACCGATTTGGGCTAGGGCATTATTGATACCGCGATCGATTTCGCTGACATCAAAGTTAATGAACTGGTTGGAAATACTGGTTATGAGAGCCTCGATCCCCATGCGATGCTCGAGATCCGCTTCGGCTTGCTTGCGGGGGGTAATATCTTCAAAGAGGTAAAGACGACCGAAATAGCGATCGCCTTCGTTGCGAATTTGGGCGGAAAAGCGACGAATGGTTCGCCCGTCGGTAAATTCGATCTCGTCTTCGACAACGGTTCGATTATCCTCACTTTGCAGGGGCTTACAAGATTCGATAAAGGCGGGCAAATCGGCAATGAGGGGAATGCAGTTGGGAATAATGTCATTATTTTTCAATTCTCCTCGTCGCATGGCTTCGGCATGGCGCTGCAGTCCCCAAATTTCGCAAAAGCGCTGATTGAAGTAGAGAATTTCATCGGTGCGATTGTCCACGACGAAAAAGGCGAGGGGAGAGGCATCTGCCATCGATCGCAACAGGGCTTCTTGCCAGTGCAACTGTTGTTCGACTTGCTTGCGATCGCTGATATCCAAAGCTGTCCCAAACAGGCGCACGACTTGCCCGGTCTCGTTGGTAACGGGTTCTCCCCGCAGGAGAAGATGGCGAATTTCTCCATCGGGGCGCTGGATGCGTTGTTCGCGTTCGTAGGGTTCTCCCGTGACGATTGCCCTCTGTACGGCTCGCTGGCTGGCAGCGCGGTCGTCGGGGTGAATATATTGTAAATATTCTTGTCCGATAATGGTGGAAGCTGAAATAAAGTGTCTTACCTCCTCTGAAGGCGCAAGATTCAATCCATAAATACGAAACATTTCGTCAGACCAGGTGATGGCACCGGAAATGAGATCGATTTCCCAATCTCCCACGTGGGCGACTTTCTGAGCTTCTGCTAAGCGTTGGCTGCTTTCTCGCAGATCGGCTTCGATTTCTTTGTCTGCGGTGATATCTCGGGCAACAGCATAGATGAGCTTTTCTTCGAGATAAGCTGTCGAACGCCATTCCAACCATCGATATTCTCCGTTGTGACAGCGATAGCGATTTTGGAACTGGGCGCTCGATATTCCTCCCGAAATGAGATTGCTGGCTTCGGCGATGGTTTTGGCACGATCTTCGGGATGGATGAAGTTAAGATAAGGGCAACTTAGGAGGGTTTCTCGGGAATGCCCTAAAACCTCGCACCAAGCGGGGTTGATGCGTTTAAAATAGCCGTCAATTCCGGCAATGCAGAGCAGGTCGGTAGAAAGGGTGAAAAAGCGATCTCGATCGGCTTCGGCTTTTTGGCGCTCGGTAATATCTGTCATCATGCCCAAGAAACCGAGGAATTCTCCCTCATTCCACAGGGGAGAGGCTGAAATCATGGCCCACACGGATTTCCCCGAACGATGGGTTAATTTCAAATCGTATTGTTCGCAGCTGGATGTTTTTCCCCGATCGCGCATTTGCGTGAGGGTTTCCTGCATTTCCTCACCAAAAAAGTCCGCACAGGAGCGACCGAGCGCCTCTTGGATTTCATACCCGAGCATGGATGTGGCGCGCTGATTGGCAAAATCAATCCGTCCTTGCAAGTCGATCGACACGATCCCTTCATTGGCAGTTTCCACAATACGGCGATAGCGTTCTTCGCTCTCTTGCAAGGCAAGTTTTGCTTGCCATTGCTGTTGGGCGAGAGCAATAGACACCGAGGCAGATCGCAGTAAAGAGACTTCCGATATATCCCAGACTTTCGCTTCGATGCAATTATCGAACCCGATAAAACCAAAGAATGTCCCATTCACTTGCAAGGGTAAAACCAAAATTGAGAGAATGTGCTGCTCTGCCAGAATCTCTTTCATGGGGCTGGCTAAGTTTGCCACCAAGTCGGAGAGGGCTTCGCCGCGCGCGAGGGTATTGGTAAATTCGGCGCTCAAGTCTTTATAGGGCAGATTTTGATAGATGGGGTTATGAATTTGGGGATGAATGCCTGGAGCGCACCATTCACCTTTTTGGCTCGCGAGCAAGCCGTCCTCGTTGCTGTTGCGATTTTCAAATAAATATACTCGCGAAGCTCCCGCAGTCGTGCCGAGAATTTGGAGAATTTCGTCGTAGCCGGTACGCGGATCCCCACAGCGCAAGAGTTGTTGCTGAATTTCAACCAAAGCGCCTAGATAGCGCTCGCGTTTCCATCCGAGGACTGCCTGTCGTTTTTGTTCCGTAATATCACGGATGCAGCCCACTAATGCCTTCGAACCATCCCCTCGAGCGAAAACACTTTTTTTCGTCGAGATAGTCCGCCGGGTGCCCTCCCTATCAGTACAAGATTCCTCATTTTCGTTTTCTCGTTCCGTTTGGAAGACCCATTCATCTTTTTCCCAAAA
Organism: Cyanobacteria bacterium P01_E01_bin.42; assembly: GCA_039194995.1. Taxonomy (GTDB): domain Bacteria; phylum Cyanobacteriota; class Cyanobacteriia; order Cyanobacteriales; family Spirulinaceae; genus CCY15215. Next base: position 7,509 of record JBCCVR010000158.1, on the reverse strand, counting down.
AACATCGGCTTCGGCTTGGGGGAAAAAGTCATAATCGGATTTGCCGAGCAATTGCGATCGCGGGTGTCCGATGAGATTGCAAGAGGCATCATTGAGGAGAATCCAGCGATGTTCTCTATCTTTGACGAAAATGGGATCGGGAATGGCGTTGATAATACTATTGAGTAAAGATTCCGAGTCCAAGGCGCGATCGCGATCGCGATACTGTTCGCTGACATCCCGAATCACGCCGACTAAACGTTTTTCCCCGCAGGCATCCGTAAAAACACTAACTTTGGTTGCCAAAAAATGAAGGTTTCCGGCAGAATCCCGGTAAGTTCGCTCGCAAATTCGGGGAATTTCACTTTCCCAAACGGCGGTATCTTGCTCAGCGAAAAATTCGATTTCTTCGGGGGAAAAAAAAGCGCTTGGAGATTCGCCGACAATCTCCGCTCGGGTTCTACCCTGCCATTGGCAATAGGCATCATTGACGACAACATAACGATTGTGTCGGTCTTTGACAAAAACGGGATCCGCGATCGCGTTGACAATTTGCGTCATGAATTCTTGCCTCGGTTCGATCCGATGACAATCCCCGGAGATAGGGGCATTATGGCGAAGGCAGGCATGACGAAGGGTGCGGAGGAAATGACAGCGATCGGTGTGGGAGAGCGCGACAACATCTTGGACTCCCAGCTTAAATGCTTCTACGGTGAGTTCGGGATCGTCGCGATCGCTCAACAAAATCAGGGGAGGGAGATCGCCTTGTTGCCGATCTGCCCGGACAATCGTTTCGGGAGCATTGGCAAAATAGCGGGCTATTTCTTGGTGGTTTTCTTCGAGATCGTCTGAGGAGAGCCGAAGAGCAACGATATCAAAGGCTTCTTGCCTTATGAGAGTTTGGGCAAGCGTCATATTTTCCGCCCGAGTGGGTTCGATTTCGTGCTGAGAGGCAGCCAGCCATTCCTCAATGGAGTAGGGATCGCTCGGGCGATCGCCCAATAATAAAAGTTTAATGACTTTTTTGGCTGTCGTTGTATTGAACATTATTCTTCGCTATTTGCCACGCTATCGAGGCAAAATCATCCTCAGTTCCTATAGTTTACGGAAGAATTGTGAAAAACTCATGAAGGGTGGTTATTGGTTATTGGTTATTGGTTGTTAGTTGTTGGTTATTGGTTATTGGTTGGTGAGTGCTTACAACACTGCTTTTTCTAGTTGTTGTTGTTTCCAAAGATGTTGATATAAACCCGGCTGTTCGATGAGTTGACTGTGAGCGCCTATTTGTATGATTTTGCCCTCGCTCATCACAAAAATTCGATCGGCTGTTGCTGCTGCTGAAAGTTGATGAGAAATAAAAATCACCGTGCGATCGCCCACCTCGCTTTTTAGCAGTCCCAAAATCTCCGTTGCCGTTTGATTGTCTACGCTGGAGAGGGCATCATCTAAAATTAACACGGGGGCTTCGACAATGAGGGCACGAGCAAGAGAAGCACGCTGTCGCTGTCCGCCAGAGAGGGTGATACCTCGCTCTCCGACGAGGGTATCGTATTGGCGGGGAAAATTGAGAATTTCCGGGTGAATTTGTGCCTGTTTGGCAGCATCTTCAACCTCTAATTGTTCTGCCAACGGATCGCCATAACGAATATTATTTTTAATAAATGTACTGAAGAGAAAACTATCTTGGGGAACGTAGGCGATCGCCTCGCGCAGATCTTTTAAACGTAGTTGCGTGACATCGCAGCCATCTAAAAAAACGTGTCCGGGTTCGATATCTAAGAGGCGGGGTAACGCATTCGCAAGGGTCGATTTTCCCGAACCGATAGGACCGACAATAGCAATCGTTTCTCCCGGTTCGATAACAAAATTGATATCGTCTAAAGCGGGTTGCGTTCCACTAGGATATGTAAACGTCAGATTTTGAACGCTAATTTTACCTTCTACTAATTCTGGGGGTAAAACCATTGCTCCCGCTTCATCTTGAATCGAAGGGGACGCATTGAGTATCGATTCGACGCGATCGATACTTACTTCACCCCGTTGGTAGGCAGTAATTGTAAATCCCAACAAAGCCGTCGGAAAAACTAACCGTTCTACAAAAATAATTAAGGCGACAAAATCTCCAATAGAAATTTCTCCTCCTTCGATCGCGCTCGTTCCCAACCACAAGAGAATTAAAAGGGAGACATAAACCAAACCCTCCACAATCGGAAATAGTAAATTTTGGGTTCTGGCTAATTTTAAATTGGCATTGAGGAGACTGCGATTTTTACCTTTAAAAGCCAGCACTTCATTTAATTCTTGGGCATAGATTTTAATCAACGCAATCCCGCTCATATCTTCTTGAATAAGTTGACTGAGATCTGAGAGGCTTTCTTGTACGTCTTTTTGTTCGTCTCTCAATCTACCGCTAAATAATTGGACGGCGAATAACATAAAGGGATAAACCAGCAATGCTAGCAGGGTTAATCTGACATGAATGCCGAGCATTACGGGTAGGGTAAAACAATACGCAAAAATAGTATTGACTAAGCTGAGAACAGCAAAACCCACCAAGCGGCGAATATTATCAACATCGCTCGTCGCACGGTTCATGAGATCGCCAATTGAGTTCCGGTCAAAATAAGAGGGCTGTAACTTTAAGAGATGCTGAAAAATACGCTGTTTGAGATCGAATTCGACTTGACGGCCGATACCAAACATGGCAATTCTTGAAGTCATGCGAATGACCCAAACAATCGATGCGAAAATAACAATCAGAAATACATAACCCAAAATAGTTCTAAATTCTAATGCACCGGAAAGGCTATCGATCGCATCGCGAATCAGTAAAGGAATGTATACTCCGATAATATTAACAATTAATAAGGCGACAATCCCCAAGACCACTCGCTGCCAGTGAGGACGGAGATAAGCCAATAATTTTCGCAGTCTTGGATTAAGCATATTTTATTGGTTATTAGTTATTGGTTATTGGTTATTAGTTTTTTATTCGCAGTTTAACATAGCCCCGTCTAATTTGCGGATTTCTCCCTCCTCAGAGATAATAGCATCGCACAAGTCCGTATCGAGCAAATAGGCGCTGTTGAGATTGACTCCGATGAGGTTGGCTTCTCGCAGGATGGCGCGATCGAGGTTGGCATTTTCTAGAGTACTCCGTTGTAAGTCCGCTCGGGTTAAATTGGCAAGGGTTAGATCGGCGGCGGTTAAATTCGTTTCTTGTAAGCGACTCTCGGATAAATTCGTTTCCACTAAACTCGTTCCCCTTATGTCGGCATAACTCAAGTTTGCGCCGGATAAATTGGCATTTCTTAACTTGACGCTCCTAAAATTCACCTCTGTTAAATCTGCCTCTGTCAAATTCGCCGAAACGAGATCGACATTTTGCAAACTCGCGCGAAAGAGAATACTTCCTTGCAAATTTGCCCCTCCCAAGTAGACATTTTGCCAGCGCGACTCGCTTAAATCTGCATTAGAAAATTGTCCGGCTTCGATCGCGATCGCCAGCAAACTCGCTCCCATCAGCATGGTATTGCTCAGATCGGCCCCTTTCAAGATTGTTCCATGCAGGACGACTTCTGTTAAATTTGCTCCGGCTAAATTGGCGTTTTGCAAATTGGTGCCCACCAGTCGCACGCGGCTGAGATTGGCATTGGCAAGATTAATCCCTTGTAAATTAGCCTGAGAGAGGTCGGCATCGCCGAGATCCGCACCCTGCCAGTTGAGAGACCGGCCGCGACTATCCATCCCTCTGAGATTCGCCCCCTGAAAATTGCACCCGGGACAGTCTTGAGGAAAGGGAAAATTTGACCGAGCCAGATCTACTGGAATAGCGACACCTAAAATCGCGATCGCGGCGATCGTGCAGAAATATCGGAAATTGATTCTCTTCATCACTATTTTGCCCGTATTCTGATTACGTTCTTCTCCACTTTCCCCCAAACTTTCCGGATTTCCCAAATTGACGCACTATACTGTAATAGCGAACTCGAACCGATTTAAACAACATTGAGAGTGCTAAAAAACTATGGGGGATATCGCTTGGCTGCTGGGCTGTGCGGGCTTGGTATTCTTAATGCAGCCCGGGTTTATGTGTCTGGAGTCCGGACTTACCCGCTCAAAGAATAGTATTAATGTTGCAGTCAAAAATCTCGTCGATTTTGGCATTTCTTTTTTGTTGTTTTGGGCATTCGGTTATGGGTTGATGTTCGGTCATTCCTTGGGAGGATGGATCGGCGATCGCGGTTTTTTTCTAGCCTTTGAATCTTCACCTTGGCTGGCGGCTTTTTTCCTGTTTCAAGCTATGTTTTGCGGGACGGCAACGACGATCGTTTCCGGTGCAGTGGCAGAACGCTTAAAATTTCAGGCTTATCTTATTATCTGTATTCTAATTGCTGTGGGGATTTATCCTCTTTTCGGTCATTGGGTTTGGAATGGGGCGGATATCGGCGAGCCTTTGGGCTGGCTGGGACGCATGGGATTTATCGATTTTGCCGGTTCTACCGTCGTTCACGGCATCGGCGGCTGGGTGGCATTGGCGACTTTATTGGTAGTGGGTCCGCGATCGGGTCGTTTCTCTCACCAAAAATCTAATCCCATTAGTGGTTCTAATTTACCTTTCTCTGTTTTAGGAACGCTTTTACTTTGGTTGGGTTGGATGGGGTTTAATGGAGGTAGTACCCTTGCCCTTGACGAACGCATTCCCGGAATTATCGTCAATACAATTCTCGCTGGAGCCTGCGGGATGCTGGCAGCCGGAGCAATTAAGTGGAAACGCGATCGCATTCCGAGCGTCGAATCCCTCATTGACGGCTCGATTGCGGGTTTGGTGGCGATTACCGCCCCTTGTTTTGCCGTCACGGCTGCGGAGTCGGCAATCATCGGTTTTATGGGCGCAGGGGTGATGTTATTGGCAGTTTACTGGTTGGAGCGATGGCACATTGATGATGCAGTGGATGCGGTTGCCATTCACGGCGTAGCGGGAGTTTGGGGCACCCTTGCAGTGGCTTTATTTGGCAAGCCAGAGATTTTAGGAACGGGACTGACGCGATACCAACAACTTGGCGTGCAACTATTGGGGGTTGGCGTTGCCTTTATTTGGGCATTTGGTGTGACGTTACTCGTACTTTGGGCTATCAATCGTATCTCTCCTTTAAGAGTCTCTTTAGAAGACGAACAAATCGGTTTAAATGTCTCGGAACATCAGGCAAAAACCGAACTTCACGATCTATTTCAGGTCATGGAAGAACAGGCAACCACTCAAGATTTAAGCCTGCGAGTTCCCGTAGAACCTTTTACAGAGGTGGGTTATATTGCCTCTCGTTACAATCAGGTCATGGATTCGGTGGAAGACTATGCCCGACAATTGCAAGATCTCAATTTGAATTTAGAACAAACCGTCACCGAACGCACGGCAGAATTATCCTTTGCCAATGAAGAATTAAAACAACTCGATCGCCTTAAAGATGAGTTTCTCGCCAATACTTCCCACGAACTCCGCACGCCTTTACACGGGATCGTTGGCCTCGCCGAATTTCTATTAGGTAGTAAAAGTGCCAATTTAACGGCAGATACACGGGAAGATATCGAGATTATTGCCAAAAGCGGCCGCCGTTTGTCGAGTTTGATCGACGATATTTTAGATTTTGCCAAGTTGCGGCGCAAAACTTTACAATTGCAGTTACAATCCTTGGATTTACATCGGGTTTTAAAGCGGGTTGTAGACGTGACTCCAACCTTAATTGGCAAAAAAGAACTCGAAGTTTGCGATCGCCTAACGCAAGATATCCCTTGGGTACGTGCCGATGAAAATCGTTTGGAACAAATTTTTTATAATTTAATTGGTAATGCCATTAAATTTACTCAATCGGGAACGGTGAGCATTACAGCAGCAACAGCCGGATCTGCTTCTTTAGCCATTACAGTGGCAGATACGGGGATTGGCATTCCCGAAGAAAAATTAGAGCGCATTTTTGAAGCCTTCGAACAGGCAGATGGGTCAATTTCTCGCAGTTATAACGGCACGGGTTTGGGATTAGCCGTAACCAAAAAACTAGTTGAGTTACACAAAGGCGAAATTAAAGTCAGTTCTGAAGTTGGAGTCGGTTCTAGTTTTACCTTTACGTTACCCATTGCCGAAAATACACCTCCCCCTCGAGAAATTCAGAACGATGTTCCGATCGCGCAACCCGTCAGGAGCACGGTAGATTTGGATTTATCAACAGAAGCCATTCAGCCCATCTCTTTAGAGGAACGAGAGCCAGAATTCAAAATTTTAATTGTTGATGACGAACCCGTAAATTTGCAGGTTTTGCAAAAATTTCTCTCGGGAGAGCGCTATGCGATCGCTTCAGCAATGAATGCAACAGAAGCCTTAGACATTCTGGCGGGTAATTGGCAGCCCGATCTGATTTTATTGGATGTTATGATGCCGGATATTTCCGGTTACGAACTGGCAGAAAAACTCCGCCAATCTTGGCATTTAAACGAACTTCCCATTATTCTCGTGACGGCAAAAAATCAAATTTCCGATTTGGTGCGAGGATTGGAAGTTGGCGCAAATGATTATTTAACGAAGCCGATTCTACAACAAGAATTACTCGCTCGGATTAAAACCCAATTACAACTCATTCAAATCGATCGCGCTTACAATAAATTCGTTCCCAAGGAATTTCTACAAGCCCTCAAAAAAACCAGTATTTTAGATGTTGAATTGGGAGATGCGATCGCCCGGGAAATGTCGGTTTTATTTGCCGATATTCGCGATTTTACGACGATTTCCGAGTCTTTGAGTTTAAAAGATAATTTTAAATTTATCAATCACTATTTTTCGGAAATGGGACCGCAAATCAAAACCAATCACGGTTTTATCGACAAGTATATTGGCGATGGCATTATGGCACTATTTGGCGGCAGTGCAGACGATGCGATCGATGCAGGTATCGCCATGTTAGAAAAACTTTCTCAAAGCAATCTCAAAGGTGAATATCCTTTTGAGATTCGTATCGGTGTTGGTATCAATACCGGGTTATTAATGATGGGAACGGTCGGTGGTGAAGAACGAATGGATGGAACTGTCATTAGCGATGCTGTCAATTTAGCTTCTCGAATTGAAGGTTTGACAAAAATTTATCAAACACCATTACTGATTTCTCACAATACTTTTTTGAAGCTCGAACATCCGGAAAAATATCAAATTCGCCTGCTAGATCGCGTTCTCGTGAAAGGGACGAGTCAGCCTATTTCTGTCTTAGAAGTCTTCGATGCCGATCCGCCAGAAATACGGGAGAAAAAACGAACCACTAAGAATCTGGTAGAGCAGGCACTCTTACAATATTTTCTCGAAGATTATGAGAAAGCGCGAGAATTGCTCGAAACTTGTCTCAAATTCTTTGATGGCGATCGCGTCGTACACATTTATTTAGAACGCTGCCAACAAAAATTAATTTAGTTAATCGACAGTGGTGAAAATATGATCTCGCAAAACAGCTTCGAGTTCTGGGATGGTAAATTTTCGCAGCCAAGAGGCGG
>JBCCVR010000157.1:0-18030 GCA_039194995.1 Cyanobacteria bacterium P01_E01_bin.42 | reverse complement strand
TTACAGATGTGGAAAGCGGGAGAATATCCCTATAAATGGGCGGCGTTTGTCATGCAAGGAGATTGGCAATAATCAGTTATCAGTTAAGATATTGTTTGGTGGAACGATTTTTCACTTGAATTTTTCGCAAGGCGATCGCGAAACCCATCGTTCGAGATTTATTGCCCTAAAACAAGGAAAAACCGAATGAGAAATTGGATTTTAGGCAGCGCGATCGCAGCAATCCTGCTGGGGTCTTTTGAGGGGATTTTCTTAGGAAAGCCCGCGAATTTCGTGAGAGCCCAGACAAACCAAAATCCTACGTCGGAAGCCGAGCAACTCTTGAATTTAGGAATTGAGCAATTTAATACCCGTCAATTCCATGAGGCCTTGCAATCTTGGGAAAGAGCTTTAGATTTTTACCAAGCAACCAGCGATCGCTCTCAAGATAATACATCTTTGCTCGATTTGGGTAATATCCACTATGCCTTGGGTAATGCCTATTATTCTGTGGGAGAGTACCATCAGGCGATCGCCTCCTACCAACAATCCATTCCCATTTTTCAATCCCTTGGCCAAGAAGTCCTTGCAACCTACACAGTCTTGGGTTTAGCAGGAGAATTTAATGGACTAACGGGTTTGGGAAACGCTTATCGCGTTTTGGGAGAATATGAAAAAGCCATCGATTACTATCAACAAGCCCTCGTTAGAGCAACGACAGGGAAATTTCAACTTGGTGTTTATGAAGATCGATCGCTGAGAATTCTAGGCAATATTCATTATTCTTTGGGATATTATGTGCAAGCGATTGATTATTACGAACGATTGTTGGCTAATTCTCGTGGGATAAATAGAGTTGATTTTAGAGAAGGAATTGCTCTTATCGGTTTGGGAAATGCTTATTTTGCTTTAGGAGAACATAACAGAGCAATTGAATATTACGAACAGTCTCTAGCCTCCCTGCAAGAAATGGGCGATCTCGCCGAAGAAAATCGAAGTTTTTTTGAACTGACAAGCACGGATTTGGGTTTGGTTTACGAACCATTTTTCGCAATCGATCGAGATGTTGCAGGAGAGGGAAACGCACTTCTCAGTTTGGGCAATGCTTATCATGCTTCGGGACAACACGGCAAGGCCATTGAATTCTACCAACGCGCGACGGCCGAGATGCAGAAAACCAAAAATCGCCACGGGGAAGCAATATCGGGAATTGGTTTGGGCAATGCTTACTTCTCCTTGAAAGAATATGACAAAGCCCTCGAATTATATCAACAGTCTTTAAATCTCTTGCAAGCACTGCGCGATCGTATTGAAGAAGAACGCTTCACTCATTGGGATTTTGCCTACGATCCGTCAATTACCCTCGATCTCGATCGAAACGCAGCAGGAGAAGCGTCGATCGGGGTGGGGAATGTTTATCTCGCTTTGGGAGAATACGAGAAAGCCATTCACTATTATGAGAGATCGCGAATCCTCGTCAAAGAAATCGGCAATCGCACGGGAGAAGGAAATTCTCTCTATCACCTCGCTTTAGCCCACTATCGACAAGGCAACAACCTGCAAGCACTCGATCGCATCAGAGAAGCGATTTCTCTGGCCGAGTCCATTCGTCTGGAAATTGAAAATCCCGATTTGCGCCAATCTTTCTTTGCCACCGTCTCCAACCGCTACCAACTCTATATCGAAATTCTCATGCAGTTGCATCGCGAAAACCCCGATCGCGGCTACGACAAGCAAGCCTTGCAAGCCAGCGAGAAAAACCGCGCTCGCACCCTCACAGAAATCCTCGCAGAAGCCAATCTTAACATTCGTCAAAATGTCCAGCCTCAACTCCTGCAAGAAGAACAACGCCTCATCCAAGAACTCAGCAACCTCGAAAAACGTCGCTTAGAATTAACGAGTGGAAGTTACGCAAATAAAGACTTGGAAAGTCTCATCCGCGATCGCGATGTCCTTCTCAAACAACTCTCCGATTTCGAAACTCGCATTCGTCGGAATAATCCTGCCTATGCCGATCTCAAATATCCTCAGCCTTTAACTCTAGAAGAGATTCAAGAGCAAATTCTCGATGAAGATACACTTCTGCTCGAATACGCCCTCGGAGAAGAACGCAGCTATCTCTTTTTCGTCGGTAAAAATGAGTTTGCAACTTACGAACTGCCGCCACGCCAAGTAATTGAAGCCGCCGCCGCCCAATACGCAATCGCCCTGCAAGCCGAGGATCGCAACCCCCTCGCCGAAGGAAAAGACCTCGCGCAAATGCTCCTAAGTCCCATTGCCGATAAGCTAAAGGGACAGCGATTGGCGATCGTTGCCGATGGAAAATTGCATCGCCTGCCCTTTGGGGCATTGCCTTGGGGAGCAGGGGGAGCGTCGGAAGCATCAGGAGCATCGGGAGCGGGCGCAAGCGTTGCGCCCCTACTGGCAAACCATGAAATTGTCAATCTCTCTTCTGCCTCCAGTCTCGCCATTCAACGCCAACAAACCGAAAACCGTTCTCCCGCCGCCAAAAAAGTGGCGATCTTTGCCGATCCCGTCTTCTCCAAACGAGATTCGCGCTTAACTGGAGATGAGGGCGAGGTTGCTTCTGTCGCAACGGCAAATCCCCTCCTCGAACTGTTTCGCGATGGTTGTCAGAGTCTCGATCGCCTCCCCTACACCCGTACCGAAGCCGAAAATATTCTCTCTCTCGTTCCCGATAACCAAAAGTTCCTTGCCGTGGGTTTCGATGCCGATCGCACTGCTGCCACTCACGAAGAACTCGCAGAATATGAAATATTGCACCTATCGACTCATGGCTGCATTCACGATAATCCCCAACTCTCCGGGCTAGCACTTTCTCTTTACGATGAGGAGGGAACGCAACAAGATGGCTTTTTGCGGTTGCAGGATATCTACAATTTACAACTCAATGCGGATCTGGTGGTTTTAAGCGCCTGTCAAACGGGGATCGGCGAAGAAGTGAGCGGCGAGGGAGTCGTAGGTTTAACGCGGGGTTTCATGTATGCAGGGGCGCGACGGGTAACGGTGAGCCTGTGGAATGTTAGCGATCGCGCTACGGCAGACTTGATGAGCGAGTATTACAAAAATATGCTAAGTGAGAGAAAATCTCCCGCCGCCGCTCTGCGAGAAGCACAATTGCAGATGTGGAAAGCGGGAGAATATCCCTATAAATGGGCGGCATTCGTCATACAAGGGGATTGGCAATAGAGACAAAGCATGCCTTGTCTCTATATCCTCCTCTTCACCGTCAAAAAACGCGCCCTCGTACATTTTGCCGTCGATGATGAAAATGTCTAAACGATCGCATCTTTAACAGTGTTAACGCGATCGCAGTTCTGTGCGATCGCTTTAATTTTCCGGCGTTCCGTATTAACTCATTCCCTGAAAGGGTTGATTTGCTAAATTTTATTTAAAATCGGAGCGGCGGGATTTGAACCCACGACCCCCACTACCCCAAAGTGGTGCGCTACCAAGCTGCGCTACGCCCCGAATTGCTTTCGCAGTTACCTAGTATAGCATAGTCTAGAGAAAATAGGGAAGATAAAAATATTTTCTCTGGCAATACTGTACTGATAAAGCCCCAAGTGCTGACTGTGAAAGGGATTCGACAGCCGCACGATTTGGGGAATGAGAATTAAGCGGCGATCGCGTCCTCTTCTCCAACTAATTCTCTAATTTGGTCGAGGATGGTCTGTTTGGAAGCTAAACCCGGAATTTGTCGAACCACTCTACCGCGATGGAAGAAAATAAGGGTCGGAACGGCTTGTACTGCGTATTGGCTGGCGATTTCGGGGGCAACATCCACATCTAATTTAGCTACTTTGGCAATTCCCTCTAATTCTGCCGCTACTTCCGCGATAATCGGGTTCATGACGCGACAAGGACCGCACCACACGGCAAAAAAATCGACGACGACAGGGCGATCGCTGGCTAAAACTTCTTGCGCAAAATTTTCTTCGTTTAAAGTAATGGGTTTGATATTATCGGACACTTTTCTATACTCCTTGTTTTGTTGTTGAATCTTCCCCCCCTGATTAAGAGAGGTTAGGGGGGATCGAATTACTTTTTCTCAAACTGCAACTGCAATTTTTTTCAATGCGGCGATAATTACTTCGGGATCGAGACGTTTGGTATAATCCGTGTTGACAAAAGCATGGATAATTTGTCCGTCCGATCCGATAACGTAGGTTGCAGGAATCGGTAATTCAAAGGTCGTATCGCCATTATGGGCAGGAAGATCGATCCCAAACCCTTCGTAAACAGGACGCAATTCTTCTGGAACGGTGAAGACCAAACCAAATTCACGAGCAATTTTATTGCCTTCATCGCTAAGAACTTCAAAGGTTAATTCATTTTTTTCTGCCGTCGAGAGGGAATTATCGGGGGTTTCTGGAGACACTGCCACTAAAGTTGCACCGAGGGCTTGAATTTCCGGCAAAGCCTTTTGCAAACCGCGCAATTCCATATTGCAATAAGGACACCAGCCGCCCCGATAAAACGAAAGAACGATCGCGCCTTGTTTTAATAAATCTTGTAGGGTTACGAATTGATTTTTAACATTCGGCAAGCTGAAATCAGGTGCGGTGTCTCCTTCTTTCAATGCGCGATCGACAATTCCAGATTCGGCTAGATCGCGATCGGTTTTTGCCATAATTGCTTTCACGTCTTCGGGCTGTTTGGTGCGATTTTGTGCGAGTAAGTCGGCAAGATCTTGGGTCAGGCTCATCGTGTTTCTCCTTTAATTCGATTAATTTTTGAATGTTCGTTCCAGAATTGGTCAAAAAAAGAACGCGATCGCAAGCTAATGATTCGTGCGTTGCTTTCTTTAATCTACTCTAACAATTTTGGAACGTTCGGTCAAGTATTTTAGAAAGAACGACTAAAAGCCTTGTTTTGAAAGAGCTTGAGTGACTTCGGAGAAGAAGCGGGAGGTGTGGCGATCGCGAAAAGTCGGGAAAAATCGCGCGATCGCACTTTGGACAATTCTCAAACACAAGCAGATCGGCATTTTAAATTTTTCCTTGTTCGTGAAGCTAATAGAATAAATCTCCGGGCTGTATTCTAGAACAGAACTTGAAATAAGGATGCAAATTAATGACAGTTGAATGGCAAGTTGTCAAAACCTACGAAGATATTCTTTATCATAAATTTGATGGAATTGCTAAAATCACGATCGCCCGCCCTCACAAACGTAATGCTTTCCGCCCAAAAACCGTTTTTGAACTCTACGACGCATTTTGCGATGCGCGAGAAGACGATCGCATTGGGGTTGTCTTGCTAACCGGTGCCGGACCCCACACCGATGGGAAATATGCGTTTTGTTCCGGGGGCGATCAAAGTGTCCGGGGAGAAGCTGGATATGTTGATGAGACGGGTATTCCGCGCTTAAATGTTTTAGATTTACAACGCTTGATTCGTTCTCTCCCCAAAGTTTCGATCGCCCTAGTTGCCGGATATGCGATCGGTGGGGGTCACGTCCTGCACTTAATTTGCGATCTGACCATTGCCGCCGATAACGCCATTTTTGGACAAACCGGCCCTAAAGTCGGCAGTTTTGATGGCGGTTTTGGGGCATCTTATCTCGCTCGCATTGTCGGCCAGAAAAAAGCTCGCGAAATTTGGTTTTTATGTCGTCAATATAGCGCGCGAGAAGCCTTGGATATGGGTTTAGTGAATTGTGTCGTCCCCGTAGACCAATTAGAAACCGAAGGCATAAACTGGGCGCGAGAAATTCTCGAAAAAAGCCCGATCGCGATTCGCTGTCTCAAAGCTGCATTTAACGCCGACTGCGACGGACAAGCCGGACTGCAAGAACTTGCGGGTAATGCCACGATGCTCTACTACATGACCGAAGAAGGAAGCGAAGGCAAACAGGCATTTCTCGAAAAACGCAAGCCTAATTTTCGCCAATATCCGTGGCGACCCTAATTCAATGAGTAATTATCAATGAAATAAACAGCTAAAACGCTTTTAAGCGGTTTGAGCTTGAGTTTGAGGCGCGATCGCTTGGGTGGGTTTTGCCACAATCTCGTTGCTTTCCTCCGAGCAACTCAAACTAAGGGAATGTTCGAGGTGTACGATTTCTGCTTCCCAATCTTGCCAAGATGAACGAGCGAAGGGATGGGCGGCGAGGGAACAGGCTTTCCAACATCCTTTAACCGGAACGCCCAATTGTTGGCAGACCCCTCCCCTTCTTCCTTCTGGAGAATAAAAAGTACAGCAGCGACAGGTAGATGTAAAAAGTTTTTCAGTATTCATGGGGATTATTCGGAGTATTTAAAAAGGGATTTATCAAGGCTTTATACTTTTCTATTGTGGTTCGCTTTCCGAACGGGCGCATCATTATGTAATAAATAGATACATATTTTGCACGTCCTAGCAAAGTAATGTGAACTTTGGTTACTAAAACCGGAGTAGCGTTGAACAAAAACTATTGGGGATCAAGTAAAAAACCATGTTAAAGCCCCTTGTTTGCAGAACTCGGTCTCAAGCATTAATGCCAGAATACCGCGCGAGTCAGGGTTAGATCGTTTTTTTTATATTTTCTTCACGGTGTGTTTTAGCAAACCGTGCTATCCGCAAAATCGCTGAAATTTGGCAAAACTCCTTCATCGGTGTCTCTCAGTATTCTTAACAATGGGAAGCAATTGCTCTTCACCGTAAGAAGAGATCGCCCTCGAGTCTGTCAATGCTTTATTTTTCCAATCGAAAAAAATAGCAAGAGGGCGAGGTATGATATGGGTGAAAATCCGCAACCCATGCGAGAATGCCTTATGAGTCAAGATCCAACGGCTAAAACTTCGACGATCGCTCCCTTAAATCCCTTGTTAGAAGAAGCATTGGGATGTCTGGACGTGCGAGTTGAAGATGAATTATCACGCTATCGAAAAGCGCGATCGCAGCAACAACCCCACCAAGATCGCGCCAATCCACAGGTGACCTATTCTCAACCCCCGCTTCCCGGAATTGCCATGCTGCCATTTCTGAATCGGGGCGCGGGCAAGGCCGGACAAGGTAAAGACGCTACAGCGCAAACCACCGAACAAGCCGCAAAACCCGCCATTGATAATCAAATTGCCGATTTTACGCGGGAATCGACTTCAGAAAAATCCCCGGCTTCAGAAGGAAAGGCAGGAGAGGCAACCGAAGCACCGCAAGAATATTTAGCGTCTTCCGAAGAACTCCTACGTAATGTTGCGGCGGCTGAAGAAAAACAACCCATCGAAGAAAAGAAAGAAGTTACCAATCGCTTTTTAACGCCGTTGGGCGTGGGATCCGCCCTAATTTTGACGGTGGCGATCGCCTTATTAGGGACAACATTGCTCTATCCCGATCTACTGGCGCGCTTGGCTGGAAGAGAAGAGAATAACGATACCTCGGAAACGGCAAGCAGTCCCGCAACCCCCGAAGCCTCTCCCGTCAATCCCGCTCCCTCCGCCCCCCTGAACCTCACCGGACCGAATTTGGCAACCGATGAATTTGCCCCCGTCAATCCAGATTCCCTCAGTACGGTAGAAACCAGTCCCAGTCCCGCAGCATCCCCAACCTTGCCGACCCCTAATATTGACACTTCGCCAACGCCCGCAACGCCTTCACCCCCTCAAACCGGCTCCGATCTGACGACTGCACTCTTATCCCCCAATCTGTCTCAGTCCGCTCCTTCTGCATCAGAGCAACCCCCTGTCCCACCTGCTGTCGCGCCTTCTCCGACACCTACCCCCGAAGCCACACCCACTCCCCCGCAAGAAGCCGATCCAGTTTTGGAAAGCGCACCTGCGGCTCCAGGCCGGGGCGATCGCTTTTATTATGTGGTCGTCGATTATGCTGGCTCTGTTTCTCTCCAGCAAGCGCGGGCGATCGTTCCCGAATCCTACGTCCGTAATTTCCCCCAGGGGGCGCAAATTCAGATGGGCGCATTTTCACGGGAACAAGATGCGAACATTCTCGTAACACGCCTTGATAAACAAGGAATTAAAGCAACAATTTACCGCAGAGAGTAAGCATTGAGAATGAGAAGCCCAACAACCAATAACTAATAACCAATAACCAATTTTTACGATTTGAGGAATTCTAAATAGCGATCGCCTAATTCCTTGACGGCTAGTTCATAAAGCTGCTGGCCATGTTCCGGCGTTGCCAAAGCGGGGTTTGACCCCATACGTCCGTCAGGATAGGCGCGGCGAAAGTCTGCGGCGCTATAAATACCATGACCCGAAGCGACCTCGGGAGATAAGGGGGCGGTTTTGATGGCATCGGGGTAGACATATTGAGTGAGAGCGACTTCGCTAGGCGTTGCATGGGAGCCTTCTTCTTTGCCGTAGAGTTCCTTCGCCAGTCTGTAGACCGAACCGCACATAAACCAATTCCCCACCCGACAGCGCACGCGATCGCAATTGGCAATATTCAAATTGGCTAAATGATAATAGGTTTCAGAAAAAGCGGCTTTGAGGGTGGAAATATTCCCCCCGTGACCGTTGAGAAAAAAGAAATGAGTAAAACCATATCGCGTCAAACAGGTGACATAATCGTTAATGACTTGGATCAGGGTACTCGGACGCAGGCTGATGGATCCCGGAAAGCCCGTATGGTGTAATGCCATCCCCACGTTAATCGTCGGTGCCACCAGCGCGCCTGTTGCTTCTCCCACTCCTTTGGCGATCGCTTCGGCGCAAATGGCATCGGTACCGATTAATCCCGTGGGTCCGTGTTGTTCCGTCGAACCAATGGGAAAAATAATGCCTTGCGATCGCGTGAGATACTCTTCAACTTCCGGCCAAGTTCTTAGATGTAAAAGCATATTAAATTTATTTGTGGATCGAGAAAAAAACAGGCTGAATAAAGGGCAAAAAAATTAAATTCTTTCCGCTAAAAACTTCAACCTTTGCCGCTATAGTGTATATGTTGCATAGAAGCACATATTTTTTTATTTTATGCTGTCGCTAGATATACAAAACAACGCCGCCAATCCAGAGCTATCAAACCCACCCTATGTTCTGGTGGTAGAAGATGAGGAGCTCATTCGCGAAATGGTCGTACTGGCTCTCAAAGAGCAAGGTTATGAAGTCGTGACGGCGACCGATGGACGGACGGCACTAAATTTATTGCAAGAGGCTGAATCTCCTTCTCATTCCTCTTTCGCTCTGATCGTTCTCGATTTGATGCTACCACAAGTGAATGGTTTGGATCTATGTCGTCTGTTGCGCTATCAAGGCAATACTATTCCCATTCTCATTCTCAGCGCTAAAGTCAGCGAAACCGATCGCGTTTTGGGGTTAGAAGTCGGTGCGGATGATTATCTAACCAAACCCTTTAGCATGAGAGAATTAGTCGCTCGCTGTCGTGCTTTATTACGCCGTCAAAGTTTTAGCACTGCGGTCAAACCCTCAGTTTTACAATTTAAAGACGTGACGCTTTTTCCGGAAGAATGCCGCGTCACGGTAAACCAAACAGAAATTTCTCTCTCTCCCAAAGAATTTCGCCTGTTGGAATTATTTATGAGCTATCCCCGACGAGTCTGGTCGCGAGAGCAGTTAATCGATCGCGTCTGGGGTTTGGATTTTCTCGGTGATACGAAAACTGTAGATGTTCACATTCGCTGGCTGCGAGAAAAATTAGAAGCCGATCCCAGCAAGCCTCAATATATCGTCACCGTTCGCGGATTTGGCTATCGTTTTGGTTAAAGTTCCCTCAGTTCAAAATTAAAATCTCGGCATCAAACCCATCGGCAATAGAGATGTCCCGTCCGAGAATCTTTAAGCCAGACTGCTTGTAAAGGTCGTTTCGGGGTAACGCTTTGTTTTTTTGGGGATGGATGAGCAATTAATGGAGGTTTGGCAAGAGTTTGCATGGTTCTCCTTGAAAATATGAGGTTGAGAAGCTCGGCAAGATTCTGACTCGAATCGTTTGATTAATCTTCTCTTAACTCAATCTTAACCTCTATAATTGGGAGTCGATGCAATTCGGAACGTTTTGTAACAGAACGTTAGAGAGATAAATGTCAAAATTTCACTTGATGTAAAGAACAATGAAAACAATCGGTTTAATCGGCGGCATGAGTTGGGAATCGTCTTTGGAATATTACCGCTTGTTGAATCAGGCGACTCGGGAAAAATTGGGGGGTTTGCGTTCTGCGAAAAGTATTTTGTATTCCGTTGATTTTGCCGAAATCGAACAATTACAACATCAAGGAAACTGGAAACAAACAGGAGAGATTTTAAGTTTTGCCGCGATCGCCTTGGAAAAAGCAGGGGCAGACTTTATTATCCTCTGTACCAATACCATGCACAAGGTGGCAGAGACGATTGAAGCAGCGATCGCCATTCCTTTTCTCCATATTGCCGATGCGACGGGGATGGAAATTCAAAAACAGGGTTTAAAAACCGTGGGATTGCTGGGGACAAAATTTACAATGGAAGAAGATTTTTATAAAACTCGCTTAATCCAAAAGTATCATCTCGATATTCTTCTGCCTTCTCCTGAAGAACGAGAAACAATCCATCGCGTGATTTATGAGGAACTTTGTCTGGGCATTTTAGAAGAAGGATCGCGATCGCAATATATGCAAATTATCCGAGAATTGCGCGATCGCGGTGCAGAAGGCATTATTTTAGGGTGTACGGAAATTGGTCTATTAATTCAGCAACAGCATAGCCCAATTCCTCGATTCGATACTACGGAAATTCATGCCAGAACTGCCGTAGAATATGCCTTGAATCAGTCACCAGTCACCAGTATCGGACTGAAAAGATAAAGGCATTACGATCGCGAAGGGTGCAATAAAACATAGAAGCAGGGAATAATAAAGAGGGTTAAGAGAGTCGCCACAGATAACCCGGAAAAGACAACAATTCCCATCGGTTGTAAAAATTCCGAACCTTCTCCCATCCCTAATGCTAAGGGAAATAAACCCAAAACCGTCGTAATTGTTGTCATGAGAATGGGGCGCAATCTTTGGGGTGCTGCCTGTAAAATTGCCGTAATGCGATCGCAACCGTATTCTTGGCGAATTTGGTTGGCTAACTCGACCATAACAATGGCATTATTAACCACAATTCCCACTAACAGAACCGCACCGACTAATACCGTTGCACCGATCCCGGTTTGAGTCAGATACAATCCCAAAATGCCGCCAGCTAAAGCGAGAGGAACTGTTAGAATAATGACAAAAGGATCGATGAGAGAATTATACTGAACCGCCATCACGACAAACACCAAAAATACCGCCAATCCTCCTAATATTTTCAACGACCCTTGTAACTGTCGATTGCTAGCGGCTGCGGTACTGGGTAAAAAACGCACTCCCGGCGGTAATTCTATTGTTTTGATAATACCTTCCATTTCCTCAATTGCCGCGCTTAAACTTGCGCCTTGGTTGAGATTTCCTGCAATGAGAAATGCCTGACGTTGATTGATTCGTTGAATTTCTGCCGGGGCGCGTCCTTTCTCTAATTGAACCACATCCTCTAAACGAACCGGGCGATTATTGTTGGTAAATAAGGGAATTTGGGAAAGTTGGTCGATACGTTGGCGATCGCCCTCTCCGAGTTGGACGCGAATATCGACTAAGCGATCGCCGCGCTGTAATTGTGTGGGAACGGTTCCTTGGATGGCGGTTTGAACGGTTTCGCCAATATCATTTGTATTCAATCCCAGATTAGCTAATCTTTCCCATTCAGGAATTACTTTGACTTCGGGTTGTGCTGCATCAGCATCGGGATTAAAACGGGCGAGTTTGGCGTTTTCATCTAATATTTCTACCACTCTTGTTCCTGCTGCTTCCAATGTCGCCGGATCGCCTCCTTGCAATATCAAATCGATATCGGAGCGAAATAGAGGAGAATTCGAGGTGATAATACCGCGCACTCGTTCGGGAACCAAACGCAGACGAGTATTAACTAAATTGAGCTTGCGGAATTCTCGGTTAACGCGGGCAATAAAAGCAAAAAGATCCGTATTGGGTTTAACAGTAATCGTACTGGAACTTCTCAATAAATTAGCAATTGTTGCAGTTCCAAATAAAAACCCGCCCGCGCTGGTAAAAACGTAGTCAGTTTCCGGTTGTTCCATCAGGATGCGATCGACAGCATCTGTAACTTTTCGATTATCTTCTAAGGTTGTTCCGGGGGGGAATTGGGCAAATAAACGCGCTTGCCCGGTATTGATGGGAGGGAGGATTTCGCGAGGGATATTTGCCTGCATCCACCAGCTTCCACCACCCAAGATTGTGAAAGCTAAAACGATTGCTAGAATGCGAAAGCGAAGGGTTTGGGAAAGTAAGCGTGTATAATTAAATTTTAATCCTGAAAATTGGCGATCGAACTGACGCAAAAACCAGAAGTTTTTCACATTACTCCGAACCGGAATAGCCAGCAAGCGAGAAGCTAACATCGGTACGAGGGTTAAAGCTAAAACCAAAGACGCGCTGACAGCAAAACTAATCGTTAATAGCAGTTCTTTAAAGAGTAAAGACATAAATCCGCCAAGGAGTAAAAAAGGCAAAACTGCTACTAAATTCGTCACGGTTGACGCAATTAAAGCCGACTCGACTTCTTGCGATCGTGCTTGTGCCGTTTCAATAATATCTCCGGCTGCAAAGCGATCGCCCGGCCTCATTTCTGAAGTATTACCCAATCCCCCGGCAATATTTTCTAACATCACAATGGAATTATCAACGACAATTCCCACACCCAATGCCAAACCTCCCAAACTAAAGACATTAATCGACAAACCAAAGAGTTTCATTAAGACGATCGCCGTTAGAGTTGCGAGAGGAATTGCCGTGACAATAATTAAAGTTTGCCGCAGAGAACCCAAGAAAATAAACACTGCGATCGCCGCCAAAATCGTCCCCGATAATCCCGCTTGTACGACATTACTAATCGAATTTTGAATAAATCTAGATTCATCTAAGGTGGTAATCATCTCCATTTCTGAGGGAATGATTCCCGCTTCTCGGAGGAATTGAATGCGTTCTTTAACTTTCCTCACGACTTCCACAGTATTGGCATCCGGTTGTTTTTGAACGCTGACTTTAACCGCAGGATTGCCATTCAAAGTCACAAAAATTCGCCGATCTTCGCTCCCGTCAACAATGTCGGCAACATCTCGTAAATATATGCGCCGCCGTCCTAAAATCGTATCGGTATCGGTCTCAATTTCTAAGGATAAATTTCGCAATTCTTCTACACTATGAAATCTTCCCACAGTTCGGGTTAAAGGCTCTCCGATTTCCCCCTGCAAGCGCCCTCCGGCAATGTCTTGGTTGCGTCCTTCTAGTGCATCTAAAACATCTTGTAAACTCCCTCCCAAGGCTTGCAAGCGATCGAGGTCGATATTGACGCGAATCTCTTCGCGCAACCCCCCCGAAACGCTGACTCCCGCAACCCCTGCAATCACGCCTAACTCGCGGCTGAATTCTTCATCGGCAAAGGTTCTGAGTTCTACATCTGATAAAAGAGAAGATTCTAGGGCGAATTCATAAATCGGCAATTGAGAGGGGTCAAACTTAAATAAGCGCGGTTCTTCAACAATATCGGGAATGCGATCGCGGGCGCGGTTGAGGGTCGCGGTTGCATCGTTTAAGGCTTGGTTGATATCCCCTCCTGGTTCAAAAAAAAGGTCGAGACTGATGCGACCCTCGCGGGTTTGGGAATAGACCTGTACGACCCCTTCTGTGGCGCTGAGTGCCTCTTCTAAGGGCTTTGTGACCTCCTCTACGGCAACTTGGGGAGAGATGCCCGTTGCCTCCGCCCGCAAGCCAATGCGAGGATAGGTAATAGCAGGCAAGAGATCCACCTGTAAGCGAGAGATAAAGAAAAGACCGATAACAATTAGGGCGATCGCCAGCATTAACGTCCCAATGTGTCGTCGAATGGCGAGGGCGCTAATCGATACCCCATAAGCTCTCTTGGGCGTAGATTTAAGAGAGGGGGGAATAAATTTCGAGGGAGATTCATCTAGCATGGGAATTTAGGAGAGTTCCAATTCTAACTCTATCGCCTTTTGGCGTAATTGTGGGGAGAGCGATCGCGAAGCAGTGGTTGAGAAAATTCAAACAATTTCAAATTCAAGTTCATCACTCTTTAAAAAATCATGAGTATGGCGATCGATCTCATTCGTGTTGCTTAATTCCAAGTTATAAAAAGCGACAATTTCCGGATCGAAATAGGGGCCCGCGTGCCACGTCCCAGCTTCTAATTTAATAAAACAATCCCCCGGAATGCGAAAGGCAACAATATTGTCAATTTTAGGTCGATCCGCTTGGCAAGGTGGTGCAACGGCAATAAACCATTCTTGTCCATCTAATGAACCCAAACATTGCGTACACAGACGATGACGAGTAATTTGGCTAAATTTTCGACCCCGTTGCTGCAAGCGCATGATATAAAATCGCGGCGTACCATTCTTAAGATTTAATTGCGCATCATCTTCATCATAAGGCTTGCCATCTCTCGCAGGTAGAATAAGCTGACCGAATGGCGCAAAATTATCCGTTTCAATTTTTTTTGTGGCGAGTTTTTTAAAGTTCATCGGGTCGTTTTCCGTCCTAAAGATTTAAGAATTTGAGGTATAAAATAGAGGTGATTCTTGCTCGGGCTATTTCGTTCCGTAAAGCCGATCGCCCACATCTCCCAAACCCGGCAAAATATAAGCGCGATCGTCAAGGCGATCGTCAACGGCAGCCGTAAAAATAGGAATATCGGGATGTTCTTGTTGTAACAGTTTTAAGCCTTCCGGTGCGGCAACCAAACAGATTAATTTGAGAGATTGGGGATTATATTCTTTCAGGCGATCGAGAGCCGCAACCGCAGAATTTCCCGTCGCAATCATGGGATCCACCACTACAATATCCCGATGTTCGATATCGTGAGGAAGTTTAAAATAATATTCGACGGCAAGATGAGTGGTCGGATCTCGATATAAGCCAATATGACCAACTCTTGCAGAAGGCATTAACTCCAACATTCCATCTAAAAGTCCCTGTCCCGCGCGTAAAATCGAAACAATTACTAACTTTTTATCCGATGCCAACATGGGAGCATCCATCCTAGCAAGAGGAGTTTGGATGGCTTCGTATTTTAGCGGCAGATCGCGAGTCACTTCGTAAGCCAATAACATGCCAATTTCTTTCAACAGTTGACGGAATTTGGCCGTACTCGTGTCAACTTGACGCATTAAAGTCAATTTGTGCTGGACTAGGGGATGATCGATAATGGTAATTGGTGCAGAGTTCACGGGAGTTTTAATGAGAATTAGGTTACGAGACACTCGGGAAGAAGACTTGGATTTTGTCTTGAGGGTGGAAAGCGATCGCGAAAATCGTCCCTACATCATGCAATGGAGTAGAGAACGACATCGAGAGACTTTGAGCGATCCCGATATCTTTCACGGTATCATTGAAGCGATCGCGGATGGAAAATCCCTCGGCTATTTCATTTTGGAGGGTTTGCAAAGTCCCCATCGCTGTCTGTCGCTGCGACGACTCGCGATCGCCGAGAAAGGGAAGGGTTACGGTCGGGAAACATTAAGATTAATTAAAGAATTGGCATTTACAGAATACAGAGCGCATCGACTGTGGTTGGATGTCAAAGATTTTAACCAACGTGCCAAACATCTCTACGAAACAGAAGGCTTTGTCGTTGAGGGAAAGTTACGAGAAAATTTTCAGGGTGAAAACGGTTTTGAATCGTTTTATATTTTATCAATATTAGATCGGGAATACTGGCATTCTCAAACTAAATAAAACTGCTGGATTATTTTTGTTAATAATGATGGTAAAAACAACCGGAAAACAGAAAAAATATCGAGGAGAAATCCTTTTTTTGTTATCGCTGCTAACTTTTATTTTAGTATTGGGATGGGCGAATTTTAATTTTAACCAAGAGACGATTAAAATTGCGATCGCTGTCCCGCAAAGCAACACGGAAGAAGCGAATCTCGCCCTCGGGAGAGAAATGATTGATGGCGCTCAGTTTTATATCGATCGCCTGAATCAATCGGGCGGAATTGACGGTAAAAAAGTAGAATTAGCCCTTTATGACGACCAATTTAACCCCGATCGCGCTGAGGAAGTTGCTGAGGAAATTTGCGATTCTTCAGCCCTCGGAATTTTGGGTCATTATGGGGGCAGACTGTCTCTAAGAGCCGGAAAAATTTATCAAGAGTGCCAGATTCCCGCGCTGACGGGGAGTGCTACGGCTGACTCGGTCACGACAGATAATCCTTGGTATTTTCGCGCAATCTTTACCAATCGCACCCAAAGCGAATTTATGGCGGAATATATTCACTATATTTTGCAAGCTGAAAATGTTTATTTGATTTCGGGAGATAATACTTATGGAGAGAATTTCGAGCGAGATCTCGCTCAATCTTTTTCCGAATTAGGACAGGACTTTCTGGGTACGCAAAAAATAGATAGTACCGATCTAGAACGATCGAGCGATCGCATTGTCCGCGATTTATTAAAGTTACAACAGAGCGAGCGAAAACCCGATCTCGTCGTTTTAGTTGCCCAGAATTTTGAAGCGATTGAAGTCATTCTGAAAATGAGGCGAAATGGGATCGATCTGCCCATTTTTGGCGGCGATGCTATGGCAGATCTATCTTTCGCCGAGAGTTTTTTCGATACGCCAGAAGAGGAAAACACGACGGGATTTTTTACCAATGGAATTCATGCCATTGCTCCCGAAATTCTCGATATTGCCGATGAGCGAGGACAAGTATTTAAGAATGAATTTGAGGAGCGATATGGCTATACTCCGGGATGGGTTGCGATCTTTTACTACGATGCAGCAAATCTGCTCGCGACTGCCATTCAAAATAGCTTAATTGAAGAAGTATCGCAACCGGATACCAAGCCAGAAAATGTGATAATAACGCGCGATCGCGTGCGAGACGAACTCGCCAAAATTGACTCTCCCATAACGTCCGTCGAGGGAATCACCCGCAATCTTTATTTTGATCGCACGAGAACGATTAACTCGCCAGTTTTCATCGGCGTTTTTCGGCAAAATGATTTTGTTTCCGCGTTTACCCAACTCACTCCCATCGAGAATCTCAATATCGTTCCCAGACTGGAAGAGAAAGTTCAAAATAACCAGATTATTCAGCTTGGAAACGGCAGCTATGTGGAAAAAACCAGTATTGTCGATACAGGAATTGATATTAACGAAGTCACAAAAATTGATGAAAGAACCTCATCCTATTTAATTGATTTTTATCTTTGGTTTCGCTATCAAGGAGATTTTCGACCTGATAATATTGAATTTACTAATTTTTCTGTCGAACGCTTGGACTCAGGGGCAAAATTAACCCTAGACGAACCTATCCAACAAGATATCGAGAATGGCGTTAAATATGTGGTCTATCGCGTTAAAGCCGATTTTTATGAAGAATTTGATTTTCATAAATATCCCTTCGATCGCCAAACTCTCTCCATTCGCTTTCGTCATAACTTGTTAACCCGCGATCGCTTGATTTATGTGGTTGATTTTGTAGGAATGCGTCATGCTAATGTCGAAGAAATCTTACGGAAATTGAAAATCGATAATGTTTTTGGAAAAATCACAAATTGGCGCGTGACGAATGCCATCTTTTTCCAAAATTCTCATATTAGTCGCTCGACTTTAGGGGTACGTCGCTTGATTGAATCTAACGCAAAGTTTAACTATTCTAAATTCAATGCAGAGATTGAAATCAAGCGAGATTTAATCCGATTTAGTATCAAGAACTTGTTACCCCTGTGGTTTTTCGTGGGGGTTGCTTATTCGTTGCTCTTTCTCCCGGCTGAAGATATTTCCGTGGAGGCGATCGGCAGTTTGTTGTTAGCGATCGTGTTTTATCACCTCAGCTTGCTGGATTCTCTTCCCGAAGGAATTGGCTATGTCGTCGCTCTCGACTACGCTTTTTATATCATTTATGGTTTGTTGGCGTTGGAGTTATTATTGGTGATTTTAGGATACAGTACTCTATTGGAAGCGAGAGGTATTACCAGACAAAAACTCGTTATTTTCGGTCGGATTTCTTTTCCTCTGCTTTGGACGATTGGGT
>JBCCVR010000156.1:0-18361 GCA_039194995.1 Cyanobacteria bacterium P01_E01_bin.42 | reverse complement strand
TCATAGAATTAGATACATTTAAATTTATCCATTTCAGAAAACTCTGGATTTTCTCTGATTCTTGTTTGGATTCAATATATTTTTGGTTCTGATTTTCCATTAATAAAAATAGTTGACTAATATCAGCTTCACCATGTAACAGACCTGATACTAAAAAGAAAATCTCCGTCCAATTTTGATCTGTGAAATGCTTCTCAACTAAAAAATCAATCTTGTGATTTTCAACAATGTATTGTGCAGTGAGATATTCTTGGATAGTCAGGTGAGAAAAAGAATAGATATTGTGCGTTCGCTCTACAAATATTCCTTGTTGAATTTCAATAGCATCAAATAATATATTTGCATTTAATGTTTGAGATGAATTTAGATTAGATGCAAGGAAAGAATTCAAATATTTAATAATTTCATCCTTTGATAAAAACAACTTATCTTGCTCAAAGGTATTGTAAGCAATTTCGGAAAGCATTATTTTTTCTAGTTCGAGTCCAAATGCTTGCAAGACAGGATCTTGTTTAACGTGCTTCTGTGCAGACCATTTTTCCATTAAGGTATTGAGAGCTTTGCTGTATAATCTAGCACGATTTTTAGGGAATTGTTGAGATTCACCGTAAACCAAACAGAGTAACGTTAATAACAAAGGAGTCTTTGCTAATTCCTTGACGGATTTGTATGACGATTGATTGAGTAAACTCCAACATCGTTCGGCGGTTTTCACTTCTCGATCTTCTTCCGATCTAAACCAATTATTAATAAACTGATTGATCTGAGTGTCTTCAAAATTTGCTAAAATAACCTCAGAAAACTTCTCAAAATTTTTGTGTACTTTATATGCAGCAGTGCGACAAGAAATAATAAACCAATTGGCTTGATATTGTTCGACAAACTTTTCAATTGCCTTAAATACCTTCTTTTGATTGTCCGTTGGAACTTCATCAAACCCATCCAACAAGACTAATAATTTGCCCTGTTCTAAAGCGAAATTGCAGAACTTCTCTACCTCTGGAAACTGACATTCGCGAAATTCCCGAACAATAGCCGTTTTAATATCGATCGCATCTTCTCGAAATCGCTTTAACTCCAACATCACCGGAAGACAGCAATGCTGAAACTCTCCCGTTTGCAACTTCATCGCCTCTAGACCCACTTTTCGTAAAAACGTCGATTTCCCGCTTCCCGGTTGTCCTAAAACCAGTAAATATTGTTGCTCATTTGCTACTTCTAACCCCGATCGCCGATCGCATTCCTGCCGTTCCAACCCGCGATCGCCCGAGTCTCGATATAATTGCTCCAACCCTTCCAAAGACACAAACCGCAAAATCGAATCGGTTTTTAAAAACTGTACCGCCGTATAAATTGACTCTAACTTAACCGGATTTTGCATTCCCAAAATCCTTAAATTATTATGCCGCTTGTTGTAATTAATAATGTATTGTTCCGCCGCATCATAAACTAAATCTCGCTTTCTTTTATTGGGCGCACCTTCCGGCCAAAGCGTCTCGATATAAAGTTCTGCAATTCTTTCGATCGCATCTTGTGGAGCCACGTCCGGAAGGGCAACCAAACGATCTAAAGTCATCTGACGCACGCCGGGTAATTCTAATACTTGTAACATCTCTTGCGCCGTTCCCTGAACGATCGCCACCCGGCTCAATTCTCCCCCGCGAAACTGTACCGGAAGCTGCTTTAATTGTCGTATTGTTTCCCCCAATGCCTCTGCATATTCTCGCTTGCGATAGTCAATTAAAGCGCGTCGATAATCCTGATAACTGGGAAAATCCTTGGGATGAAAGGGTTCTTTTTCGGGAGGCGTTTTCATTTCCAAAGAAGCGATCGCGATTAATTCTTCCTCTCCTCGCGCCTGCATTAAAACTTCCTCGGTCAGAGGATCCAATTTTTCCAGATATTCCGGTTTTAACTTCATAATTGCACCCGAATTAAACCCTCCCCTTGTCGTACCGCCGATTGACCCGGTAAACTGCGACAGCGATCGAGTAAAGCCTCTCGTAAATCGTATGCCGACATAATCGGGTCTTCCTCCAATATTAGCGCCGCAATTCCCGAAACGATAGGAGTCGCCATCGAAGTCCCATTCCATGCCTCATATCCTCCCCCCATCACCGCAGAATAAACCCCTTTTCCGGGCGCAACTAAAGAAGGAACGAGATATTCTTGGTCATCTACAACCATTTTGGCACTGCTGCTAAAACCCGCAACCTTTCCATCGCGATCGCAAGCCCCTACGGACAAAACACCCTGACAATTTCCCGGACTGCTGGTAATATTTCGCCCTTCATTACCGATCGCGCAAATCGGTAAAATTCCAAAAGCTAAAAGATCGTTAACAACATCGCTCATTTGCTCTCTAAATTTAGCAGAAACCCCCGCCGAAATATTAGCAATCCTGACATCTTCTCGCTGTAATAACCATTCCAATGCCATAATAAAATTGCGTACCGTTCCGCTTCCTCTCGGCAATAAAAGCATATTAATTAAGGCTGCATCACGAGCAATTCCCACCGTTTTACCGCAAATTAAACCCGCAACGTGCGTCCCGTGTCCTTGGGTATCTTCGCAATCCATCGGTTCGATATTCCATGCTCCCACAGCCCCGCGAAAATTCAAACAATAAGAACTTGTAACTTTCCCTTCAATTTCTCCATGACTGGCATCAATTCCCGTATCGAAAACCGCAACTTTAATATCTTTTCCCGTCTTTTTCGACTCCGAACGCGCGATCGCCTGTAAATGCCAAATATCCTCCGTTTCGAGTCGTTCCTTCCTCGTTTCCGTGCTTTGAGTCGGACGGATTAACTCAATCGGTTCATCTTGTAAAATAATAATGTTTGCAACTTCTCGTTTGAGGCGATCGGCTAAAGGATCGGGCATTTCTAAGAACCTCGTCCCTGTTAGCGTCGGAGACGGTGCGGCGATCGCTTTCACTGCTTCAGGAGACTCATCCTCAATCCAATCTTGAATCTCTCGATAGGCTTTCTCTTCTTGCCAAAATTGTGCGACTTCTTCAAGTTGCTTTCGACGCTTCTCAGAATCAATCTTGCGATCGGATAGAGCCGGGAACTGGCCTCTCAAACTGGCTTTAGGTCGAACGATATACAAAGTCATCAACAAATGCGAACAAAGTACGATAATTTAGTATAACAATAACAAAGCGATTTAAAATCTCTCTCTTATCTCTGCGTTCTCTGTGTCTCTGTGGTTCATTAAAAGTAAAAAAAGGGGTTAGAAATGTTTAATCTCTCCCCTTTTTCTTTGCTAATTGCAACGATCTCTCCTTAAGTGTAGAGATAAGCCTGTCTCAATTGCCAGTTAACATCGCGATTGACTTCACTTTGAACGCGATTTCCTCGCAAACAATGCTCTAATTTAATGTCGTCAACAAAGAACTTGATTTCGAGGGAACGTCCTCCTAGAGCCACCTCATTGACCCAAACGCGAGGATCTTGCCACTCATTGCGAGAACTCTTGAAATCTTCGCGCAACCAACTCCGCAGCACCTCGATCGCATCGTCGAGACGGGTTTCTTCCCCCGAAGGATCGTTGAGCTTGCGGAACAACTTATTGAGTTTGAGCTTGAGTAAGCCTAGTTTTTGTTCCCATTCATGAGGGAGGGTTTCTTTGTCTTCTCGCATCAAATCGGGATCTTTTAACCACGCCTCATACCAAGCTCGAATTAAACCGATTAACTTATCCGTTCCCATATCATCCGTTATTTCTTCCAAACGGGCGTTACGCGTGCGTCGTCCCACCCGTTCCGCTTGGACTTCTAAGCCTACACTGGTGCAGATTTCCAGAAAATCTCCTTGCACGGAACGAATTTCGTCTAAATCTAATCCTCCCCGTTCGAAGATTTCGATTTTTTGGGCGAGAAGCTCGAAGGATTTCTCAATTTTGTGAAGCTGGATATTAACGGCTTTTTCGGCTAACAAGCGTTCTCGTCCGGCTTCCCGCTTGCTGATCAGATTTTCTGTCGCCCCGGAAAATCCGTAGAGTTTGTCGATGAATTCGAGTTTGCGATCGAGATCTCCCAAGGTGTCGGGATGGGCGAGAACGACGGATTCAATCAAACCGATCGCCCGGGCGGGATCCACGTCGGCTTTGAGGGGAATATTGAGCGAGTAATAGTAGTGAGAAGTGGGGCGACTGAGGTTAATAATTTGTTGGCTCTCGAATTTTCCATTGGGAAGATAGGTTTGACAATGGGTATCGATAACATACATCTCCGTCACCCGCAAGCCGATTTTCTTGATCACCGCGCGAGAACCGTCGGGTAGGGCAATCACGTCCCCAAAGCGGAAGGGGGTATCGATGAGCAAGACCAAACCGCTTGTAAAGTTGGCGAGAATATCCTTGAGGGCAAAACCCAAGATAAAAGAAATACCGCCGATCGCGACCCAAAGTCCCGTTAAGTCAATTCCCAAACTTTGGATGACAAACAAACCCCCCACCAAATAGATGAGTACGGGAAGCGTTGTTTCGAGGATGGGAACGAGAACGTCATCCCACATCGCCTCGCTTTGTTCGGCGAACTTTTTCAGGGCATAAACGATCACTTCCGTGAACAGTCGGGAGACCCAAAAGGTGACGGCAAGGGCGATCGCAGCGCTTAAAATATTCTGTATTATGGGATAGGTCTTCAACACCTCCAGTTCGGATAAGGCAATTTTCAAGCTGATGGAGATCGCGACGATAACCGAAGGCAAACGCGACACGTTTAAAGAGACCAAGGGTAAATCGTTACGCAAACGACGAAACCACAAGCGCAGGATGAAGAAAAAGAAAATATAGAGAACGAATATCACCCCCGCTGCGATCGCTAAGTCTTGGAAGAGAGCGTTGAGTTCTTCCGGCGAGACTTGAAGCATATCTTGTAGAGCTTGAGGGAGAGTTAAGCGGAATGCCATTTTCGGTGATTTGTTTGAGTATTACTTCCGCTATTTTACCCAGTTTTTACCCCTTTGAATCTTGCGAGAGAGTTTGGGTAAAGTATTTCAAGGTCTTGCAACAATTCTCAATACCGATCTCGGTAAATCTTTAGCTTTTCTCGAAAAGGCAATGGGCCAAAAAGTAAATACTGTGTTGTGGGCAAAAAGGCAAGACCCTAAGAAAAAGAAATCTGTGGGGTAGGCAAAGCGGGGAAATACATGAGTTTACGCAAGTGGCAATTACCAATCTTACACAAGGGTTAGGCTTGAGGTCACGGCAAAAACGTGCAATCAAGGCTGCATCGGCGCGCTCGTTTTTGTGCGACCCAGTTGACTCTGAGCGTAGCCCTTAATTCGCGCCGGATTGACCATACTAACGATGTATCCTTGCTCTACTCAAAAAGTGGCCAAGCCACGATCGTAGATGTTGGTCGCTTCGCTCAATGCTACTCTTGCTGCATCCGAGGGGCGAATCCTTAATTATTTAATATACAGAATGAGTTAACTCTGTATTGCGTAACTCTTGCAGGAAATCTCTAAAGGGTTGCCAATCATTTTCCCGTTCGATCGCTTCCCAGATTGTTTCGAGGGCAGAATTAACGACGGGAACTGTGGGATTACACCGCCGTAATTGTTGTTTGATTCGATCCATCTCCTCAATGGGATACCGCCCTAAAATCCAATGATAGAGCGCGCACCAATTTTCTAAAATTGATTGTTGTTCGCCGGAACTTAAATGACTGAGATCCTGTAGGATATTCGCCGGATCGCGATACCAATCCCAGGAAAATTTCTGTTCGAGGGTAGCAAAAAATTGATGATAGTTAATCTTAGCAATCAGTAATAATTCTAACGTCGTGCCGATTAAGTCTTGAGACAAACTCGGGTCTAAGGTCGGAAATCCTAACTTTTTCAAGAGCGTTTGATTGTAAGCCCGAGTATAAAACTCGGAGAAAGACTCTAAAATGGCTGCCATCTCAGACAACGGCATGACTGCGGATAACGGTCGCTGTAACATTTCCAGATTCCAACGGCAAGCACTGGGTTGATTGCGATAGCTGTATCGACCCAAGCGATCGAAGGATGCCGCAGTAAAGTAAGGATTGTAAGTCTCGATGAATGCGTAAGGGCCATAATCAAATCCCTCCCCAACAATTGACATATTATCTGTGTTAAGTACCCCGTGACAAAAGCCAATGGCCATCCAGCGACCAACCAATTGAGCTACTCGTTTAACTAACTCTGCATAAAACAAAGGATAGGGATTGGGTTTTTTCCAGAGTTCTGGATAGTAACAAGCGATCGCGAAATCGAGGAGAACCTTGACCAGATCCGGGCGATCGTAATAATCTAAGCGTTCAAAGGTGCCAAAACGAATATGAGAACGACTCTGACGAATCATTACAGCCGATCGCGCGGGTGATGGTTCGTCATCTCTTTCTAGGTCTTCCCCAGTTTCAATCAAACTTAAACTACGAGAGGTAGGTACGCCGAGATAATGGAGGATTTCCCCGGCTAAAACTTCACGGACTGCACCTTTGAGACTTAAGCGACCATCTTTCGCGTGAGAATGGGGAGTCGTGCCCGAGCCTTTGGTGCCAAAATCGTAGAGATGGCCGTCAATGCCGCGTATTTGACCGTAAAGAAACCCCCGACCGTCACCAAGGTAGGGATTATATTGACCGAATTGATGGCCGTGGTAGCGTAAAGCTAAACAAGATTGCTGCCCTTGAAACCGGCCAAAGAACTCAATGAAGTGCCGATCGCTGACTCGATCCGGTTTCAAACCTAACACGGGGAGAAGATCGTCATTGCGAAAGTGAAGAATATGTTGAGGAAATGTCGCAGGTCGCACGAGATCGAAAAATTCATTCCCTAGGGACTCTAAGGCTGACTCATAGGATAAAGTCTGGAAAGGATTGGTCATGTTCGAGCGATCGGCAGATGAACTGAGAGACAAAGGTTTCAATCTCTACACATATTGTACAGAGGGAAAAGCGTGCGATCTGTCCAAGAAAACATTTTCTCTGCGATCGGGGTCGTTTTCGATTGATTTTGCCATTCCCACATTCTCAATTTCTTGCTAGTTTGGGGGAAATATAGCGATCGAGTATTTGAGAAATGAGCCAGCCTCGCGAATTCGAGATCACCATAGCAATTCCCACCTATAACGGCGCAATGCGTTTGCCTGCCGTTCTCGATCGCCTCCAAGAACAAATCGAGACGGAGAATATTGCTTGGGAACTGTTAGTGGTGGATAACAACAGTACGGATAATCTCGATGAGGTGGTGCGAGGCTATCAAAATACGAATTTTAGCGATCGCGTTCCCATTCGCTACTGCGTGGAAACCCAACAGGGTGCAGCTTTTGCCCGAATTCGAGCCATTCAAGAGGCACGGGGGAAATTGGTGGGTTTTCTCGATGACGATACGATTCCGGCTTTAAATTGGGTGCGATCGGCTTGCCTTTTTGCCGAAGAACACCCCCGGGCGGGGGCTTATGGCAGTCAAATTCACGGCGATTACGAAATCGAACCCCCGGAAAATTTTCATCGAATTGCCAGTTTTTTCGCGATCGTGGAACGAGGCGATCTGCCGCATATTTATCAACCGCAAATGAAGATGTTGCCTCCTTCTGCGGGTTTGGTGGTGCGACGGGAAGCATGGTTGGAAAACGTTCCCGATCGCCCGTTTTTAAGCGGTCGTTCCCAACAATCCATTCTCAATAGCGAAGACCTTGAGGCGATTATTCAAATTCAAAATTCCGGCTGGGAAATTTGGTATAATCCCACGATGGAATTGGCGCATCAAATTTCTCGCGATCGCATGACCGATGAATATTTACTATATTTGGTGAAAAGTACGGGTTTAGCGCGACATCATATTCGCATGCTTCGCTATCAAGCGTGGCAAAAACCGATTTTCTTTCCGTTGGGATGGGTCAATGACCTTCGCAAAGCATTGGTTTATTTCATCAAAAACCGCCAGCTTTTAGACAAAGATATTATTACTGCCTGCGAAATGGAATTTCTCCGCAGTACGATTGTTAGCCCTTTTTATTTGTGGAAACTCTCTTCTCAAAAGAAAATCAAAAATCAATAATTGACTACCCATTACCGAATAGAAAAATCCAAAGCGGTAACGTTAACAATAAAGAGAGAGAACCGATCGCAATGGAACTAACGGCAATTTCTCGATCTAAATCGTAGGTTTCTGCAATGACTAAGGTTGCAAAAGCTGGAGGCATGGCAATCTGGAGAACGAGAACGAGTTGCAAACTTTCCGAAAATCCCAAGAATCCCAAAATAATGCCAAAAATAAGAGGAACGCAGAGCATTTTTACAATTAAACCCGCAGAAACCGATCGCCATTGTTTCCAAGGTTGCAGTTGACTCAAACGCATGCCGATTAAGGTGAGAGAAAGGGCAATAATGCACCAACCAATTCGCACTAAAGTTATTTCGACAGGTTGGGGAAGTGTAATTTGCCGAAACCACAAACTGAAGAGAAATGCCCACCAAATTGGCTTGGCGATCGCCGATAAGAGTAAATTTTTCAGCGCGATCGCCCCGCGATTTTCGCTAAAAAAAGCGGCAAAAATCCCCCCAAAACCATAGGCTCCCAATGTCGTCCCAAATAGGTCGTAAAACACCGCCCAACCAAAATATTGATCTCCGGTTAATGCTAAAATAATGGGATAACCGAGGTAGCCAGTATTGCCGAACATCGAAGCAAAAATAAAACTTCCTCGGGTGGCTTGTTTCCACTCGGGGGTTTTCAGTTGAATCCAGATTTGGGCTAAAATTGCCCCACAAGAAGTTGCCAACCAAGCTAGTAAAGGTGCAAGCCAAATTCCCCCAGATAGATCCGCACGACGCAGAAAAATAACCATCCCCGTGGGAACTCCAATCCAAAATAAGAAAACACCGATCGCTTTCGGAATTTTAGAGGGTAAAATTTTTCCCAAAATCCAACCCACCAAAACACCACTGACTAATTTAAAGTAGAGACCCAATAATTCGGACATGTTATTAGTTCTTAGTTATTGGTTATTGGCGATCTTTCCTTCTTTTCCCCCCTTAGTAAGGGGGGTTAGGGAGGATCTCCCCTCCTGCTTTTCTTCACCAAGAACCTTGTTCGCATCTTAATAAGCGATTGAGAATAGCGATCGCGGTTTCGTTGTCACTTTCTCGCACGGCTTTTTCTTGGGCAATATTGAGTAATTCCATTCTCAGGCGCATTAAATAGGCGATCGTTATTTCATCATTTTGCCGTAAATCTTGAGGGAGGCGACGCAGATTTTGACGAAAAGATTGTTGCGGGTTGAAGTTAAAACGACGAACAATAAAGTTGACAACTCGTTCTTGTTCGGGGCGTGCGGTGGGCAGAATATCAACAATTTTTTGGTTGACAACCTTGCTTTTTTCTCGGTTGTTCATTTGCTCTTGCAACCATGTTTCTAAGGTAGAAATCGGCATATCCATTGTTTGCATATCTATCTTAGAAAAGGCATGTGCCTCGCTATAAGAAACGATGCCATCTTGGTTATAATCGGCAGAATCAACGGGTTCTCCCGTGCGCGATCGCCCGCTTAATCCGGCAAAGAAACTCGAACTATAATCTTTATAATCCGATTCGTCTACCTCGGGGGTACAACCGACAGAGGGACGGGTGCGAATGGTGGCGAAAAAACCGCATCGCATTTGGGGCGAAAGCGATTTTGTGCGATCGCCATCTTGATAAATAAAATCGGCAAACGTTCCGGCAAAACATTGCGCCATGACGGTGGCAACAGGAGTATTGGTAGGTAGGAGATCCAGTTGGCGAGAAAAGTTTCTGACGGTCAAATTATTGCCACCCCAAAGTAAAATCTCATTCGGGATTCCGTGTCCGGTAAAATAGAAGAATAGAGGCTTTTTGCTGGCGCGATCGCGCTGTTCCCGCGCCCCGTGTTCCTGCATCCACTGTTGAAAATTTAATAAAGTCGAAGCGCCGATTAAATGAGGAATTTGAGGGACTTTAAACTGTTGCAATCGTTGTTCGTTAATATAGCGTACCGTTGCTTCGCCAGTAATGCCATTGGCGAAAAAAACATCGGCATCTGACGGATTGTAACCGAGTTCTCGCAGGGTTCGTTGAAAGTAGAGAACATTTTTTTCGAGGGCAATTTCATTATTTCGCGGCGATCCTCCCCCTGCAAACACTAAAAAACGAGGAGGTGAGTTGCACTCTGATGCAGACGGATCGAACATCTCAGCCAAAGAATCCTTAGCCGCAGAACTCGAACATCCCGCGATCGCGAGAACTGCGAGGGCAAAAAATCGACCAAAAAGGGAACTTTTCTTCATTACGATATACTAGAAACTCGTTGAATGGATTGACTCATTTATGCCAAATTTAAACCCTTCTTCTCTTCTTAAAGCAACCTCTCTCGGTTTGGGACTTTTGGGCAGTCAGGCATTAGCGAGCAATCCGGTCAAGGCACAGCTTCCTCCTATTGTAACGGGTTCGAGAACAGATTTAGCAGTCGATTTATCAATAATTGATGAGATTGACATTCCGGAGATCGCCCCAACGGTTGCAAATATGAGTTTTCCCGAAGTAGAAATGACAATTGAAGGGTTAGAAAAGAATAGCGATCGCGAGTGGGTTTCGCAACAGACAGAATTAACGCCTTCTGTAGTCGAAGATTTAGATCTAGATCCCCAAATTATCGAGGATAGTCCGGTTTTACAACGCTGGTTAGAAGAGATTCCCGATGTGTTAGAAGATATTCGCAACGATCCCGTTTTTCGCTCTCGAATTCGCTTGGGATACTCTCATTTTCCTTCAACCAATCATCGAGGAGGGTGGAATATCGGGATCGAAGATTTATTTTTAGGAGAAACGGGTTTAACGGTTAGTGGCGAGTATCAAGGTACTTTTGAGGGCGATCGCGAAACGTGGGGAGGAGATTTACGCTACTACATTCTACCGTTGGGAACTTCTTTTAATATTGCACCCGTTGTCGGCTATCGCAATATTACAACGAATGGTTTTCAGACTGAGGGAATTAATGTGGGAATTAAGGCAATTTTAGCATCAAGTCGGGGGGCGGGAGATATTTCGTTTTCCCAAACTTTTGTTTCTCCCGGTAGCAGCGAGGAAGTAGGAATTACCACATTTTCTATTGGTTATGCGCTAACTCCCCACATTCGCCTTTCAACCGATATTCAGCAGCAAAATTCCCGAGGGGAAAAAGATAGTCGCGTGGGGATTAGTTTAGAACTTCTCCTCTAAAATTCTATCTTACTGTGGAACGGGCATCACTTCGACAGGCTCAGTGACCACTTGCCCGTGTTTAGTGAAAAGAGAAACAAGCAAGATGCGTGTTCCACCTCTTGACGACTCATTTAGCTTTGTTCTAAATTGCAAACTTTTCTGTAAATTCAATATCATTGCATAGAACTTTAATGCTAAATTCTTCACCCAAATTTCCGCGAAATTCGTATTGAATGAACCGATCGCCCTCGCGAGAGGTAATTTCCCGAAATAATTCCCCTTCTCCCGTAAAAACCTGTAACTTTAATGACGCGGGCAGATTGCGGCCGCTCTCATCAGGACATAATTTTAAGTTAATCGATAACTTATTCTCGCTTTGCGATCGTAACGCCAGAGAAAGCAAAAGAGGGGTCTCAAAATCGAGAGTTTTAGCGCCTTGGGTCGTTCCCTGTCGGAATGCTAACGCAGGGGTTTGAGAGGATGCAAGATTAGCGATCGCATCCCATCCTTCGGTAAAAATACCTTGCAACCAATCCCGCAAGCAAACTGGAGAAGCAATGCGATCGCCATTCTCCAAATGCTCTAAAAACACATCTAAATCTTGTAGATCCTGCGGGCAAATTTCTGCGGGTAATTCCCCATTTGCGGGGAAAAAGCCCAATAATTTGACTTCTTCGAGCGCATCTCCCAATCCTAACCCCATCACCCCAACGCGATCGCGGCGAACTTCCGAAGGGATTGTAATGTTTCCATCTGGCGATCGCAACAAGCGACATTCAATTTTTTGACCGTTGGGTAAAACCAAATCCGCCACATCAAATATTGCCCTTAACCCCCCATTCCAGCAGTCGCTCGAGTTGACATCCGTTTCAATTTGCAGCCAGCTTAAATAGCGATTAACTGCCAAAACAGAAAGTGCATTCAAATAGACTTGCAGTCCTTTTTCTGGCGTAGCTTGTTCGGTGGCGAATTGTTTAGCAATCTCGCGATCGCCGGACAGGATAGGAATAATTAATTGTTGTTTGTTGTTTATTGTTT
This sequence comes from Cyanobacteria bacterium P01_E01_bin.42, assembly GCA_039194995.1. Lineage (GTDB taxonomy): Bacteria > Cyanobacteriota > Cyanobacteriia > Cyanobacteriales > Spirulinaceae > CCY15215. The sequence continues at coordinate 6,122 of JBCCVR010000156.1, read as the reverse complement.
GTTGTTTGTTCTGCATTTTTAATTTCTAACTGATAACTGATAACTGATAACTGATAACTGATAACTGTTCACTGTTTGTAGCCAAATTCAATGGCGATCGAACGCAATAAAGGGAGTGCTTTATTCTGCCAATGCCAGTTTAAAGTATGGTACTTGATTTGAAACTCCTTAGCAATTTGTGTGAGGCGATCCGGAGGTTGTTTGATTAGTAAGCGTTGGCTTAACATTTGGCAATGACAGCGAGGATGCGCTTTCGGATGACAGCCTTGCAGTTTTCTTTCGGGATCGCGATTGATATAATCTTGTAACTTCACTCCAATTCTGACATTTTTTTGCTGTTGTTGCTCCCGTTCGATTTCTGCTTGTAGTTCCCAAAAATTAGCCAAGGAAGAAGCAAGGCGATCGCTAAACGTTTCCCCCGCTTCTGAGGTAACGGGAGTATCGAGGGAAAGGGGTTTTTGGCGACTTTGTTCGCGAAATTCCTCCTTAATTGTCTTTTGCGTTTTGCGCGATCGCGATCGCGGAGAGCGATGCAAGTCCCGCACTGCATATTTGAGGCGCAATTTAAGCTCGATCCATGCCACCAAACTCGCCGTAAAAGAATCATGTTGCGGTTCAAATTCGTGAATTTCTTCGGCCAAACGCAGGAGCACATCATTCAAAACTGCGGCATAATCAGGATGGGTCGATTTTGTCAAACCCGGAAGATTTTGAATTTCCAATAGCAGCCGATTCATTGCTTTGCGCCAAGTCAAACTATTTTTTGGAGATTGACGAATCTCGTCAATTAACTGTTTGAGTCGCTCTTCCTGCATCTTCCATCGGGTATCGCTTATCCGTTATCAATTTTCTACCGCGATCGCCAAAATAACCGTTCTAATCATTTATTGTTCGTCTTCATCTCGGCGATCGCTCTGTTTTAAAGCGGGTTTCGGGGAGGGTAACAAGCGATCGCTGGGCACTCTTTCATGGGAGCGATTTAAAGTTTTCCAAGCAGCTTGCACCCCGGCGATCGCGCTTTTTGTCCCCACTCCGACTTTTTTCGCTTGCTGTCGCACCGAACTCAAACTCTCGTCTACTTGCTTAATCGCGCCTGTCGCACTGTTGACTCCTTCATTAATATCATCGGTGAGTTCGCTAATTTCCAACCCTGTCAGGCGAATTGCATCTAACGTCGGTGGAAACTCTCGCCGCAGGGTGTCGAATAATTTTTCCGCACTTCGCGCCGCTCGGGCAATTTCTCGAAATGCAGGCAGAGCGGCGATTAAAACTGCTGTTAAGCTGACCGCGACTAATAAAAGAGAAAAGCCGAGCCAAAATAAAGGATCGAGCATTGATATCAACTATCCCCCAGCCATTAAAATTTTCAACTCCTAGGTTTCAACGCCTACGCAGGGTTATTGGAATTCGAAGCAGAAGATTCTATCGTAACATTGCGGGGTTGGGTTAATTCTTGGGTTTTCATCTGGCTGGCTTCCATTCCCGCCGCGATCGCGTCTTTCAGGCGAATGAGAGTTTCTTCCCAACTTTGCACCGCCGACTCCGACAGGCGATCGGTTTGCAGTTGAATGGTTGCCGATAAGTCTTCTGCTAATTCCGGGAGAGCATCGGCGGATTTTTTCAAGATTTGCCGGGTTTCTCGACCGGAGCGAGGCGCGATTAAAATGCCGAGCGCGGTTCCGATCGCGCTCCCGATCAGCACGCCGCCGATAAACGATCCTGTATTGTTGTTGGACATGGGTTAGAAGGGTAAAAAACAGGGTAAACTATGGCGATCGCGAGACTGTTGCAAGTTACCCCCTCAAACCTACCATTGAATTCGCAGAAAATTCCAGTTAATACTGGGCTTAACAATCCCCGGCAAGTCATAATAATCTGAGTTAGCATCAAATCTAAATCCCTGACCCGCAACAAAACCCTTTAACTTTTGATCAAACAATATAATTTTATTGAGGACTTCTATGACTGCTAGATATATCCGAAAATTCGATAGTTTGCGCGGTTTTGCTGCAATTTACGTCCTAATTTATCATTGTGTCGATAAGGCTGACTTCATTCCCAGCATCTTGAAAGCGGCTTTTTTGTCGTTTGGACAGGAAGCGGTAATGATGTTTTTTTTATTGAGCGGTTTTGTTATTTATCTATCTTATGCTTCAAACTTGAATATCAGAAACTATCTCATTCGGAGATTTAGACGCATCTATTTCCCATTTTTGATCTCTCTCTTTATTTCGGGTTTCATATTTTTAGCAAATAATAAATTTATCAAGAATTTTTCATGGTTCGATCTTCTAGGTAATATTCTGATGTTACAAGATATTGCCTTTCTCAAACCCGGAACTTGGTTTGAACCTTTCTTGGGAAATGTTGTACTTTGGAGTTTGAGTTATGAATGGTGGTTCTATATTTTCTTTATTTTTATCAACAAAACGATATTTAAAAATGAACGAAGAATCTATATGATTTTCGGTATTTCCATTTTTTCGCACTGTTTTTACTGGATTTATCCAAACCAAATTTCTCTCTTTCTTTCATATTTCTCGATCTGGTGGTCTGGGGTGGAAATGGCTGGAGTTTTTGTACGATATAAGCGATTTCCTTTAGCACGTGTAAAGCCGATTTTAATCTCCCTTTATTCTACGTGCGCTCTTACAGCAATTCCTATTTTCTTTTCAGATAAGATAGAGTTGGGAATTTATCCTTTCCTGACATTTCGGCATTTTTTTATTGCCTCTTTTCTCTTGACAGTTGCGATAATATGGCATAGATATAAAATGAAGTTTTTTAATAATATTTTTGGGGTTTTTACAATTTTTGGGCCGATTTCCTACAGTATATATTTATTTCATTATCCAATTTTACTACAATGGCAACTCAGTAACTATATAGATAGTATCTGGATTGTTTATTTAATTAAGGTCGCGCTTTTATTCGGTCTATGTTATCTTGTGGATATTAAGTTACAGCCGATTGTTAATCGTTATCTAAAATAGAAGAAACCGAGTTTTTAAAAACTCGGTTTCTCAACTTGAGAGTTCGTTTTTCCCTTCGTAAACCCCTCGGGACTAGATCGGTCAACTCAAGCGGTCTCACTACTACCCTGCTCGATACACTTCAGTGAAGTCACACCGGACGAGCAGGGTAGTAGTGAATGACCGTACAGTAACGACCGAGCCAGTGATGCAAGATCTGGCTTTGCGCAAGGACAGCGATCCACTGTCCGGATTGCAAGGTTGCTACGAAACCCTCTAAGCTAGTTCAAGTATATTGTATTTGTTGAGCGATCGCAACCCCTCTCTCCAATATTTTTGAGAAGCAGGGCCATCGAGCAAAAAAAAGAGAGTCACCAACTTGGTAACTCCCCCAATCATCAGGGTGCATCTACAAGAATTAATATAGCATTTGGGGTGGGGGGTGTAACCCCCTTTCGCAAAAATTGGCGAAACTGTAATACTTCTTTACATTTTAAGTAAAAAGCGATTGAAAACCCCATTGGCGATCGCCGTCCCCAATAAAACGCAACCGCATCCTAAAATCATTGCGAGAGTAATCGACTCGGTTAGGAAAATCGCCCCCCAAAGCATGGCAAAGACAGGGATTAAATAGGTGACGGTGAGTGCTCTGGTAGAACCGACATTACGAATCAGCCGAAAATAGAGGATGTAGGCTAAGGCGGTAGAAAATAGCGCCAATGCAAGAATGGCGAGGATGATTTCGGATGGAGGGGATTTTTTGGGAACGGTGAAGGGAAGGAGAGGAAAGAGGGCGATCGCGGCACTCAGTTGACTGCCAGTTGCGATCGTCAAAGAGTTGACCCCGGATAGTTTTTGCTTGATATAAGGGGCGGCGATCGCATACATTAAAGCCGCCGTCAAACCCGCAGCAACAGACGCGAAAAACCCTGGCGTTGCTCTAAATTGCCAGCCAACCAGCACGACAACCCCCGCAAAACCCAAAAGCAACCCCAGCAGACGACTGGGCGAAAACTCCTCCTTTAACCAAAGAATAGCGATCGCCGTGCCAAAAAGGGGTGCGGTTGCGTTGAGAATAGAAGTAAATCCAGCTGGTAAGGACAGAGACGCAAAAGCCAGTAAAACAAAAGGAAAAGCAGAATTGAGCAAGCCAACCATCGCTAAAGACTGCCAATGACGGCGCAATTCTCGGAGCAGATCCAAACGAATGAGAAGGGGAAGCAGAACCAAACCTGCAATGAGAACGCGAAACTCAATTAACCAAACCGGGCCGATCGCGGGGGAAGCCATCCGCAGGAACAAAAACGATCCGCCCCACAACGCAGCTAATAGGAGCAACTCTAAAACTTCAGATATCTTCATTTTCGTGGAATATTGTCTCAGTTGATGTACTTTGAGTTTATGAACCCTCTCACCTCAAAACCACCCGTTTCTTGCGCTTTTCATTCCGTTTGTTATTTTCAATATCTTAAATTAGAGGGATTTTTATCGAGAATTTGAGAATATAGAGAGGTTAATCTTTCCCCCGTAATTTCCCATCGATAATGACTAGCCGCAAAAATTTTGCCACGCTCGCCCATTCTTTTTCGCATATCTCCCGACTCTAATAATTTTTTAATTGTTTCTACCCAAATTTGGATTTTTCCTGGAATAATAAAACCAACTTCTTCATTCTGAAAATCGGAAGAAATCTGTACTTCTGGCGTAATAACTATTGGCAGACCAGCCAGCATCGCTTCAGCAACAGCAATACCAAAATTTTCTCCGAATGACGGTAAGGCGAATATGTCAGAACCTTGTAATAAAAGTTCTTTTTGCTGACCTTGTATAAAGCTCACAAAAGTTACATGCTTTTGCAGCTTTAATTCAGAAACTTGCATCTTTATATTCTTAACATAATTCTCATTTCCCATTCCTGCAATAATTAGATGAAATTCATATTTATTTTTTAAGTGATGCAAAACTTGAATCAAAAAGTCGATTCTTTTTTTTGGGTGTATTCGAGATAAAAATAAGATAATTGGAGTAGACTGAGGAATCTTACAAAATAGCTTTCTAACTTTAACTTTAGCATCAGGTTTACAAGTCATTTGAGAGACTCCCAAGGGCGCGATAAAGGTAGGTGCAGAAATGCCGTATTTTTGGACATCGTTGACTTCTTGATCTGTTGCACAATGGATAGCAGCCGCATGATTCAAATTCGTCTTTTCCCAAAGAAAGCTATAAATACTCTTTTTAACTTTTTTTTGATTAATGACCCAAGAATCTAACTGTCCATGGGGAGTAATAATATAGTTGGTGTTATATTTTCTTGCGGTTATCGCTCCTTTCGTGCAAAGATAAGAAAAAAATGAGTGAATATGCACTATTTTATAATTTTGGATATTTTGCTCTAGCCATCTAGTATAGTCTAGAGAAATTTTAAACTCTGATAAAGGTTTAAATTCAGTGAATAAACGTGAAAAAAATCGTATCGGCACATTTTGAAATTCTTGAATTTCACCGAGATTGGATTGTACGATTTCCAGATTTATATCATTAGTTGTAGCAATCTCTGCATCAACTCCGATATTTCTTAATGCTTTGACGATTTCTATCGCAGCAAGATTACTACCCCCACCAAGAGGATTAATTGATGGAATGATATGTAGGACTTTGAACGTCATTTTTATTTTTGATAGAGGACTTTTTTATAGATTTGAATATAGGAAGTTATCATTGCTTCTTCTGTAAATTTTTTTGCATTTTCTAGACTCTTAGATTTTAAAAGATCGAGTATAGATAGAGAGTTCGAGATAATTTCTGCCGCTTGTTCGTGGTTTTCCGGATCGACATATATTCCAGTCGTTCCGCATATTTCTGTCATTGGAGGACGTTCTGAAGTAAATACCGGACAGCCACAAGCCTGTGCTTCAATAATCGGCCATCCAAAACCTTCTTGTAAGGAGGGAAATAATAAAGCAGTTGCGGATGAGTATAGCGCTCTTAGGTTTTCATTTTCAACATCAATTAATTCTCGAATTTTGTGAGTTAAATGATGAGTTTTGATGAATTCTTGCATTTCTACCGTTAGCGATCGCCCAACCATAACCAATAATATTTTTTTTGCATTATCATACTCAATTAAATTTTTAAATATTGAAATTACCC
>JBCCVR010000155.1:0-18370 GCA_039194995.1 Cyanobacteria bacterium P01_E01_bin.42 | reverse complement strand
TGATGTCTTTGAAGCATTTTACGTTTACTTCTTAGGCTGTCCAATCTCTCATTTCGGTTTCCTAAGTTTTATCCTAGCTATCATACCCCCTTTCCCTCTCTGTGTCTACCTTTTAGCGACTTTTGCCTAATGGGTAGCTTATTAAGGGGGGTTAGGGGGTATCGAAATCTACATCGCGATCGCTTACCCATTTTTCAATTCTCGATAAGCCGAATAAACCCCCCGCACGTTATACCAATTGAGGAAAATACGAGCTACTTCTAAAGCCAGTTGCGGTTTACCGCGATCGATCAGCCATTGCAAAAGAGGGGCTAATGTTCTTTCATTCAGCAATCCTCCCACAGAAAGAATTCCCCATAAAAGACGGTGAATCCATGTCATTTGAATCATCATCCGCACGTCCCAAGTCGGATGCTTTTGATAGAATAGTACCCCCATGCGTCCTCGTTGAATTTCGCGATCGATGAGATTGGGAATCTGTTTCAAACTAAAAGGAGGATGCCAATGATAACCCACGGCTGCCGGACATTTTAATAGTTTTAAATTGAGTTTTTTGAGACGCACGCCTAACTCTAAATCCTCCCAGCCGTAGAGTTGAAAGCGAGTATCGAATAAACCCACTTGCATCAGCCATTTTTTAGCGATCGCCACATTTCCCGTGGCAAAATAAGCGGCAGAAAAATCAGTGATTTTATAGGGTTCGGAAGTCGGATTTTCAAAATTACAGGTATTAATCACCCAGCCATAGGTAAAAACGCGGTCGCTCTTTATTTCCCGTTTTCCTTGTAACAAGCGATCGCAATGCGCCTGTAAAAAATTCTCTGTCACAACCAAATCGCTATCGATAAAAATAATCGTATCTCCCTGCGAGGATTCTACCCCTAAATTACGAGCGGCGGCGGGCCCTTGATGGTCTTGAGACCGAGTTATAACGTGAGGGAATTCTTGTTTCTGTGTTGCCAACCAATCTAACGTCCCATCGGTCGAACCGTCATCAACGACGATGATTTCATAGTTTTCCACAATACTATTCGATGCCAACTTTTGGAATTCTAATGCTCGCAAGCATTTCTCTAAAATTGGCTTGCGATTGTAAGTCGGAATAACAACACTGAAAAACATAATTTGGTTATTAGTTATTGGTTATTAGTTATTGGTTGACTATTTTCTAGGCTTTTTTCCCCAATAGCCAGTATGTTACCATTGCGCCTTTTCCTTTGATTTCCATTGTTCCTCTTTTTTCCAATAGATAGCGATCGCTGAGTTTTTCGTAGATGATTTCGGTCACTTGAATTTTACCGGGTTCTCCCGTGGATTCCATGCGGGAGGCAACGTTAACCGTATCTCCCCAGAGATCGTAAGAAAATTTGCTCGTCCCCAAAACGCCAGCAACAACAGAACCCATATGAATGCCAATGCGAATCTGAAATTGGCGATCGCATTTTCCGTCTAACTCCGTTAAATCAATCTGAAAATTTTGAATGGTTTTTTGCATTTCCAAAGCTGCATCGGCGATCGCTTCGACGTGATCTTCTCGCGGTATGGGAATTCCTCCCGCTAACATATACGCATCCCCAACCGTCTTAATCTTTTCAACACCTAATTTTACCGCTAATTCATCAAAAACCGAGAAAATTTGGTTGAGAAATCTCACTAAATCTAAAGGTTTGACAACCGTAGAAAGCTGCGTAAACCCGACAATATCGGCAAATAAAATCGTTGCTTCGTCAAACTGTTCCGCGATCGATTCCGGGGCTTGTTTGAGACGCTTGGCGATTTTGTGGGGTAAAATATTTAAAAGCAAATTTTCCGACTTTTGCTGTTCGACTTGCAGGGCTTTTACAGCGGCTTGGCGTTGTGCTTCGATTTGTTCTGCTGCGATCGCCTTCCCCAAACTTTGAGCCATCAACTCAATAATTTCTTTCTCTTGTGCTTCAAACTTTTGCACGCGAGTCTCTTGGGAAGAAAAATTGAAGGTTCCGTAAATCTCTCCATTGACCCATATCGGCGTACCGAGATAAGACCGTAAGTTTGTGTCTTTGTAACAAGAATGCTCGGTTAACTCAGGAATTTGTGCTACATCATGATAAGCCAAAGTCTGGCGATTTTTAATGGTTTCGGAACAGTAGGTATCTTGTACGGACAACTCGCCATCTTGCTTGAAGAAATCCCAAGGCGATCGCAAGGCTTGAATTTTATACACATTTCCCTCAATGCGACTGATAATTCCCGTTGGAAATCCGAGAATTTGGCATCCCGTCGCCAGATAATCGGCAAAGCGGTCTGTAAAGCCTTGATAGTCCGTTGTATCCAAACGATGCAAGGCTTTCAGATTATTACTAAAGGCTTCTAAAACTTCTGATTTATGGGCAATTTCCTGCTTTGCATCTTTGAGAGCAATATGATTTTGTACTCGAATTAAAACTTCTTCTAAATGAAAGGGCTTGGTAATATAATCTACTCCTCCGACTTGAAAGGCCTTAACTTTATCCAAAACATCATCTAGGGCACTTAAAAAAATTACGGGAATATCCTTTGTTTTTTCACTTTCCTTTAACTTCTCACAGACTTCATACCCATTCATCTGAGGCATATTAATATCCAATAAAACTAGATCGGGGGGCTTTGCTCGAGCGGCTTTGAGTGCCATCGTCCCATTCATCACGCTGCGAACTTTATATCCTTTTCCATTCAACATGGTAGAAAGTAAGCGAAGATTGGCTGGCGTATCGTCAACAATCAATAAATTGCTTGGTTTTGCGGTAGCTTCGTGCATTTTCGCTAGGGCATTAGATCGTATTTTTAATTATCGTCGAATGGACTGTTTCGATCTTAAACCAAGAAGACACCGATAGGTTCGTACCGAAAGAGTCCGCAACATTGAGAGCAATTGTCGAGGCAATATATCTTAGCTATCTCTTGTTTCTAGCTGGCGATCGCTAAATCCGGTCATTCTCTAAGAATTAAGCCCGGCCGCATCTCCCCAGCGAACTGCGATCGCCTCAAAACAGGACGCAGATCGCCGATAACTCCGACTGAGTTGGCAGAAATGCGCGATCGGGTTCTCATGATTTTCACTTGAGAGTCACTTTATTTTCATCCTAAAATTGCCAACATAAAAGTATCGCCAATTAAGCTCCTAAAAACGATGCTCAACCTCCAACTTCTTCCCGGTGCAATTAATGAAATTTCCGCTTCCACCTCCAAGACTGGCATTTTAACAGTGTCCGATCGCTATGGATTGATGGCAGCCGCCCTTGATGAAACCCTAGACGAGGGCGATCGGCAAACCCTCAACCGCATTCTTCGCGCTGTCGGACGGGGAAAAATCCAAATTGCAACCACTTAATCGCTTCATCGGCTCCGGATGGACGGCTTTTTCTGCCTCAGTTCGATTCGGAGCGATCGCCAAACTCCTCCAAGAAAATAAATATTTTGTTAATTTTATGCGATAATTTGTAACAAAGATTTTAAGAATTGCCCACTCGATTCAGTCATGAGCGACCTCGCCCAAGAGAAAACATTAACGGAGTTAGCCCCTGCAAGCTATGAATGCTCTGCTTGCGGCTACGTTTACGAACCCGCGAAAGGGGATAGCAGTGCTGACATTTCACCCGATACCCTCTTTGACGATCTGCCAGAGGAATGGCGGTGTCCGGTGTGTCGCGTGAAAAAAGCTCAATTTCGTAATATTGGCGCACGCGGTGCGCCGTCTGGCTTTCAAGATAATTTGAACTACGGATTTGGGGTGAATCGCCTCACCCCCGGCCAAAAAAATCTCCTGATTTTTGGTACTTTTGCCCTCGGATTTCTCTTTTTCTTGAGCTTGTACGGCTTGAACTAAACCTGCGAGAAATCCTATTTGGTTTTCCTGTTCGGTTTTCGTTTTCCCCATCGACCCTTACCTACTCTCAGTTCGTTTATGAATCCGTTTGTGAAAGCATTGCAAAAAATCTTAATATTGTTGACAATTACCTTATTTTGTGTAGGGTGTAGCAGCTTAGAGAGTACCAGTTCCAATCCGTGGCAGCGTATTGACCTACCCACGGGGGCTGCAATTCTCGATATTGCCTTTACTGAAGATCCGCAGCATGGATGGCTGGTGGGGTCTCGCGCCTCCATTTTCGAGACTGTTGATGGCGGACAAACTTGGTCTCCCCAAGAATTCAATCTCGGGGATGAAAAAGTCACGTTTACTTCAGTCAGCTTTTACGGAAATGAAGGTTGGATCGCGGGTAAACCCTCTATCCTCCTGCATACCAAAGACGGCGGTCAATCTTGGGATCGCATTGCCCTGAGCAGTAAATTACCCGGAACGCCTTATCGTATCGAGGCGATTGGGGACGAGACGGCTGAAATGGCAACGGACGTGGGGGCAATTTATAAAACCGAGGATGGCGCAAAACACTGGAGCGCTCTCGTTCAACAAGCAGTCGGTGTGGTTCGCAATATGTATCGCTCTCCTGAGGGCGCGTACATTGCCGTTTCCTCCCGAGGAAACTTTTATTCGACTTGGGAACCCGGTCAAACCGCTTGGACTCCCCACAATCGCAACAGTTCCCGACGATTGCAAAATATGGGATTCGCGCCAGACGGTCGGACTTGGCTTATCGCCCGAGGCGGTCAACTGCAATTTACCTCTCTTTCTTCTGAAGATTCCATCGAAGAAGACATAACAGAAGAGCCTTGGGATGATACTATTTATCCCGAACCCGGAACCAGTTGGGGGCTACTCGATTTAGACTATCGTACCTCTGAAGAACTTTGGGTTACTGGCGGAAGCGGAAACTTACTCGCGAGTTTTGATGGCGGCGAAACTTGGCAAAAAGATCGGGATGTAGAAGGAACGCCTTCTAACTTCTACAATATTATTTTTACCAGTCCGCAACGGGGATTTATTCTCGGCGATCGCGGCATCATTCTGAGATACGAACCTTCCCCAGAAAATACCTAAGCAGGCATTTAACATTTTTAATAGGAGAAACTGCAATGGCAGGTCAAACCGGAGAACGACCATTTACCGATATTGTCACCAGTATTCGTTACTGGGTGATTCATAGCATTACCATTCCCATGCTCTTTATTGCGGGTTGGCTTTTTGTCAGCACGGGTTTGGCTTACGACGTGTTTGGGACTCCTCGTCCTCACGAATATTTCACCGATACTCGCTTGGAATTGCCCATCGTTTCCGATCGCTTTGAAAGCAGCAAGCAAATCGAGGAATTCGCCAAATAATCAAGTTTTCATTTCACAATACCTATAAAGGACAAACATCATGGTTAACACGCCCAATCAACCCATTTCCTATCCTATTTTTACGGTTCGCTGGCTCGCCGTTCATACCTTAGCCGTTCCTAGCGTTTTCTTCTTGGGAGCGATCGCCGCCATGCAGTTCATCCAACGCTAAAATAGCGCGAACGCAAAGTTTGCAGAAATTGCGAACAAACTACCGCAAATCAACTCACCGAAAACCGAGGCAACAAACATGGACAGAATCCCAAATCCCAATAGACAGCCCGTAGAACTTAATCGTACTTCTTTGTACTTGGGCTTACTTTTGATTTTCGTGTTGGGAATTTTGTTTTCCAGCTACTTCTTTAACTAAATTAATCTAACAAACAATCGGGAGGACACAAGATGTTTGCAGATGGACGAATCCCTCTTTGGCTAGTTGCTTTTATCGCTGGCATGGGCGTTATTACTGTTGTGGGAATCTTTTTCTATGGAGCTTATGCCGGTCTCGGCTCATCTCTATAACTTAGATAGAAAAAGTTGATTTTTGAAAATTGATTTTTCCCCTTAACGGTTGATAAATAAATTTCGTTAATATTGCTTTAACCCAAAAAAGACCGCTCGTTTTCGGACTGGCGGTTTTCTTTGGGGCTTGTTTTTGAAGCCTAGCGCTTAAAGTCGGGATTGCAAGCGCTGAATGAGTTGTGGGGGTTGAACAACGCCCTCAATGCGATCGACGGGTTGGCCATCTTTGAAAAGCACGAGGGTGGGTAGGGCTTCGATGCCATATTTGGAGGCAAGCTGGGGGTATTTATCGCTATCGATTTTCACCACTTGCAAGCGATCGCCCATCTGTTGGCTAACTTGGTCGAGAATGGGAACCATCATCTTACAAGGACCGCACCAAGTGGCATAAAAGTCAACCAAAACCGGCTTGGGGGTTTGAGCAAGCAATTCTTGAAAGCTGGAAAATTGTTTTTTGACAGCCATAGGGGGATGCAGAGAAATTTAAAGAGAGGCATTAGGTTGATCTTAGGACAAAAATCCGAGATTGTAGATTAGGCAAACCTTAAGAGAAAAAAGCACAGTATTCATGGAAGTCGTGCCAGAAAACTTACAAAATTTAAAAGAAAAAGTCGCGATCGTGACGGGGGGATCGCGGGGGATCGGTCGTTCGGTGGTTCTTGCCCTTGCTGGAGAAGGGGCAAAAGTGACGGTGAATTACGCGCGATCGCGAGAAGCGGCCGATAAGGTCGTCGCCGAGATCGGGGAAGCGGGAGGAGAAGCGATCGCCGTGCAAGGGGATGTTTCCCAACCCGAACAAGTAGACAATCTCATCAAAGAAACCAAAGATAAATTCGGACGCATTGACGTGTTAGTGAATAATGCCGGAATTACCCGCGATACGCTGTTGCTGCGGATGAAACCGGAAGATTGGCAAGCCGTAATCGACCTCAACTTAACGGGGGTATTTCTTTGTACGAAAGCGGTGAGTAAGTTGATGCTCAAACAAAAGAGCGGTCGCATTATTAATATTGCCTCCGTCGCCGGACAAATGGGCAACCCCGGCCAGGCTAATTATAGTGCGGCTAAAGCGGGCGTTATCGGCTTTACCAAAACCATTGCTAAAGAAATGGCCAGTCGCGGCGTAACGGTTAATGCCGTCGCCCCGGGATTTATTGAAACCGATATGACCCACGACCTCAAAGCAGACGAAATCCTCAAATACATCCCCCTCGGCCGTTACGGACAGCCGGAAGAAATTGCCGGGATGGTTCGCTTTCTCGCGGCCGATCCCGCCGCCGCCTATATTACCGGACAGGTGTTTAATGTCGATGGTGGTATGGTCATGGCTTAGAAGATTGCGATCGCGTTGATGGCAAATCAAAAATGCGATCGCGCTTTTCCAGTCCTTCAAGTATTGATGTTAAAGTTTGGAGAGAAGCAAGCCCGAAACGTGAAATTATGTCCCAAAAAAACGACACGATTCCCCTAATTTTGGCACTGTTGATTACGGCAGGGATTTTAGGGGGAGGCTATTGGTTGTTTGCTCGCGGGCGATCGGGAAACCTTTCGCAAAACCCTCCTCCCGCCTCTGCACCCAATCCAGCATCGGGAACGACATTTCCCCTACTGACTTCCGTTCCGGCTGGTACTTCTGTAAGAATTGAAGGCTCTACCAGTATGGTACGAATTAATGAAGCGTTGAAGCAAAAATTCACACAAAAATATTCCGGGACTGCGATCGCATGGCAATCCCGAGGCACGAGTGCGGGCATTGATGCAGTTATATCGGGGAATGCGGATATTGCTGCGATTTCTCGTCCTCTTACGGCAGAAGAACAAGGACAAGGATTGGTTGCCGTTCCCATCGCACGAGATGCGATCGCCCTTGTTGTCAGCAATAGCAATCCTTTTCAACGGGGTTTGACGCGATCGCAAATTGTCGATATTTTCACCGGAAAAATTACGGATTGGTCGCAAGTGGGAGGCAGCAATGGATCGATTCGCGTTCTCAACCGACCGGAAGTAAGCGGAACCCGTCAAGCCTTTCAGGGTATTGTTTTAAATGGGGCAAATTTTGGGACGAGTGCCAATATTGAAACCATGCCCAGAGACGAAACAACGGGAATGTTACAAGCATTGGGACGAGATGGGATCGGTTATGCCACATTTAAGCAGGTCGCGGATCAGCAAACCGTGCGCGTCGTTCCCATTGACGGCGTGACCCCAGAAGCCGCCAGCTATCCCTATCAGCGACAGCTTTCCTATGTGTACAAACAACCACCGACGGATAGCGTCGGAGCATTTTTAGGATATGCGACCTCTGAGGAGGGAAAAGCCGCGATCGCAGGTCAATAATTCTCTCACTTTTCAAGTCGTTATATGCGTGCAGTTTCGATTGAACAATGGGAACTTCTTCTATTTTTTGAAGTCGAACCCGAATTTTACGAACCTAATGACGTTTGGCCTTATACAACAGCTTGCTATCGCGTACAACAAGGTGAAATTTCTCTAGAGTTTTCAATTTATCCAGCATGTCGGGATATACAGATTATTCTCGAAGTGCAAGGAAACTGTTTTTACGAACTAGGTGCGCTGGAGATAGAGGATGTTCGGTATTTTAAAAATGCAGAACGAGAAATACTAGAAATTAGTTTGACAAAATGCGATCGCTTATTATTGCAGGTCAGACCGAATATTAAGATTTGGCAGGAGATCGCAGCAGAAATATCTTGACAGTACAAAAAAACTGAACTAGAATTGAAAAGAATGCGATCTTAAAATCAAATAATGCTTGATTTAAAAATTGACGAAGTTATCCCAATCTTGCGAATTTTTGATGAGGTAAAAGCCAGAGAATTTTATTTGGATTTTTTGGGTTTTAAAGTAGATTGGGAACATAGCTTTGAACCAGATACACCAATATACATGCAGATTTCTCGAGGAAAAATTGTCTTGCATTTATCCGAACATTCTGGCGATTGCAGTCCGGGGGCAACCATAGTTATCGGCATCAAAAATATCGAAGAGTATCACCAAGAATTAAGTCAAAAAAACTATAAATATAACCGTCCCGGAATTGAAATTGCTCCTTGGAACGCAAAAGTAATGGAAGTTATCGATCCCTTCAGCAATCGCCTTCGTTTTAACCAAGATATGGAAGAAGAAAATCCCAAATCTTAGCCTCGATCCTAACCTTTGAGCGCGATCGCTTTCCCTAGAAGAGGGCGCAGTTCGGAAGAGAATGTGGCAAAATAAAATTTTAAGCGTTCAGAAACAGCAAAAAATTTTAATTATGTCAGTCTTGGCCGCAATCGGGGTTCTCGCCCTGCTCATCGTCGTTCACGAACTCGGACACTTTGCCGCCGCACGGTTGCAAAAGATTCGCGTCAATCGTTTTTCCATTGGTTTTGGCCCCGTCCTGCTCAAATACCAAGGGCCGCAAACCGAATACGCCATTCGCGCTTTTCCCCTCGGCGGATTCGTAGGATTTCCCGATGACGAACCCGATAGCGAAATTCCTCCCGACGATCCCGACTTACTTCGCAATCGCCCCATTTTGGATCGGGCAATCGTCATCAGTGCGGGAGTCATTGCCAATCTCATTTTTGCTTATTTTCTCCTGAGCGCTCAAATTGCCACAGTAGGATTGCCGAATATTAACTATCAACCCGGAGTCGCGATCGCAGATGTCGTGACGGAATCCTTCTCCGCCGCTCGAGAAGCGGGAATTGAAGCGGGTGACATTATCTTAAGCATCGATTCCCAAAAACTTGAAGCATCCGATAGCGCCTTACCCGCGTTAATGGAAAAAATCCAACAATCTCCCGAGATTCCTCTTGCTCTGGAAGTCAAGCGCGGCGAGGACATTTTAAACCTACAAGTCACGCCAGAATTGGGCGAAGACGGACAAGGTAAAATCGGCGTAATTCTTTCCCCAAATGGCGAACTCGTTCGCGATCGCAAAGGTGTCATCGCGGCATTGGGTGCGGGGGCCGATGAATTTCAACGCTTGAGCGTTCTCACGGTTCAAGGATTTGCCCATCTCATTCGCAACTTTAGCGAAACAGCAGAACAAGTCGCAGGCCCGGTTAAAATCGTCGAAATTGGCGCAAGTCTCGCCCGTTCTGATGCCGGAAGTCTGTTTCAATTTGGCGCTTTAATTAGCATTAATTTAGCAATCATCAACATTCTGCCCTTACCCGCATTAGACGGCGGACAATTGGCATTTTTACTCGTAGAAGGATTGCGCGGCAAGCCCCTCCCCGAACGCCTGCAAGACAGTATTATGCAAACGGGATTTGTATTGCTGTTAGGGTTGGGAGTCTTTCTAATCGTCCGCGATACTGCCAATCTAGAAGTCATTCAAAGGTTATTTCAGTAGAGTAAAGATCCCCCCTAGCCCCCCTTTCAAAGGGGGGGATTAACAAACAACCAATAACCAATAACCAATAACCAATAACTAATTCAGTGAGCTTGAATCGTAAATGGGCGACTAACCAGCAAAGGGCGTTAGAAATACTCGTTCGTCTCAAGCGCTTGTATCCGGATGCAACGTGCAGTCTTAACTATGAAACGGTCGTGCAACTCTTGGTTGCAACCATGCTTTCGGCGCAATGTACTGACGAACGAGTGAATAAAGTGACTCCGGCATTATTTGCCCGTTTTCCCGATGCAAAAGCACTAGCAGAAAGCGATCGCGAAGAACTCGAAACGCTGATTCGTTCGACGGGTTTTTATCGCAATAAAGCCAAAAATATTCAGGGTGCCTGTCAGAAAATTATCGCGGAATTTAATGGGGAAGTTCCCCCCTATATGGATAAATTATTGAAACTTCCGGGGGTCGCGAGAAAAACGGCAAATGTCGTTCTCGCCCACGGTTTTGGTAAAAATATCGGCGTAACGGTAGATACTCACGTGAAACGATTAAGCAATCGTTTTGGATTAACTGAACATAGCGATCCCATCAAAATCGAACGAGATTTAATGCGATTACTGCCCCAAGAAGATTGGGAAAATTGGTCGATTCGCCTGATCTATCACGGTCGTGCGATTTGTAAAGCACGTAAACCCAACTGCGAAAGTTGCACGTTAAGCGCTCTCTGTCCTTCTTCAACAAACAATGAGCAATGAAAGCCCAATAACCAATAACAATCTACCCCCCAACCCCCTCCCAAGAGGGGGAGTTATCAACAATAAACAACAAATAACAAATCTTTTTAATGCTTTGGTTTCAATAGAAGGACGGATTTGCTTTCCTTGTTTGCCTTCAATGGTAGAAGAATGCTTGCAGGCGATCGCCAATTTAATCGCGGGTTTTGGTCAGCCTTTATCGTTGGAAGATTGCGATCGCTTGCGGGAAGGAATGGCAGAATTCGTACATAAAGGATTTGAAAAGTCTCCTCTCTCGCAATTGATTATTGAATACCACCCGAATAAACCGCCAGAGACGGGCTTATGCTTTGAAATTAAGACAACCTCTCCAACGCCCGAAACAGGCTATCAAAATTGGATTCAACGCCGTTGGCGGTTGAGCGATCGCCCGGATGCAAAAGTTATGGCGATCGCGAGTGCTTTGGAAAAATCCGCCTCGATTTTAGAAATTGGCGGGGGTCGAAATGGGTTAGCATTAGGGCGATCGGGTCATCAGATAGAAATCGTGGAATCCATTCCCGAATTTGCCGCGAAGTTAATAGAAATTGCTAAAAAAGAAGAGCTATTTTTGAACGTCAAAACCGGATCTATTTTCGATCCGGTGCTGCGTCTCCGTCCTGCGGGGTTCGATCTGGCGATCGCCTCGGATTTTATTCCCGTTTGCTGTCGAAATTGGGAAGATATTCGCCTTTTACTGGCTAAACTTTGCGACGGGGTGAAAAGTGGTGGGTCGATTATTTTAGGGATGTTTTTGGCAGTGGAAGGATACGAACCTTGCGATCGCTTTTTCGAACTTTCGCAAGTCCGGGGCTGTTATTGTCAAACGCGATCGCAACTCCAAGCGATCGTGACGGATTTACCTTTAGAATTACTCTCCGACGAATCTTTTCTGGAAGGAGAAAGCGACCTTCCAGAAACATTAATTCATTGGGCATCGGGACAAGACTTATTGCCCCGACAAGAAGAATCTTTAATCGAATTTCGCTGGATTCTCTGCCATCGAATCTAACAGTCACGTATTATCAGCTTTGATAACTGATAACTGATTTTTAGGCTGCAATAAACTCATTCCACTTTTGGACGAGATAAGTTTGTTCGTCCATGACCGAATTCCAACAGACGACATTTCCGAGGCGATCGCTAAACGATCCGCCATCGCGTACCGCACCTTTATCGGCAATTTTCTTATCAAAAGGATCGACAATATCTTCAGCAGCAGGTTTTCCTTCATACCAGAAATCCCATTCAAATGGTTTCATAAATTTCTTGGCATTTTCCGGTGCAGCACTATAATACCCCTGTCGTCCGAGGAATGCCCCCAACCAACCATCTAACATCCAATTCAAATACTCGTAAGCCGCATCCAATTCAATGCCCGAAAGATTGCGAGATAAGCCAACACCGCCGCCCCAACCGCGATATCCTTCTTTTAAGGGTCCGTAGGTACATTCTATCCCCTGCGCCCGTACCGCCGTTACCGCAGGCGACCACATTGATTGTAAAACTACCTCTCCCGATGCCATTAAATTAACTGATTCATTAAAGTTTTTCCAAAAGGCACGAAATTGACCGTTTCTTTTTTGTTCGATGAGAATCTCTGCAACTTTGTCGAGTTCTTCTTTGGTCATGTTTCCTTTGTCTCCAAAGGTCATAATTCCTGCCGCTTCCATGACCATCGCCGCATCCATAATCCCGATGGAAGGAACATCTAAAATTGAGGTTTTTCCTTTGAATTCCGGATCGAATAATTGCGCCCAAGATTCAATCGGTTTACTCACTAAATCCGGTCGCCAGCCTAGGGTATCGGCATTATATTGAAAGGGAATTAAAGTCGCCCAATCTGTTGGAGTTTCCGAAAACTCTTTAGAATCCTCTCCTTTCAAAAACATTACTTTTCGCGGAGCCGTTCCTTGAGAAGTATTAACGGGTGCATTATCATATAGATTTCCCGTCGTGAAGACAGGGACGATCTTATCAAATTCTTTGATTCTCTTGATATCAATCGGTTGTAAATTTCCTGAAGGAATAACTAAAGGTAGGCTGAAATATTCCCCATCAAAAATATCGTACTGCCCAGGCTGAGTAATGGCAATTTGGTTATTTTCTTCGGTACTCAATGCTCGCATATCAACTTTAAAGCCGAGATCTTTCTGGATTTGTTCGGCAACTTCATTAATCTGAGAAACACCCGTACCGATAAATCTGAGCGTTACATCTTTGATTTTATTGGTGTTGAGTTCGGGGCTTCTTGGTTTATCTTCAGAGGCTGTTTCCGTTGTTTCCGAGCTATTATTGGTACAGCCTTTAGCTGTTAAAAAAGCCCCAGCAGCAAGTCCAGTTTGAATGATTCGACGACGAGAGATATTTGACATTTTGGTTATTTTTTGTTTTTTGTTTGTTGTTTGTCTCCCCCTCTTGCCTCCCCTCCTTGGAGGGGCTGGGGGTGGGTCGAGGGTTGGGGGGTGGGTTGTTCGTTATTGGCTTTATTTAATGAGAAAGAAAAATACATTCATTGGGCGACCAACTGAGATTTACGAGTTGTCCTTCTTGATAATTCTCAGCCAGCCAATCTTCGGTGCGGGTTTTGTATAATAGCTCTTTTCCATTGCTTTCTTGGAGCAGAGAAACGCGAGTAATATAACCCGTAAATTCAACAGAACTAATTCGAGCCGAAAGGGTATTTGCGATCGCCTGAGAAGATTGAGAATAGGGGTGTAACTGAATGCGATCGGAGCGCACGCAACAGGCGGCTTGAGTGCCAATGGGGACGGAATGCCCTGTTGCTAAAAACGAGCCAATACCTTCAACTTCGAGGGTAATAAGCTCTCGATCGCCTTCTAGCTCGGTATCCGTCACTTTGCCGACAAAAATATTATTATCCCCCACGAAACGGGCGACAAATTGAGAAGCAGGAGAACTATAAATCTGGGCGGGATCTCCCACTTGATCCACCCGTCCGCGATCCATGACCACAATGAGATCTGAGAGGGAAAAGGCTTCATCTTGAGCGTGAGTCACCTGCACGAAGGTCATGCCGAATTTTTTTTGCAGCTTCTTGAGTTCCCCCCGCGTTTTCACCCGCAGCGACTCGTCTAAGGCGCTTAAAGGCTCGTCCAAGAGCAGAACTTGGGGGCGGGTCGCTAAAGCGCGAGCGAGGGCGATACGCTGCTGCTGGCCACCGCTCAGTTGATGGGGTTTGCGGCGGGCAAATTCTCCCATTCCCATCAGATCCAGCATTTCCTCGATAATAACCGCGCGATCGCGTTCCTTCATGCCGCGAATTTTTAAGCCAAACCCGACATTCTCCCAGACGGTTTTATGAGGAAACAGGGCATAATTTTGGAAGACCATGGCCGTATTGCGCTGGGCTGGCGGTAGGGAGGTGACTTCGCGATCGCCGATGTGAATTTGTCCCGCCGTGACTTCCTCGTGTCCTGCTAACATCCGTAATGTGGTCGTTTTGCCGCAGCCGCTCGGCCCCAATAAGCAACAATAAGATCCGGCGGGAATGTCGAGGGTAATATTTTCCACTGCGACGACAGACCCGTATTTTTTGGTCAGCGATCGCAATTTTACGCCGCGAGCTTCGGGATGCAGGGGATCGTATTCGGAGGGAGGAGAACGCAAGGGTTGCGCGGTTTGGGTCATTTCAGTTATCGGTTATGAGCTTGTCCCCCCATTGGGAGGATATAGGGGGGGGAAGAGTTAAGACTTGATTAAGGCGATCGCTTTCTGTATACAGGTAGAATGCGATCGGTTAATGTATAAAACTCTACACTTTTCAGGGCAATGCACGCCAAAGGAGCAAAAAATGCCAGATTCTCAGCTTGTTTTTATTTGCGGTTCGGCATTGCGAGGACAGCCAGATCACCACACCATCGCCGATACGAAGTTTGTTCGAGAAGTTGCAACCGAACCCCGCTATCGCATTCATTCTGTTGACGATAAACATCCGGGAATTTATGAAGTTACTGAAGGGGGAATTTCTATTGCGGGGGAACTTTACGAGATGACACAGGCACAATACGACCATTTATTAGCCAGCGAACCGCCCCATCTTTATCCATCTCCTGTTGCTTTGGCAGGTGGAGGAGAAGCGATCGCGATGCTTTATCCTCGGGAGATTATTGAAGAGAGAAATTATGCCGATGTTTCCAATTATGGCAGTTGGATGGCGTATAAAACTGGCCAATCTTAAAATATTACGATCTGAAGGTTGATGGAATATTTGTGGCGATCTTCACACCCTCAGCTTTTGGATAACTGCTGTTTTTTGGCGGCAAGTAATTTCTCGTATAAATTTGGATCGCTGGCTTGCAGAAATTGGGGCATTTCTTCAAATTCTATTTCTTCTTGTTCGAGATAGCGATCTATTTCTGCACGATTGGCAAGATAAAATGCAATTGCACCATAAACTTGTTCGAGCGTTAATAAGGGAAAAGCTCGAACGATACTTTCTGGAGATTGTCCATTGTGAAAAGCATAAACGATGGAATCTAAAGAAATGCGTGTTTCTTGAATCCAATAGCCGTTATTTCGATATTCAATGTAGGATTTAGTGGCGATCGCTGGCATAGTTCGGGAAAAGGTGATTTTAATACTATTGTAGCGATCGATTAGGAAGATGCGATCGCATTTTCTCAAGTTTCTTCTTCATCATCAAGTGCCGAAAGAGGAAGGGTTTGACCCGTCAGTGCTTCGTGTAAACCTTGTTTCAGTCCTTCGAGTATGATTTCATCGGGTGTATCGTCAGAATCTGGGAGTTCGTTTTCATTAGCAGCAGGTAATAGGATGGGTTCGTAAACGGTGGCATTATCGCGATCGCGTTGTTGGGCGAGATCGGCTCGTTCTAAGCGCTCTAAATAGGGCATCAATTCGCTAAAGCTGCGAACGCCTAATTGTTCCAATTCTTCCATTGCAATCTCTTCATCAGAGAGTAAGCCTCGCTGTTCTAAAAAGAGGCGAATTTGTTCTTCTTTGGCGTTTAATGCGGCTTGTTCTCGCAAGGTTCGAGAGGCAGCTTTTAATCCTTGAGACAGAATATTTGAGTCAATCTTTTCTGCTTGCAAATCTGTTGCTGTCGCGAGAACTTTGTTACCCAAACGATTGAAAAGGCGGGGTTTTCCCAGAGACACGGCACAAAAACGCCTTGCTGCATCTGGCTCAAATGGTAAAACAGCATCTGGATTGTTTGGATCGCTGCAATCATTATCAATTCTTGCACTATTGAGATAATTGATTAGCATCTGATAGGTGGTTTCGCGATCGAGTTCTTTGAGGGGAATTTGTAGGTCAAATAAGCCTCGTTCTACGGTCAATAGATCGCCGATCGTCCCTTGTGAATGTCCTGTTAGCATAAACCACGCTCGTCCTTTTAACATTCCTTGAGCATCGTGCATCAATTCTCGCACTTCGCGGGGATTTCGTTTGTCAAGATCGTCGATCGCAATGAGAACCCCGTCAGTATATTTCTTTTCTGCTCGCTCTAACAGGGTATCTAAACTCACGGTCGGATATTGCAGTTTGGTAATGGGGAAATCTTTCTCGCCCATTTTGCCAATAACTCCCATATTTCCGCCGACTTCCGAACTGCGTTCTTTGATAATTTTATCGGTGGGAATACCCATTTGATAAAGTTGACGTTGCGCCCAATCATCATCGGACATTTCTCGGGCGATGGCAATGAGGGCGATAGTGGCGAGGTCTACATTGACGGGGAGGGAAATATAAGTGGAGAGCATTTTCGGACGCTTTCGGCGCAAAACCGACAGCACTTCCAGTAAAAAGGCACTTTTACCGATGCCGATTTGACCGTAGACTAAAATTCGGCGACGTTCTCGACTTTGAAAGAGGTTAAAGACTTGGCGTAGTTCTTTTTCTCGTCCGGTGAAAACGCGATCGCGGGTTTCGCTTTCGAGATCGAGAGTATTTTCGGTAAAGGGAATTTCTGTCAGTCCCAAACGCTCGATATTGCCCGCAGCTTGGTCGAAAATATCCTCGCCAGTTGTCATAAGTAAAGCTCCTGTTCTAGTTGTTCTAGGGCATTTTGAGCGGCTTGGTAGCGTTCGTTCACTCGGTCTGCGCGATCGCTTTTCCCTAAGTCATTGTAACTGTCGCGGGCGATGAGCAGTTCTTTCATACCTTTTTCAAGGGATCCTTTGGAAACGAAGACACTTCCCAAACCTTCGCGACTTTGGGCGACTCCGAGGGCATCATTTAAATGCTCGTATAAGCGTAAGGCATCGCGGTAGTAGATGCGGGCGTTATCCCAATCATAGAGACTTTCGTGAGCGCGTCCGGTTTGCAAGAGTGCGTTCGCGTAGGCTCTGCGATCGCTGCTATCTTTGAGTTGGTTGATGCTATTAAGCAGGAGTTGCAGCCCTTCTTGATAGGCTCCGTCGCGCACGAGACGACTCCCTAAAATCGATTGGGTGGAGGGGAGTGCTTGCCACATTTTTTCGCGATCGTAGTGTTCGGGGCTAATGGCATCGAGGGCGGTTTGATAAGCCTGTAGTGCTTTGTTGATATCTTCGGAATCTTTGCTGTATTCGTAGCGACGAGAGAGGGCATTTCCCAAGCGATACTGAGAATCGATGTAGTCAGGACTGCCAACAGGGGAAACTTCTAGGGCTGATTCTAGCAGGTTGATGGCTGTATCTAAATCTTGGTTATTTTCGGTCAGTTCGGCACGTTGCGTTAATGCTTCTGCTAAGCTGCTTTGATTGATTGCCCATTTGTAGGGGTATGCGTCGCGGGTGAAAACTTCGGCAGCTAATTTGTATGTTGAGATTGCTCGTTCTAAATTATTCTTTCTTTCTCCTCCAATTTGCTCGCGATAAGCATTAGCTATATTGTGTTGAGTTTTTGCCCATTTTTCGGGAAATGCAGAGAGAGTATAGACTTGCAAGGCTAACTCATAAGCAGCGATTGCTTTTTCGAGATTATCGGCTTTTTCTCCTCTGATTCGGTCATTGTAAGTTGCCCCAAGGTTGTTTTGTGTTGCTGCCCATTTTTCGGGAAATGCAGAGAGAGTTCTAACTTGCAAGGCTAACTTATAAGCAGCGATTGCTTTTTCGAGATTATCGGCTCTTTCTCCTCTGATTCGGTCATTGTGAGCTGTCCCAAGGTTATTTTGTGTTGCTGCCCATTGTTCGGGAAATGCGTCACGAGTATAAACTTGCAAGGCTAACCCATAAGCAGCGATCGCTTTTTCGAGATTATCGGCTCTTTCTCCTCTGATTTGGTTTTTGTAGGCTGTTCCAAGATTGTTTTGCGTCATTGCCCAATCTTGGGGAAATGCAGAGGGAGTATAGATTTGCAAGGCTAACTCATAAGCGGAGATCGCTTTTTCGAGATTATCGGCTCTTTCTCCTCTGATTCGGTCATTGTAAGCTGTTCCAAGATTGTTTTGCGTCATTGCCCATTGTTCGGGAAATGCAGAGGGAGTATAGACTTGCAAGGCTAACTCATAAGCGGCAAT
>JBCCVR010000154.1:0-18396 GCA_039194995.1 Cyanobacteria bacterium P01_E01_bin.42 | reverse complement strand
ATAAAACGACTGATTTAAGTCTGAATCAAACACATCCTTCTATCCAACCGACTTCTGGAATTTTTCCGCTTCTCATGGTTGTGACAATTCCTTTTTCATTGGTCTCAAAAACAACGCGATAGTTTTGATTGGAAGCATCTTCGGGAACAAAAAATAAATATTTCCCACCAGGAACGTATTCGTGAGCTTCTTCTTCAATTTTCCCCGGATAGAGTGCTCTGATTCGTTCTTCCGTATCGCCAATTTTTGCCCCGCTTAAGGTTGTAATATTCTTGGTGTTGACTTCAATGCGAGCAATTTTGCCTTCTGTGACCATATAAGAAACATCTTGGGGTTCTGTCGCGGCTTTGTAATAAAAACAACCGTGTTCTTCGCCACCGCTTGCCTGATTCACAAACTGAACGCCCGTTTCTTGACTGGCTTCTGTAATGGTCATGCCAATCTCAACGCCACCCAATCCAGTTAAAGTTAACTTATTAGCGGGTTGAACTTGCGCCAAACAAGAATTATCTGCCGTTGACAAACACTTACCATTGCGATCTAAAATCGCGACTTTTTCTACCGTAGAAAACTGTGTTAATGTCGCTTCGATCGCTCGATTCACCTCTAAATTTTGTTCGGAAACCACATCCCGACAAAAGCGCAATTTAGCTACTTTCTCTTCGATCGCAATGGCAAAGTCCTCTCCGCAATTCGAACTCCCCTGTAAGGCGATCGCGGGTTGCAAACCGTTTTGTTTCTCTTCTTCTGCGGGTCCCTGCACCAATTGAGCGATGGCGAATTTTGCCACGCCTTGGCTGTTGGTTTCCCGCACGACGGATGCGATATTGCCATCTTTGGGGAAATAAATATTAACGCGATTTAGAGATTTAGCGCTTTGGTTGGCTTGGGAAACGGGAGGGGTATCGGTTTGGGAGTTGGCTGTCTCTTCTTGGGTTGCTGCAACTGGGGAAGTTGATTCGGAAGTCGCTTCTTTTGCGGGTTGTTTGGCACAAGCGACGATCGCTAGTAAAGTCAGGGCGACACTGGAGACAAAGATGGAGACGTGATGGGGACGAGACATGGCTGAATAGACTCTAGTTTGAAGTTAGAGAGGGTTCTTCCTCTACTGTAGAAAAAAGTGGGACAAGGCGATCGCAAATTGTGTAGATATTTGAACTGACTGGAGTTTGCGAATTGGCCGATAATGGAACTGAATAACCTCTCCTTTCAGATCGAACAACTCCAAAACAGGAAAGATTTGCGATCGAAATAATATATCTGGATCGCTAAAAAAATCTAAAATAACAAGAACATCAAGCTATCCATCAGTAAATTGAGGAGTCGGATTAAAATACAGAAATGATTGGCGATCTAAAACAAGTTTATTTGAGAGAAGCTCGACAATTTTCCGGACGATCTCAAATTAATCCAGATGGCTCGACTTTTATGACAGTTCCCTTTAGTCAACTCAGACATAAGTTTGATGAAATGCGAGACAAGCTGGGAATTGAATTATGTTTAGATCGGAGGGGCGATCGAGATCGTTGGTCTATATCTCATCCTCAACTTCTTACTTTAGCAAAGATCGAAACACTTTGCGAGGAACGTTATCTACTGCCATCTTTCACCCCCCAAAATCTCGCTCATTTTCCTGTAGACTCCTTGGGAGGTGCTTATGCTCAGTATCGATTCGATGCAAAATTTTATAGTTTTGATAAACACCCTTTAGCCCCTGATTCAGATCAAACTTGGTCGATCCGATTGCTTCGCCAAACTCACGATTTTTATCATATTGTCTCGGAAATCTATCATTATGGGTGGGATGGCGGATATCTTGTTTTAGACGATCCGCAACACGATAGTCGCGATCGACTGGTCTTTAGCGAAGAATTTTGTTTAATGGCTTTTCGATTAGCTCAATCTCGTCTGATAGAAACAATTCCTATTATCGCCGAGCTTGCTAATTCCTATCGCCGTTTCATTAGCAAGCCAAACTTACAAGATATTCCTTTTATTTTGAAGCGATATGATGGGTTATGCGAAGAGTTTATGTATCTTGCTCTCAAACTAGGATTGTTCGCGCGAGATATTGCTATCGATGATTACTTGGTTCACCTCGAACAAACTTTAATCCCTTTACCCAAGCGTGCATCTGATGATGAATGGCTATTTCGGAAAATGATTCTTGAGAGTTTTGAGCAGGGATTGAGGGCAAAACCTCTCATTTGTTTTCAATGGGATCGTTATTTGGGAAATTCATTACAAGAGGTTCGTAATTTTCTCCAGATTTCCCGTCGAACGACTTTCAAAGCAGGAACTCATTATCTCAAAGCCGATCTGTACTAATTGGCACGAAACCCGATCGCTAGAATTACAGTTTGAACCAACCCGGAAACAGCGATCGCCAACCACAATATTTGATTGTTTTGCAACCATAAGGCCGCGATCGCAAGAGGGAGAAAACCTAAAAAAGCACTGGAGAGATTGGCATTACGAACCACATGACCCGCAGTCCGTCCAAAAAAATAAGATTCCTGAATTGATGAAATTGAGGATAAACCCAAAATCATTGCCAGCCAAGGCGTATATTGATTCATATCTTGTAATAGTTCTGTTCGATTGGTGAGCAAACTAAATACTTGTTGAGGGAAGATCCAAACGATAGCTGCAATTCCTACGCCCGCGCACAAACTACTCAGAAACGCCCAACGTAATTGAGGAAAAATTTCCTCTAACCGTCCCTTTCCTTCAAAAAAGCCTGTTAAGGTTTCTACAGCATAACCCAATCCTTCCAGTAAAAATAAAACGAGGAGAATCACTTCAAAGACCAGCGCATTTTCTGTTAAAACTTTAGAGCCTAATGCGGTGCCTACTTTGGTAAAAACTAAGAGAACTATCATTTTGACGAGGGAACGCACGAAAATATTCCCATTTAAGGTCAGTAAAGAATGCAGTTTGCCTAATTTAAAAGCATCCGTATTTTTTAGGTAGAGAGCTTTAAAAGGTAAAATCGACCCGACAACAATTAAAGCACAGCCTAGCAATAAATATTGGTGAATAGCGACGGCTAACCCCGCACCTACACTTGCCAATCCGAACTTGAGAATTAATAGATAGTCCAATCCTATTTTGAGACTGTTGATCGCAGCCGTTATCCAAAGGACTAAATCGCTTCTTCCTTGACCCAATAACCAGCCAATGATGACAAAGTTTAATAATGTTGCGGGAACTGCCCAAATTCTGATTTCAAAGTAAGTGCGAGCAATAGATTCAATCTCGGGGGCTGTTTTGAGAAAAGAAAAACAGACTTGTTCTAAAGGAATTTTTAAACTCAAGACAATCAAGCTGATAATAAGGGCGATCGCTCCATTTCTCAAGAGAATGACAGACAAATTTTGCGTCCGATCGCCATCCATTGCCTGCGCGGTCAAACTCGTCGTACTAATCCGCAGGAAACTACAACTATAAAAAAGACTATCAAAGAGAGCGAGGACTAGCGTTACGCCAGTGAGGTGGTTTGTATTGTTTAAATGTCCTAAAAAAGCAAGATTTGAAAAACTGGTTAAGGGAATTGTGATATTAGAAAGAACGTTAGCGATCGCCAGTCTTGAAAATGAGGGTATAACATTTTCATCGGATATCTGACCCATAAAGATTATGATTTTGAATGGATTGGACTGTCGCTCCTACGAAAAACTAATAATCATACTCAACTAAGGCTTGAATCCACGCAGGAGGGCGAGGGATGGGAGTTTTCAGGCGATCGAATAGCAATAATGCCACCAGATGCACCGTAAAAGTATAAAGAAGACTGTTAAAGAACAACATAACAAAGGCGATCGCTTGAATTAAACCAATATCCGGTTGCACTAAAATTCCCAACTTGATAAAAACCCAATCTAACCATCTGGTAATTTGGTTAATGGCATAAAGCCAGAAATTTTCTCCCAGAAAAATGGAAATGAGAAAAATGCGAAAAAAAGAGCCAAATGTTCCTAAAATCGTTCCCAATACCATCGAAAAATACCAACTCCCTCCCCGCTTCCAGATTGCACCCAATTGCACCCCTAAAACCGCATAGGGAACGGTGAACATAATGCTGCGAGTCGGTCCCAATAATACAGAGAGCAGTAGCCCCGAAATCAATACCCCCATCCATGCCGCCCGATTGCCTCGACGTAAATATAATAAAGCAATCGGAATGGGAAAAAGCAGTTGCAGAACCGGGCCGAGGGGAAAATAATAATTAATCAGCCACATCAAACTCGCCGCACTGGATAAAAAGGCGGTTTCTACCATCACCAAAGAAGCCGGGCGATCGCGCTTGGATCGAGTGAGTGGTAATTCTTGCTCCTTCACCGCTCCATTGCGATCGTCATCCCCTGCATCCACCCAGTTTGTCTCATCCATATCAACAACAAGCAACAAACAACAAACAACAAATAACAAACAACTAAGTAATCGTTTTTTCTAACTTTTGCTTGTCCGGAATTCGGAGAATGTCGGGATCTCGATGAATCAAACCTTTTTTCTCTAATTTCGTGAGAACGCGGGTGACGGTTTCTCGTGCCAAACCGCTCAAACTACTTAACTCTCGGTGAGGGAGGTTTGGGATTTCAATACCTTGCTTGCCTTCTTTCCCTTGTCCTTCTGCCAAAAATAACAGAGTATCCGAGACCCGAGACATACTATCGGCTTCTCTGAGGCGCAAGCGGCGGTTAACTTGGCGCAAGCGAGTTGCCATCAATTGAGCCAGACGCACCCCTGCTAGAGGTTCCGTGGTGATGAGGGCTACAAAATCTTGAGCGGGAACGCTGCTAATTTTCGTGGTGGTTAGGGTAATCACATCCGTGGAACGAGGCACTTCTTCCAAAGCTGCCATTTCGCCAAAGACTTCTCCCTTGCCGATAATGTTGAGGGTGACTTCCTTACCGTCGAGGTTGTAGGTGCGGATTTTCACCCAGCCATCCACAATGAAATAGACTGAGCCACCCCAGTCATTTTCTAGGAGAATGACTTGGTTGGGGGGATGACTGCGGATGACCGCATGATGAGTTAGCTTATCGAGCGCGTCATCTGGCAGCCCTTGGAAAAAGGGTGCGGCTTCGATAAGTTCTTGAATGTCGGGGTTAGTTTCGCGGGAGTTGGTTCCGTCCATGGGGCAAGAGTTGAACAAGCGCAGACGTTTCGATCGCGATCCGAGAGCGGGGGCGATCGGGAACGTTCACAAGTTATTATGCGCTATTGCGCTGGTAGTGTGGTAAAAATCTGAAAATTCCCCAGATATTCCCAATTAAACTTAACTTTCCTTGATAACGAAGGATTCAATAGTATAAGAAGGGTAGCATAAAAATACAAAACGCCGAATTCAGCGATCGTTTTTGCTGAGGCGGCGGCCTTCACCCGAAGTGCTGCGAGGGATTTCATTTAGGGATTTGCGGTGATTTCATACAACGATATTCAAGCTCTGATTGCCGAAATCGACCGGGTTCTACCCGATCGCTCGGGACGGATCGAGACTCCGACCGAGAATAATGGCGTTGAGGAAAACGCGCAACAAGCCGTTTTGGAGAAGGTACGCTGGTACTTGCTCGGTTTGCGAAATCAAATCGAGATCGAACCGGGGGAATCTTCTTTGAGACCGGGCGGGCAACAAGAAACGGCGATCGCGATCGCTTCTGCGGTCATGTCGCAATTAAATCTCCACCGACAGGACTGGTTACAGCCCTTACACGGGGAGGTAGCAGAATTACGAAGGCAGAGGGAATCCCTCCTAGCGGAAATTCGCACCCTAGAAGGGCGGCATCTACAACTCATGTCGGATTTCTTGCAAATTTTGCTGGGACGGTGCAGCAAAGCGTTACAGCAAGAACTTTCCCTCGCCCTTGAAAAGTTTGAAACGCAGTTGTGGCAATTGCAGACCCCTCGGGAGGAGAAGGTTTCTCCCACGCCCCTGCAACACCTCGATCGCCTGCAAAAATTGCGATCGCTCCAACAACAGGCAGATGTTCTCGTCCTCAATTTGGATCGAACCCTCCGCAAGGTTTTTGAGTCTTTAGAGGGGGACATGCAAAGCTACCATCAATCCCTCGCCCTGGGGATTGCGGAGATGCACGAATTGGGACAGCAGGGGAAAACGGTTTTGGCGGCATACCTCCAACGCCTCAATCTCGAGCTAACCGGACAATCCCCGGGCATCGAAGTAACTGAAGAGAGTGGGACAATCGATCTCGAAGGCGATCTCGTCCTTGAAGAAACCCTCGCAGAAACGCCTGTTGCCGATACGGGGGATATTGAAGCCAATCCGGTTGCCAGTATGGCAATGTTTCCCTTTGCTGGAATGGAAATTCCGCCAGCCCCGCTCGATCGCGAAATTCCCCCGGGTTGGGAGTTAGAGGAAGAAGGAGAAATAGAATCTGTTGACGCTCTCTTCGAAGAGAATATCGAGGAAAGGGACGAGGCGAGTGAAGGTCTCGAAGCATGGGAAGCATGGGACGAGCATCTCTTCCATTCAGACGAATTGATGAATGCTGACGATGAAGAAGCCATTCCCATCGTTTTGACCCTCAAAGAAGCAGAATTGGAGGCAGAAGAAGATGTTTCCGTTGAAGAGCCTCCTGTTCGCGATCTGTTTTCCGGTCTTGCAGATCCGGCGATCTCTGCCGAAGAAGTCATTGCCGAAGAAGTCATTGCCGAAGAAGTTATTGCTGAAGAAGTCATTGCTGAAGAAGTCATTGCTGAAGAAGTCATTGCTGAAGAAGTCATTGCTGAAGAAGTCATTGCTGAAGAAGTCATTGCTGAAGAAGTTGTCAGCCTTGACTCTCCACCTCCAACAATCGAAGCCGAATTATTTGGCGAACCGCCGGAAACCGAAGAGGAAATCGAGCCTGTTGTCATTGAGGAAAATATTACCTCTGAAGCAACACCGCCAATTTCAGAAACCGATAGCCAAACTTTAGATGAGATTGTTGGCGAGACGATCGCTTCTCTAACAGAACTTCTCGAAGAAAAATCCGAGCAAGTGGAGGAGGAAGAAGAGATTGATGACGATGAAATCATTTCCGTGGCCGCCGGGGAAACCTTATTGGCAACAGATGAAGTTAAACCCCAACCGCAGGCCGATTTAGAAACGCTACTCGACTCCGGACAACTCAGAACCCTGACGGAAGATTTAGCGAATTTTGAGGGGAATGCTCCGGTGTCGGAGGTGGAAATTTCTCCGGCGGATATTGAGGAAACGCTGACAGAAGAAGAATTCGAGCCTCCGCTTGAAATCAAAGAAGCGATCGCGACGAAGGAAGAAACCGTACCGACGGAACTTTCTCCTACCGAAGAGACTCGGGCAAGTGCCGATTGCAAGCCGGAAATTCATCTCGATTCCCCCGAAATCAATGCCG
The DNA here is from genome assembly GCA_039194995.1 of Cyanobacteria bacterium P01_E01_bin.42. Taxonomy (GTDB): domain Bacteria; phylum Cyanobacteriota; class Cyanobacteriia; order Cyanobacteriales; family Spirulinaceae; genus CCY15215. The sequence continues at coordinate 11,017 of JBCCVR010000154.1, read as the reverse complement.
CAATGGAGGTAGACAACTCCTTCGAGGAAGCCTTCGAAGAAGAAATTATCAGCGAAGAGGACGAGGATTGGATGCTGCCGGAAACGGCGATCGCCGCAGTAACGGAAGCACCCGCACAAGACGCGATCGCGATTCCCCCCTCAGCAATTTTGACTTCTCTCGCAGATTTAGATTGGCAGGAAGTACAAACCAATAACAACCTACCCCTCTCCCAGCCAACTCACCCCCCAGCCTCCGACCCACCCCCCAACCCCCTCCCAAGAGGAGGAGAGCAAGAGGGGGAGCGCAAGAAGGGGAATGCGACCAATAACCAATTAGAAATCGTTGTGGATGACGATTTTGAACTACCGCCGCCCAAACAAGTTCTAGCGGGCGCAGGGACGGGCAGAAATTCCGTTCCGGTGATGCGTTCTCCCAAACCCACAACGACATTCTCGACCCGTGAAGATTTGTGGGATAACTCGGAACCCACCGCTCCCCCTCGGGATGCGCGCAATTTTTCTCAAAACTCGAAGGGGATGGATAATAGCGATCGCGCCGTGACGGAAATTATGACCGATCCTTGGAGCGAAGCCCCCGAGCCTTCAGAAGAAAAACGCAAACAAACATGAGAGTAGCCCATCGGTCTGCTCAAACTAGAGGTCATTGATAATTGGGAATTGTTCGTTGAAATGACTCATGCTTGGTATTTGGGAATTGATTTTAATGCCTCGGGGATTGCCGCAGTTCTGTACGATCGCCAGCAAAATCGCTCTTATCCCCTGTACTGGACGCGATCGCCTTCCACGCCGACGCAATCGGGGAATGAGGCAGAAATCCCGGTTTTTTGTTTGTCCATTGACCCCCGGACGGGACAACTCAAGGGAGAAAAACACGCTTTTTCAACTGCGATCGCGCTGAGTCCTGCCGTTTTTCACGGAGCAATTCCCTGTTACAATCGCCAATCCCGCCAATGGGAACCGCAATTTGGCAGTGCGGGGAGCAATGTTATTTCTCTGCGCCAACTACAACAATCCTTACAGGCACTTTTCGAAACTCTCAATCCCGATCGCTCAACCTCATATCGAATCGGGACGGAAGGACTTTCAGCATCGGCTCTGAACGCCGCCTTAGCGTCCCTAGAAGATGTAATTTTGAATTGTTCTGTAGTCTGGGGCGATACCTACCGTTTTAACCTGCGAGAAGCCATTTTAGAGGCAAAGTTGGTGGAGACTCCCGATCGCATTTTTTTTCTCGAAGAAGCGATCGCGTTATCAATGAGTCAATCGCCTAGTCCGGCCGACTCCCCCCTTATTAAGGGGGGCAGGGGGGGATCGACCAATAACCAAAAAGGAATTTTAATCTTACAGGGTGGAATTTTAACAACAGAATTAGCTTTGACAGAGGCTCGACCGTGGGCAGAGCTAAAACGCGAAGATTGGACGTTGCGGGGATTGGAATACGGGGCGCGAGACCTCTACTGCGATATTTTTTGCCAATTACTTTACCCTCAGTGGTTGCCAGAACAAAAGTTTTTGCAGCATCTCAAATTGGAGATTCCCCAGCCCGGAGAACCCGATCGCCCCAAACGCGATCGCGCAACGGTCAAAATTGAAAACTTTTCGGAGGGGCAATCTCTACTCGAAACCGCCAAGCGCACCCTATTGATTTTGCAGAAGCAAGAAGCCTTTTCAACCTATCTCGGCCCTCAAGAATGGGGCGCAACGCGATCGGCATTGGTTGAAAAAATTTTGCATCCGTTTTACGAACAATTGAATCGGCAAATCAATGAATTACTCAGTCAAAAAGGCGAGTATCCCGAAGCGATCGCTCGAGTGTTTTGCAGTGGGGAAATGCTGGCGCTCATTTTGCCATTTATCCAATCTTGGCTCTTTCATAAGTTTCCCGCAGCTGAAGTTTCTCTCCTAAAAGAAAGCGATCGCAGTACTCTTATTGCTGCTGGACTCTCTCGCCTGCCCTTATTTCCTCACTTGCTCGATCGCCTGCGCCATCAATACGACGATTATTTTCTTTTAGCAGAACTTTTGCGAGACATGGGCGATCGTCCCCTCACTCTAGAAGATGTCGTGAAATCTCTAGAACTTCGAGGAATTCCTCGGGCCTGTTCTTGGCGCTTGCTCTCTTTCCTATCGGGACAATTGCCCGAGGGATTGATTCCCTCAGCCTCCGCTCGAGTGCGCATGACGGCGAAATCCCGCGAATTCCTCCCCTATCCGGCGATCGCCGCCGCACCTTTATTTACGTCTCAACCTCCCCTTTATTACTCCAACAGTCTCCAAAAAAAGCGCTTGCAGCAATATCTTGCCTTCCTGCTATCAAAAAGCGTCCAAAAATTGCAAGATCCCCTCGCGATCGAGTTTGCTACCCAATAGCAACTGGTGACCGATAACTGATAACTGATAACTGATTCAAGACTGAACAATGGGAATCGAAATATGGAATTCCGTTCCTTCCCCTACAATTGAATGACAGGAGATTTGGCCGCGATGTTTTTTAACAATAATGTCATAACTAATAGCTAATCCCAAACCCGTTCCTTTGCCGACGGGTTTTGTGGTAAAGAAGGGATCGAAGATATGCGATCGCGTTTCTTCTTCCATCCCAGAACCATTATCGCGGATGCGAATGAGAACCCGGCCGTTGATTTCGTCTCCTTCCCATTCTGTCGCGATCGTGATGGAACAGGGCTCGGGAACATCCATCAAGGCATCAATACTATTGCTGAGAATATTCATAAATACTTGATTCAACTGTCCGGCATAGCATTCCACATCGGGCAGATCTCCATATCTTTTGTTAACGAGAATTTCCGGACGACTGCCTTTTGCTTTTAAGCGGTGCTGTAAAATCAAGAGCGTATTTTCAATTCCTTCATGAATGTTCACGACTTTCATTTCCGCTTGATCTAATCGCGAAAAGTTCTTCAAAGAAAGGACGATTTTGCGAATGCGTTCCGCACCAATTTGCATGGAAGACAATGTTTTGGGTAAATCCTCTAACAGAAAAGGCAAATCTACTTCATCGGCAAACGCTCGGATTTCTTCGCTCGGGTAGGGATAATTCTTCTGATATAATTTGAGGATTTCGAGAACGTCATTAATATAATCGCCGGTATAACTGAGGTTTCCAGAAATAAAATTAACGGGATTATTAATTTCGTGAGCAATGCCAGCAATCATCTGTCCCAAACTCGACATTTTTTCGGTTTGGATCAATTGGGTTTGCGTCTGCTTGAGTTCCTTTAAGGTGCTTTCTAGCTCGCGCGCTTGAGTTTGGGCAGCCAAAGCCGTCGCACGAGTTTGGGCGAATAATTCCGCTTGGTCAATCGCCAGAGCCAATTGATCGACGACTCCTTGCAAAAGCTCCATCTCGGAATCCTGCCAGCGTCGCGAGCCTTGGGTTTGGGCGCAAGCGATCGCACCCAGATGACCGGAACGAGTTTTTAAGGGAATCAGCAGTAAAGATTCGATTTGAACGCCCTCGAGCAGTTTGGTGAGTTCTGCAATCTCTCGTTGGGAAAAATGAGGAAGATGGGGGCGATCGATATCTTCGATGCGAATCGCTTTTAACTGTTCGATTTGACGCGCCAAAAAAGTGAGATCTTCTGGAGAACAGGTGCGAATACCCGGTATTTTCTGGTTTTCTCGCTCTGCTTCATGAGAGACGCTCAAACTGGGAGGATTGCGGATATCGTTCCAACACCACAGATAACTGCAACAATCGACATCCAAAAGATTGCGAATTTCCCGCACCGCAGTTCCCAAAATGGTGTCGAGATCGAGGGAGTTGCGAATTTGGTTGGCAAGGCTAAAGAGCAATGCTTCTCGACGGGAGGCGAGGGCGCTTCTGGCTTGGCAGCGATCGATATCGAGGGCTAAATTATCGCTGAGGGTCTCCAGTCCTTCCCGTAAGGTGTGGGTGAAGGGGCGATCGCTCCAGACGGCTAAAACGCCGATCGTCCGTTCTTCCAAAATTAAAGGATAGCCGATAAAGTAGAGCTTGCTACTTCCTCCCAAACCCCGACCGTCCAAGTTACAAAAGAGGAGATCGCTGCGAATATCCCCGAGCTTGCGCTGAATTTTACCGATGGTATCTCCGAAGGGGGGAAATACTAAATCGCTTACGGGTTGCTGATTTTGTGCGATCGCGCCGACGATGGAGCCATCGAGGGGGAGTTCTGGTTGGCTCAACAGTTCGGTGTTGAGAATGGCGGGAGGGGTATCGGTATTCAGGCACGAACCTTGCAGTTCTAAGCAATTGCGTTGGGGATTGTAGAGCCAAATTGCTGCGACGGCAATATCTAGATTCTCGGCGATCGCTTCGGCACAATATTGCAGGCTTTCGGAAATGGAATGGGTACGGACGAGGAAGCGACTCACTTTGGCTTCCAAGCGAGCCAAGCGAGATTTCTCCAATAAGTCAGCTTCAACTCTCTTCCGTTCGGAAATATTCCGCAAGCACACGGAAATCCCATGTTGATAGGGTGTGAGGTGAGCTTCTACCCAAATTTTCCCGACCGGAAACAATGCCTCAAAATGGGTGGGATTCTGTTGCTCCACCGCTCGCCGATATTCCTCCTCGAAGACGGAGCCTCTGAGTTCGGGGAATTCTTGCCAAATCGAGCGATTGAGCAGCACTGTTCTGCTTCTCCCCAATAACTCTTCCGTAACTGAATTGAGAGAAACAAATCTCCATTTGCGATCGAGTACAAAAAAAGCATCTGTTATGCTCTCTAAAATCTGTACGTTCATGAAGCTGGCGACCATTTTATAAAACTCCCAGACAAAAAAGTTAATATTGTGCGATTGTTAGATTCGGTTTTGTATCGGGCTGCGATTGCAGCAATTCTTTATCCTCTCAAGTGGTTGTTCGCTTGCTCCCCTGACTTGTTGCGACCGGAGAATATTTCTATTCGCTGGTTTTTCTTTTTGAGAAGATTAAATTTTGTTTTTTTTGATTGTTAAGTTTTATAAACAAAACTAAACAAATGTTTTTTTATGCAAAATATCTTATCATAAGCACCCAACAAAAACCGAATCTCAATAAAGATTCACAATAGGAGTTTACGCTCATAATTTTATTATGCGCTATTGGGAGTCATTTTGTGTATCACTGTTTGCAATCCTATCGATTTTTCTTAACAAAAGTTTTAGAATTCAAGAAGGAAAGTTGGCAATTCTCCTGTAAAATTTTCCCAATCTCCCGCAGAATTCCCCAAATCTAGTCAATTCGGGGCATATTTTCCCGATTCTTCAATTTCTCGCGGTTCTTTTAATCTTTTGTCCCGGAAATCGAGAAAAGATTATGCAAAAATACAAAATAATATTCCCTTGTTTTAATGTAGAGTGAGGGAGTTCTGTTGCGATCGAGAAGCATCACGCCAAACCCGAACAAGCGCGTAAGTTTAAACCAATGTCTGTAACTCCACCTCAAACCTCTACAATTTTAGCGGTAGATGATAGCCCCATCGTACGACAATCTATCAAACAGGCTTTGCACCAACAGTACAGCGTGATTGTTGCCGATAATGCGGTGGATGCTTTATCGGCAATCTATCATCAAAATGTCGATCTGTTGCTCTTAGATGTCACCATGCCCGGAGTGGATGGCTTGGAGTTGTGTCGAACCGTTCGCAGCCTGCCTCAGTTTGAAAATTTACCCATTATCATGCTGACGGCAAGAGATGGGGCATTCGATAAGGTTCAAGGGCGTTTGGCAGGCGCAACGGAATATTTAACCAAGCCCTTCGATCGCGAACAATTACTAGAAACCATTCAACGGCTCATTGCTTTGGGGAATGGGTAATCAGTTATGGGGCGATCGCGTTTTTGTCGCGAACAAAGTGCGACAAAAACGCGATCTTTGGTTAGCCGTTCGTCGATAAAAGGTTGATAATGGAAGACTTTTCCAACAGTCCTAAGACTACGCCATTCTCGCCGATGACCGTAAATTGTTGAACATTTTCTCTCTCGATTAATTTGGCTGCGTCCAGTAAAGAGCGATCGCCAGCGATCGTCAGATTTTCTGCAACCGGACGCACGAGGGCTTGTAAGGGGGTCTCCGTCCAAACGGAAGTGGCAATACTTTTGAGGTCTTCGAGGACAATATCTCCCACCAATTTGCCTTCTTCATCCGTGACTAGGAATTTGCGCCATTTTTCATTGCCAATGACGTAATTATTGACAAACTCTCGAACGTTCAATCCCTGTTTGGCGATGGGACTGTCGGGAATTACGGCATCTTTGACAGTGTAACGTTCGAGTTTATCTTGCAGGAGAGCGGATTGGGCGGAACGTCGGGCATTTTGCAGGAGGAAAATGCCGATAAACAGCGTCCAAATACTGCCATAGGGACTAATTCCCAAAACCGCCAAGCCCCCCACAATAACCGCCAAGCCCCCAAAAAACTGACCGACGCGACTGGCATAGAGTAAGCCTTTGTTCGGATTGCCCGTAATTTGCCAGATGGCCGCTTTGAGGATATTGCCACCATCGAGGGGCAAACCGGGAATGAGATTAAAAATTCCTAAAATGAGATTGAGTAAGCCGAGGATCAAGCACAATTCCAAAAGGGGTAGGGGTAGCGAAACCGCCATTTGTAGGAGGGAGAAAAAACCGAAGAGGAGAAAACTCACCAGAGGACCCGCGATCGCGATCGCAAAAGACTCCCAAGGTGTTTCTGCTTCTTTATCTAGAAGTGCCAAACCGCCAAAAATGAAGAGGGTAATCGATTTAACGCGAATGCCCCGGGCGATCGCCACTAAACTATGCCCCAATTCGTGAGCCAAAACGGAGGCAAAGAGTAACAACGCCGTAATTAGCCCGAAAACTGCTGCCATTAAGCCGTTAAATTGCGGGAGGGTGGCAAATTGTTCCCCAAACCAGAACATTCCCAATGCCAGCACCAAAAACCAAGACGGATTGATAAAAAAGGGAATGCCAAATAAACTACCCACACGGATATTGTTATTCATGCTTTCTTGCTCCATTGCTCGTTATCGTTTCCAATTTGCGTTGTTCTTATTGTATCGATGGATTTGTTCGAATTCAGTCCGGTTATCCCCTCTTACCCGCTACTCCCTACTTCCTAACTCTCTGTTCTCTATCGATCGAATTTCGGCATAATGGAAGAAAATCATCGTTTTAACCCCATCATCCATCGAGAATTCCCATGACTGTCTCTGACTCTCCCCAACCCAAAACCTACCAACAGGAAGAGATTCAGCAAATTCTCCAAATCGCGATCGCTCGCCAAACTGAGAGCGATGAATTAACAGAAGCACAACTACAAGAAGTGGCTGCGGATTTGGGAATTTCTTCCACATCATTGCAAGAAGCACAGCAAGAATGGTTGCAGCAAAAGCTCGAGCAAACCAAGCGTCAAGCCTTTAATCTCTATCGCCAAGAGCGGTTTCGTCAGAAAACCATAACTTATTCAATTGTAGGCATTTTTTTGGTGGCTTTCGACCTCATCGGTGGTGGGGGCATGAGTTGGTCGCGCTATACAATCCTCATTGCGGGTTTGTTGGTCGCTCTCAGTGCGTGGAAAGCCTTTCAAACTGAAGGGGAAACCTACGAACGAGATTTTTCTCGCTGGGAAACCAAGCGCCAAATCAAACAAACTGTAAAAGGAATTTGGAGTAATGTCCAAAAAGTTTTACAGGATCGCTAAGATTGGGTTTAAATTCTTGGATTTAAATTCTCATACCATACATTTCCCCTACTGCTAGAGAACTTATTCCCTAACACTGGGAATCGGCTTGAGAATCAGTCTTTCCCTTGAAATTTCATCGATATATAATTCTTGGTGTAAAAGATATTCTTGTAGTTCTCCTTCTGGAGGACAATAACGTTCTTTCCACTCACTGTCTATAAAAATCCGACTATCTTTCTGCCAATATCCTCGCGATCGCTCTTCGATAGAGTCGTGTAAAGAGCCATACCGAGTATCGCACTTAATTCTCACTTGCAATAAGAGAATTCCCATCTTTTCATTCCACATCCACAATCCTTGCCAATGATGAAGTTGTTCGTCATTGCCGCAAGGTGCAGAATATTCATCAACAAATTCACCAGTTTTTTGAAACTCATATTTCTGTCCCCAGCCGTGCGATCGCTCTGTTTCTCTAATTAGCAGATAACCCTCGTCTCGAAAGCGGTCTTCACGATACCAAACACCATAGATAGAGTCGATCGCTACGGAATTTTTGTCAGTCGCCATAACAGAGATTCCAGAACTAAAACTATGTTTTGTGCGAGTCATATACTGAGGATAGCATAAAAACTCTGCGTTAATTCTGCAATCCATTGGGGATAGCTGCGTCTAGTCTAATCATAAAATTCTTCCCGAAGCAGATCGCTTTAAAAATTTTCCTTGTCCGGCTTTTCCCAACCCGCGATCGCCAAAAAATATGATTTTTTTAAGATTTCTCGCCGTTGAAGAGGGCGCGATCGGTATATTTTGATGAGTATAGCTCTGAATTTTTCGGCTGGGAAAACTAACCGAAATGTAAGGAACTTTTCCCAAAACACAATTACTCGACTCAAGTTAGTTGCGATCGTTAATTATCATGGAAAATTTTAATTGGAAAAAGCTCCAAAATGGCTCTGATATTCGTGGCGTTGCCCTCGAAGGAATTCCGGGCGAAAAAGTCAATCTCACGCCGGAAATTGTCAGTTATTTAGGTAAGGCATTTGCAACATGGCTGGGAGAAAAGGTTAGGAAAAGCATTGAAGATTTAGCCATTGCTGTAGGACGAGATAGCCGCATATCGGGTCCCGATCTAATGCAGTCTGTGATGGTTGGCATGAGCGAATTAGGCTGCAAGATTTATGATGTTGAGATGGCATCAACCCCAGCCATGTTTATGAGCACGATCGCGCCAGAATTGAACTGCGATGGGGCAATTATGCTCACGGCAAGTCATTTACCTTTTAATCGCAATGGTTTAAAGTTTTTTACCGATCGCGGTGGTTTAGATAAGAAGGATATTACTGATATTTTAGTGTTAGCCGAAAACAATAATTTTACCGAGGGCAAGCAAGTAGGAAGCGTTATCAAATACGATTTTATTTCGGTTTATGCCGCAGGTCTCGTCAAAAAAGTCAGGGAAACTGTCAATCATCCCGAACATTTCGAGCAGCCATTAAAGGGGTTAAAAATTGTTCTAGATGCAGGGAATGGTGCAGGGGGATTTTATAGCGATCGCGTCCTCAAACCCCTAGGTGCGGATACAACGGGGAGTCAGTTTCTCGATCCCGACGGCACGTTTCCCAACCATATCCCCAACCCCGAAAATAAAGAAGCAATGGCGGCAATTTGTCAAGCAGTTGTCGCAAATAAGGCGGATTTTGGGATTATTTTTGATACGGATGTGGATCGCGGGGCGGCGGTGGATAGTTCGGGAAAAGAACTTAATCGCAATCGTTTAATTGCCCTCATTTCTGCCATTGTTTTGCAAGAACATCCGGGTTCTGCAATTGTTACGGACTCGATTACTTCCGATGGTTTAACGCAATTTATTGAAGGCGAATTACAAGGAAAACACTATCGTTTTAAACGGGGCTACAAGAATGTCATTAACGAATCTATGCGTTTGAATCAAGAAGGGAGTGAGTCTTGGTTAGCGATCGAAACTTCGGGTCATGGGGCGATGAAAGAGAATCATTTTCTCGATGATGGGGCGTATCTGGTTACTAAACTTTTAATTGAGTTAGCAAAATCTAAACTGGCAGGGAAATCTTTATCAAATTTGATTGCCACTTTGCAAGAACCAGAAGAAAGTAAAGAGTTTCGTTTGAAAATTGGAGTAGATGATTTTAAGAATTATGGCAATACAGTGATTGAAAAATTGCAAGAATTTGCTGCAACGCGGACGGGTTGGCAGATTGTTCCGAATAATTACGAAGGCGTGCGAGTTTCTTGTCAATCTCCAGAAGAAAACGGCTGGTTTTTGTTACGCTTATCCCTGCACGATCCCGTTATTCCTTTGAATATCGAGTCTAATGTTTCGGGTGGAGTACAGAAAATTGCCACGCAATTGATGGAGTTTTTCCCTACTTTTGAATCTTTGGATTTGTCTCCTTTGGAAAGCGTGTAGATTTTGGCGATCGCATTGGCTTGTTTAGGGTGCGATCGCAATTTTACTATTTTGTCCCAAGGCAATTAAATACAATAAGAGATTTTCTTGGGAAAAGCGATCGAGTTTGCCATTTTTTAAGTTTTCCAGTTGTGTTGCTGTTATCCCCAATAAACTTTCAATTTCTGAAGTATTTGATGTTTTCTGGCGAATAATATTCGCGATCGCATCAGCTAGTTTTATTTTAAATGATTTCTCTTCTGCTTTCTGAGTTAACCGCACTAGATAGGATAAGAGTTGTTCTTGAGAAAAGTCATCGAGTTGACCATTGTTTAAGTCTTTAACTTTTCCTAGTTCTATTTCTAATAATTTAGCAATTTCTGGAGGTTCTAAATCCTTCTGACGTACAACACGAGCTATCTCTGAAGCTAATTTAACTTTAAACAGATATTCTTCAGCATTGGGAAATCCTAAATCTTTGAAAATATTTCCGGAACTGATAGTATATTCATTCATTGTTTTCATTCTCCCGATTTTCGTTATGGAGTTCTTGAGAAATTTTTCTGGCTTGTTTTAAGCAGTTTTCAATTAGCTCGATGGTTTGCTTGGGGGTTTTGCTTCCTTTTTTAGATTTTTTCTTAAACGCATGGAGAACGTATACTGAGTGATCGATTTTAACTGCATAAATAGTTCTGTAAGTATTGGTTTGATAATTGCTAACAATTTCAAATACACCATTGAATCCCTTGAGCGGTTTTATTCGAGAATCATACTGTTCAATTTGAACCTGATAAAGAATAAAGCCTATCTCCGCAATCAGTGCCTTGGGAAATTCTAACAACTCTTCTTTTGATGAACCAACCCAGATTAAAGGTTTTGGAAAATCTTTAGTCACTCAGTAGAATTTCCTATTGTATGCTATAAAAAAAGGAGAGACTT
>JBCCVR010000153.1:0-18437 GCA_039194995.1 Cyanobacteria bacterium P01_E01_bin.42 | reverse complement strand
TTGTCACAGATACTTGTCCTTTCCGTTGAGAAAACAGGCAGAAGTAATTGGATACACTGACCTTCATTTAAGCCACACGACCTATGATGCTGGGGGATTGACGTAAATACTAAAGCAAGTGGGTTAAACTCCAATCGGGACGTAAATTTTGGGCATTACCTAAGTAAACGTGAACCATCTCGTTTTGGAAGTGGGGTGTATTCACGTGAATAAGAACCCGGATGCAGCGCTCTAAACTTCCTTCAACGTGCATATGCTGAACGTCCAGTAATACCACTTTATCCCACTTCGGATGCTTGCAAGCAAAAATTGCATCAATATAGCGATCGACTTGCTCTTGCAAAAACTAGCAGAAATTGGGGAGATCGGGTTTCTCCTGCTATTCAGTAATTACTAATTTTAAGATCGATAATCTTTTTCAACTTTCCGGAATCTCGAACTCGAAACCGTATAATATTTTAAGAAAAAGAAGATCGAGAGTCGGGAATTTGCTGTGATAAACAAAAGTTTCTTTATAAACTCGAAAAAAAATCGTACCACTCCCCTACGTTTGGTATTGGTGATTCCTTTTATCTTGCAAATTGTTGGTGCAGTTAGTTTGGTTGGATATCTCTCATTCCGTAGTGGTCAAATAGCGATCGATACTGTCGCCTCACAACTCCGTTCTGAAATTGCCAATCGCATTCAAGATAATCTAGAAAACTTTGCTGAAACCCCTTACTTAATTGCTCAAATTACCCAAGCAGATATCAAACAAGGTAAACTCGACTTAGACGATCTACCAACTGTCGAGAAACACTTATGGCATCAACTTCATCTGTCAAAATATCTAACTTTTAATTCTTATGGCAATGAAAAGGGTGAATATATTGGTGCAAATCGAGATTATCGCAATAATTTATTGAAAATTGGGATCTCGAATCCGAGTAATAATAATATCAATCATAACTATGAAACAGATAGCCAAGGCAATCGCACTGAAACTTACGAAATCAATACGGAGTTCGATCCTCGGACGCGAGTGTGGTACAGAACAGCAAAATCAATTGGCAAGGCTTCTTGGTATGCAATTTATAAATATGTTGCTTATGATAGTTTGGGAATTGGTATCTCCGTTCCTATCTTTAGGGAGAATGGTCGGCTACAAGGCGTGATTGCCGTTGATTTGGCACTCATTCAAATTAGTAACTTTTTAAGCAATCTTGTAATTGGACGCACGGGGGAAGCCTTTATTGTCGAACGAGATGGTAATTTAGTTGCAATTTCTAATGGAGAAGAACCTTATATTCTGCATGAGAATAAACAGGTCTCTCGATTGGCAGCGATCGATAGTAAAGATCCTCTCATTCAAGCGACTGCTCGACATCTCAACGATAAATTTGATAGATTTGCAACGATTGAAAACGCACAAGAATCAACCTTTTTTCTCAATGGAGAAAAACAGTTTATTAAAATTCTTCCGTTTCAAGATGGCAACGGATTAGATTGGACGATCGTTGTCATTATTCCCGAAGCCGATTTCATGGAGCAAATTAATGCGAATACTCGCACGACGATTTTACTTTGCCTTTTAACGTTAGGAATTGCAACGGGGTTGGGAATTATTACTTCAAATTTAATTGCCGCACCCATTCAAAGATTGGGACAAGCCAGCAGTCAAATCGCCCGAGGGAATTTAAGTCAAGAGGTGAAGGCAAACGGAATTGCAGAACTAGAAACTGTAACTAATGCTTTTAATCAAATGGTCGGTCAGTTGAAAAACTCATTTGCCACCCTAGAAAATCGCGTGCAAGAACGGACGGCAGAGCTTTCTATTGCTAAAGAAAAAGCAGAAGTTGCCAATCAAGCGAAAAGCACCTTTATTGCGAATATGAGCCACGAACTGCGAACGCCTTTAAATGCCATTTTGGGTTTTGCACAACTAATGCTGCGATCGCAAAAATTGCCCGCAGAACAACAAGAAAATATCAATATTATCAATCGGAGTGGTGAATATCTGCTCGGGTTGATTAATAATGTTCTAGATATTTCCAAATTAGAAGCCGGCAAAACAACTCTCAATCTTCAGAATTTTGATTTATACCGTCTCTTAGATGAAATCGAAGATATTTTCGCCCTTCGAGCCGAAAATCAACAGATTGAATTACTTTTCGAGCGCGATGAAAATCTACCGCAATACATCCGCACGGATCGAACAAAATTAAGTCAAGTCTTGATTAACTTACTCGGAAATGCCATTAAATTCACCACAGAAGGCGGCGTATCCGTCAGAATCAGTCACCAGGTGTTAAGTGTAGCTCAACAACCAACAACCCTAAAAATTGAAGTTGAAGATACCGGATCCGGCATTGATGAGGCAGAACTCGATCGCTTATTTGAAGCCTTTGCTCAAACCCAAAGCGGCAAACAAGCTCAAGAAGGGACGGGTCTCGGTTTGCCAATTTCTCGTCAATTCGTGCGGTTAATGGGCGGAGATATTACCGTCAGCAGCCAAGTGGGGCAAGGAACGGTATTTGCTTTTGAGATTCGCGTAGAACAGGTTCAGAATATTGATATCGAGACGAAACAGCCCAAAGCTCGCGTGCTGGCGCTTGCCCCCAACCAACCCCGCTACAGATTGTTGATTGTAGATGATAAAGCCATTAATCGAAGACTTCTCGTTAAACTGTTGCAGCCTTTGGGATTTGAACTCCAAGAAGCCAGTAACGGCAAAGAAGCCATTGCCATTTGGGATAGCTGGAGGCCTCATCTGATTTGGCTGGATATGCGCATGCCCGTGATGGATGGTCACGAAACGGTTAAATATATTAAGGGAACGACCAAGGGACAGGCTACGGCAGTCATTGCTTTAACGGCAAGCGTCCTTGAAGAAGAAAAAGCGATCGTCTTGGAAGCCGGGTGCGATGCTTTTGTCCGCAAACCCTTTCGCGAATCGACCATTTTTGAAGTTATGGCCACTCATTTAGGGATCGAGTATATTTACAGTCAGGAAACAGCGATCGCGCCAAAACCGGAAATTCTGAACCTTACCCCAGAAAGTTTTCAAGGCTTGTCTCGAGATTGGCTGGCTCGCCTTTCTCAAGCCGCACAAATCCTTGATGATGAGGAAATTCTTCTCCTCGTAGCGGAAATTACTGATACTCATGGCTCTTTAGCTGCAACTTTAAAAAGTTTTGTCAATCAATTTCGTTGCGATGAAATTGCCAACGCGATCGAGCCATTACTCGAGTAAAAATAAATCAGAAGATATTAGCCTAGACTAATTGCGTTAAACTCCAATCGGGACGCAAATTTTGGGCATTACCTAAATAGACATGAACCATCTCATTCTGGAGATGAGGCGTGTTGATGTGAATGAGGACTCGAATGCAGCGTTCTAAACTCCCTTCAACGTGCATTTGCTGAACGTCCAGCAATGCCACTTTATCCCACTTCGGATGCTTGCGAGCGATCGCTGCAGGAAAAATTGCATCAATATCTCGAGTTGCGGTAAATGTTGCACTGACAATTTCTTCGGGATTCAAGCGATTATACTTTTCAATCATCTCTATTAACTCCGTTACTGCCGCGCGAATTGCCTCTACACTATTCTCCGTCACTGTTGTCGCGCCGCGAATTCCCCGCACTTTCCAGATGGGTTGTTGGTGATTGGTGTCTTGGTGCGCATTCACTTGGCGAATTCGAGTCGCTGGGGTCGCACCGCTTATTGGTTGTTTGTCTTCCTTTGTTAGAGATGTTATGGGAATGTTTGGGGGAATTCTTTCCTTGTTCATTGATAATTGATAATTGATAATTGTTCAGGGTCGATATAACCATAACGGCTGGCCTTCTGTTGCCATTTCAAATTCTAACCAATCTAAAGCCATGGTCAAACGCGATCGCTTTGCCGTCCCTCGTCCGGATAGCACGCGCATCAACAGGGGTTTTTTCTCCTCAATCGTATGGCATTTGGTTTTTTCTGGGTCTAAATCGACTAATTCGCAAGTCCATCGGCGCGCGTCTTCTTCCGTTCCCAAGCGATCGACCATTCCCAATTCTAAGGCTTGCTGTCCCGTAAAAATGCGCCCGTCGGCAAAGGTTCTCACAGTTTCGACCTCTAATTTGCGCCCCTCTGCAACGGTCGCCACAAATTGTCCGTAACTGGTATCGATCAGGTCTTGTAAAATACCCTTCTCCTCTGGAGTCGATTCGCGATCGAAGGCAAGGATGTCTTTATAAGGACCCGATTTGAAGGTTTTAAAAGAAACGCCAACTTTATCTAACAAGCGTTCGAGATTATTTCCTCGCAGAATCACCCCAATACTGCCCGTAATCGTCCCGGGATTGGCAACAATATTGTCGGCACCCACCCCGATGTAAACGCCCCCAGAGGCAGAAATATTGCCGTAACTGGCAACAACTTTCACTCCTTTTTCGCGAATGCGTTTCAAACCATCGTAAATCTCTTGGGAATCGCCCACCGTTCCCCCAGGAGAATCAATGCGTAACAAAATTGCCGGATACTTTTCCTCTTCAACGGTTTCTAAGGCTTTTAATACTCGCTTGCGCGTTTCCGTGGCGATCGCGCCAGTAATTTCAATGCGGGCAATTTGTTTGCGCTTGTTCGATTTAAACGGCCAGATCATAAGCTATTGGGTCACTCTCCTATGGTTGTGCGATTTTTCCGGGCATTCCAGTCATGCCAGAGACATTATAATACCTCACGCCCGCATATTTCCTCGCGATCGCCTATCTTTTCCCACTAAAAGCCCCAACCCTGTACCACCTGTTTCAAGGTGGTCAAACTCGCCAAGCCCATCAATCCCCGTCGCAAGCCTTTTTGATTGGAAATGCCAAGAAATACCGTATCGCTGCGTTGGGGGTAGCGGAAAAAGCGGGGAGAAGAGTTGATATAAACCAAAGCACTGTTAACCCCGCGAGCAAATTGCTGGCTTTCGCGATAAGACTCCGTAACCAAACAATCCGCATGACCGCTACTGTAGCGTTCGATCCAAGCGATCGCATCGTCCATATCGTCCACTATTTTAAACGCGACGATCTTTTTGAGATAAGCTCGACCCCATTCGCTCTCCCCTGCGGGTTTTAAGGCTTCGGGGAAGGTCTCGCTCATTTCGCGATCGCCCCGCAACTCAAAGCCTTTTTCCTGCAAATTGGCAAATAAGCGCATCAGAGACGAAAAATTACCCCCGCGACAGATGAGAACTTTTTCGATCGCATTCACCGGATCCGGTTCGCTGGCGTGGCTGTCGAGAATCATTTCCCGCACCACATCGAGATCGCCACTGGGGGAACAATACAGGTAACAATTGCCGATGGCGGCGGGTAAAACCGGGATCGTTGACCATTGGGAGACCTTTTGCACGAGACTGGCGCGCCCGTAAGGAATGACGAGATTGAGATGTTGGTTGTAGGCGAGGAGATCTTGGATAGAGGATCCTTGTTCGGGGGCGATCGCCGCGATACAGCCCGAGGGCAATTCGCTTTCGGCGATCGCCTCTTGCAACGCCCCCGCGATCGCCGCGTTGGTATGGCTGGCTTCGCTACTCCCTCGTAAAATCAAGGCGTTTCCCGTTTTCAAGCAAAATCCCGCCGCGATCGCCCCTAATTCCGGGAAGGCTTCGTAAATGAGGGCGACGACTCCCAAAGGCACGGATTGATAGTAAGTTTGGGCGGATTCTACGGGATGGGATGTTTGTCTGACTTGGAAAATCGGATCCGCCAGTTCTGAGAGTCTCTGGAGAATTTGAATGGCTTTTTGCAAGCGTTCCGGGGTCAATTTTAGCCATTCTCGCAGGCTTTCGGGGATGGCCATGTCCCGAGAGGTTTCGAGATCCAGTGTATTGGCTTCGAGAATATCTGCCCTCGCCAGATCGAGGGCGCGGGCAAGATTGGCGATCGCTTGGCTGCGTTGGTTTCCGGGGGCGGCGGCCAGTTCTTGGGCGGCGCGATCGGCTTGTCGCAGGATGGGGGAGATGAGGGTTTGGGTGTCGTTATCTTCTCGAGTCATCTAGCGTTTGGGTCTCGGTTAACGTCGATAGGAGAGCCAGATCGCAAAAGCGGGAACGATCGCTAACAATACCATCAAGATCGGCAAAAAAACGTGAGGAAATCCCGATTGCAATATTAACAATCCCCCCATCAAGATTAACAGAATAGAAATCCCCAAGACGGGAATATAATTTTCTCGCAAGGGAGTCCGAGCCACAATCCAACGATTTCCCGTCCATCGCCACGATCGCTTATAGGGATAAGTGGTGGACAGTTGCTCGATCGCCCGGCCGCTTTCTTCGACAACAAAAATTTGCTGACAGCGATCGCAGCCAAAGGCATCCGTCAGTAATATCGGTTTCAGGGTACCTCGTCGCCGACAGGGACAGGGATACTCGTTGTTCAAATCGATCTTGGGTGGTTTCTTAATCTGCACGACAAGACAACGATATTCAATCAACAATTAGTCGCGATCGACAGCCTTTTGCCCGAGGGGTAGACTCGATCGAAAAGGTCTGCGGGAAATGGCGATCGCGATTCTCTCTATCTTAATTAAAAGATGAATATGAATCGAACTAGATCTTGTGAATCGAGCTAGATATTATGAATTCAGTTAGATATTATAATTTCAGCTAAATATCAAAAATCTAATACTCGTTAGATGAGTATTAGATGATTTAGCCCAAATTATTTAGCCAAAATTATTTAGCTCTCTAAGCGGGTGATGAGGGTCGAACTCACGACATCCACCTTGGCAAGGTGGCGCTCTACCACTGAGCTACACCCGCATAATTGCAGTACCTTTTGAGTATGACACAGAATGAAAAATTTGTCAAAGAATGTCCCTATTTCGCCTCATTTTTTCGCGTTCATTCTGGGGAAACCGGGAGAGAAGGAGGTTCGCCAGCAGTCGGGCTATTCAGATAAGGATAGGTGGGGGCGGGGAGTTCGCGATGGATATCTCGCATCAAACTCGACATTTCCAAAGCACTGAGCGCATAATTCCAACCTAAATTACTCTTGATGCCCGCACGTTCTAAGGCTTGCTGGAGGTTATCCGTAGTCAATACGCCAAAGGTAATGGGAATGCCCGTTTGAAAACTCGCTGCCGCAACGCCTTTCGCGGCTTCTGCTGCCACATAGTCGAAATGGGGCGTATCTCCACGAATGACGGCTCCCAAGCAAATAATAGCATTGTAGCGACCGGAAATCGCAACGCGCCGCGCCACCATTGCCAACTCGAAACTGCCGGGCACCCAAAAATAATCCACTTGCGTGCCTTGGGGATCGATATCAATGCCATGACGTTTCAAACAATCCTGACAGCCCGAAAGAAGTTTGCCCGTTACGAGGTCGTTAAAACGACCGATAACGATAGCAAAGCGTAAGGTTGAGGGGTCTCGATGGAAGGTTCCTTCAAAAGTAGTCATTAGATTGTGGGTGAAGAAGTAATGAGTAATGGTTAACACTTCGACTGCGAGGGGTGCTGGTGGTTAACACTTCGACTGCGAGGGATTTGGGTGGGTAATAGGGAAGTTCGCGATCGCGTCTGCTTTCGCCCTCGACCGATTACCCGACCACGATCAAGGGTAGCTTAAACAACCAGAAAATTGAGTACGCCGACGAGAACGACTAAAACGCCCCAAACGCCAGAACCGAGATAGATTAATGTCTTGGACTGTTCCCAGTTTTGGGGGGTGGCATAGGCAACGGGTACGCCGATGACCATGACCAAGGACATAAACACTAAAGCGGCAAGAGCCAGTTCAAACAGGATAAACATCTGTTAATTCTCCCAAAATGTTAATAAATGGCGAAAACTCGGCAAGCTGAGTTTTCGTAATCTTTTGTAATTCTTTTCTCATTGAACCAAATCTTGTCCCCTTCATCAATTCGCAATCCGCAATTTTGATTCATGGTCTTTTGACGATCGCGTGACGGATACGCTCAATCCCGTCTTTGGATTTATAGGTTGGGTTGTAAGCAAAACCTTGGATAGCAGTGATGTTGAAATTCTAATTTTGTTCATTGACGGGTTGCAATAGTCTGGCGAGCCAGAGTAAAACATTAATGAGATAACTTGATTCGCGTTGCTTTGATGGGAACAAAATCCAATCCAAGGAGAATCTTATTCTGATTGAGCCAAAAACTCCACCAGAGGAACGGTTGCAGTTAATTGCGATATTGACATTTCTCAAAGCAATTCGAGGCAAGCTACCATTTAGCGATGCTTCATTTTAAGCGAAAAAATAGGCGGCCGATCGCGCGATCGCCGCCCCCAACTCTGCCCATACTGCATCAGGACATCGCAGAAAAGTAAACTTTTGATTTTTGCGGATCGGGAACCATAGTTTTATCGCCTTCTTCCCATCCCGCCGGACAAACTTCATCAGGGTGAGATTGCACGTATTGAATCGCTTTCAGGGTTCGTAAGGTTTCATCAACACTGCGTCCGAAGGACAGGTTATTAATCGTTGCGTGTTGGATAATCCCCTCTTTATCAATAATGAAGAGTCCGCGTAAGGCCACCCCTGCATCGGGATCGAGGACATTGTAAGCGTCGGCAATTTCCTTTTTGATGTCAGAAACAAGGGGATAGGCAATATCGCCGACTCCCCCTTCCTTGCGCTCGGTTTGAATCCATGCGAGGTGAGAGAATTCGCTATCCACGGAAACCCCGAGAACTTCCGTCCCGAGTTTGCTAAATTCTTCGAAGCGATCGCTAAAAGCAATAATTTCTGTGGGACAAACAAACGTGAAGTCCAACGGATAAAAGAAAAGAATAACGTATTTACCGCGATAGTCGGCGAGTTTTAGGGTTTTGAACTCTTGGTCGAAAACGGCAGTTGCGGTAAAGTCCGGTGCGGGTTGGCCGACTCTGAGACATCCTTCCATGCTAAACACTCCTTACCTAAAATCTATAGATATTGTTGAGATGAAAATGCGGGTTATTCCACTCTGCTCAATTTAAGCAAACTTGTAGAACTGTTACAAGACAGTTCGGCCTGCATTGGCGTTTGCTGGGGGATGGCGATCGTATACAGTCGGGGATTTTGCTAAATTGAGGGATGTCATAAAAAGCATAAAACACCATGTTGTCAAAACTCCTAGTAAAACTCAAACCCCTCTTTAAAACCCTATTCGCTTGCGTTTTAATCTCGATTTTAACTTTTGCCCATAGCGATCCCGCCCTAGCTCGTCGCAGTGGGGGACGCATTGGTGGTGGTTCTTTCCGCGCCCCCTCTCGTTCTTATTCTGCCCCCAGTCGTAGCTATTCTACCCCATCGAGAAGCGGCGGCTATTATCGCTCTCCGGGTTGGGGTTTTGGCTTCCCCTTCCTCATTCCCTTCTTCGGTTTTGGGGGTGGGGGCAGTTTGTTTACCCTCCTAATCGTCATTGCACTGGGGAGTTTTTTAGTCAGGACTCTGAGCAATATCCTCCCGAGTTTGGGGGGTAATACCGAAAGCAGTACCCGCAATACCAAAGTTTCTGTTGGGAAAGTGCAAGTTGGTTTGTTGGCAGAAGCGCGCAATCTGAAAGCCGATTTGGATCGCCTCGGACGGAGTGCGGATACGGGAACTAGTTCCGGCCGGGCTAATGTCTTACAAGAAGTGAGTTTGGCTTTATTGCGCCATCCCGAATATTGGGTTTATGGCGCGACGGTTTGCCAAACCACAGAATTAGAAACCGCAGAGGCTAAGTTCAATCAATTGGCTTTGTCGGAACGGAGTAAATTTAGTGCGGAAACCCTCTCGAATGTCGATCGCCAAGTCCAAAGCAGCAAGATGAGCATATCTTCTGCGGTGGACGATCTGGCCAAACAAATTCGCGCTGAAGCAGGAGAATATATTATCGTGACGCTTTTGGTAGGAGTGGAAGGGAAACTCGCGCTTCCCAAGATTAATAGCAGCGACGATTTGACCCAGGCGCTCAATACTGTTGGGGGAATGGGAAGCGATCGCCTCCTAGCTCTCGAAATTCTCTGGACTCCCCAAGCCGAAGGAGATACTCTCAGTGCAGATGATATTCTGGCCGAGTATCCAGACTTAAAACTGGTTTAATTGGCACTGTTTTCGAGCATTATAGAGCGAGTCAGAAAATATCTATCTGGCTCGCCTTGTGACTGTGAAATTAACGCGAAAGTGACAAAAGTAAAGATTACTGAGCCTTGACTTTTTCGGTTGTTTTATTGAGGAAACTGCTAAAAACTTGGACGATTTGATAAACGCCTTCCGTCCCGCCGGAAATTAAAGCGCCTGTTAAAAAGACATCCATAATATTAAAGCCCAAGATTTGATACTGAGACATTTCTTTCAACTGACTGGGATCGATTAAGCTACCTAAAATGCGAATGCCGACAACACTAACAAAAACACCCGAAAGCAGGGTAATCCAGAGAGTAAGTTTTCTAGTGTTGGTTTTAAACTTGTTCAGTTCGATATCGATTTCTTTGCGTTGTTTGACCAGTGCGAGTCGCTCTTCTGGCGTTTCGTCATCTGTTTCTAGGTCGCGATCTAAAAGTGTGAGTTTGGCTTTAATGTCCTCCTGTGCCGGATCTCGCCAAGTGGATAAAATCACTTCAACTGCACTATGTTGAAGCGTCGCAACAAAGGCAATCACGGTTAATAACTGAAAAATATCGTTCGGGCTAAAATCTCCGATTTGGATAATATCGGGAGAAACTGCCGTTAAAGCTAATAATCCGATGAGCAAGATCGTACCGATTATTTGAATCATTTGTTAAACTCCTCAATTTTTTGGGATTTTCGTAAATCAAACTGCAGTTTAAGGGAGATTTTTCGATCGGTCAAGCTGTTTGAGAAAGTGGAAAAAAAGATAAAGATCGAGAAGAAAATCTTTTCTCAATCTTTATCAATTTTTGGCATTCTCGTCGCGATCGCCTCAAATTTGTACAATGCTCGTTGCGACAATGGTGTCATTGAAGTCTTGGTCGCCACCGCCTCGTAAATCTTCAAAGCCAAAGGTATTATTGGCCAGCAAGCGAATATGATCCGCTTGGTCGGGATTGGCCCCAATGAAGGGGAAGTAAGCGAGAATATTGCTATTGAGACTGTTAGCAGCATTGTTGGCCAAGAATTGCTCGGCCGTTCCGTTCGTAATAATAAAGGGAATTAAGATCGAACCTGCCGCAAAGGTGGCGGAGAATTCGTTTACACTTTGATTGCGGACAAAGAGTTCGATATCGGTCAACCGGTTCTCGATCGCCGCTTCTGCGTAGCCGTTATCCCCTGGAGTCAAACCATTAACCATCCCATTTTCATCGCTGGCAAGGAAAAAGCCGACGGAATTATTAAAGTTTGCTTCTCTATAAACGGAGAAAGTTCCCGTGACAACCCCGGAAATTTCTCGTAGATCGAGGAATTCCGTGCCTTGGTCTTGAATGCTGCCAACTCCAAGCGGTCTGCCTTCCGTAGTTTGTTCGAGAAAGAGGGAAATCCCTTCGGTAAAGTCAACTTGAAAGCGTCCGGTACTCAATTCGGCAAAGCTGACTTCTTGGATGAGGGTATTGCCGTCAATGGTTTGCAATTCAATCTCAAAACTTTGATTGCTGGCGATTTGCTCTAAGATATAGGTCTGTCGGCTGGCATTAAAGCCATTGGGACGAAAACGAGCGGGAAGGGCGGTAAAGAGAACGTCAGTGAGCGTGCGATCGCCACTCTCGTTCAAATAAACAATGCTGACTTGGGTAATGCGATCGCTGCCATTATCGGAGAGTTGCAGTTTGAGATTGCCTCCCCCTTCACTCCCTGTTGTAAAGCGCTTAAGACTGGTATCGACGCGCAAGCGATCGCCTAAATTGCCGCCAGAACCGGGTTCGGGATTGCCACCGGGTTCGGGACTGGGTAATGGGTTAACCGTCCCGCTAATATTGAAGTTATAGGTGCTGTCGCTTAAGGTTGCATCGTCGGTCATGAAGGACAGTTCGCCGTTAAAACTACCTTCTGTCGAGGCATCTAGTTGTACGCTGAAAGTAACGTCGCTATTAGCCGCGATCGTAGTGGGAAAATTGCCGACTAAACTAAAGCCAGTGGGAAGGGCGATCGGACTGAGGGTAAAGGCATTGCTGTCGGTATTCCTCAGCGTAAAAGTAATTGGGGTTAGCGGTTCGTCTTTGGTTGTCGTGCCAAATTGAAACGTTCCCGTATCGTCGGGAATAAAAATTTGGTCTGGTGCAAACAGTTGCAGTTTTTCGGCTGGCGGGGTGACAACTCCCGTCAGTGCGAAATTGTAGGGATTATTGGCGGAATCGTTGGTTGTAAAGGAAAGCTCTCCCGCAGCCGTCCCGACACTCGAGGCATCTAACTGAACGGTAAATGTTTGGGTTTGGGGCGTATCGGGATCGTTGGTCGAGCCAACGCTACCGGGAAAGCTACCCACGAGACTATAGCCCGTGGGTAAGGTCAAACCGCTTAAACTCAGGGGTAATGTACCCGTGCTGGCAATGGTGAAGGTTTGTTGGAGCGTCGTGCCGAGGGAAGTCGAGCCAAAATCCACGCTTCCGGTATTGTCGGCGATCGCGGTTCCGCCGGAATCGCGCACCTCGCCGCTACTTTGAGCGCCCGTTTCGTAAGCGCCAATATCGGGAACGCCGATGGCCACGGCTCCGCGCTGATCCGTGGTAAAGGTACTATCTCCAGCATCGATCGCGGGACTGCCAGTTGCTAGGGCATGGGTAAAGGGATCGCGTTCGAGCAAACCATTGGCGGCTAACGTAGTATTGAGAATTTGATCGAGGGGGCGAGTGTCAACAATATCGTTTGTGCCGCCAATAGAACCCGTACTTCCAGTCGTATTGCCAATGAGATTATTGGCATCTCCCGTAATTGCGCCGGAAACATCGGGATTCGGCCCGGTGTTGCCCGCAAGAATTGAATTTCTAACGGTAAACGTGCCGCCGCTCCCATCATTATAAATCCCGCCGCCATTGGTTAAAGCAGTATTCTGCGTTATCGTGCTGTTATTGACTGCAACCGTACCGCCGTTACGATTGCGAATTGCGCCCCCTTGGTCACCTTGATTGCCGCTCAGGGTGCTGCTATTGACGATTAACCGGGCATTTGCGCCATCGTTTTCCAAAACTCCACCATCGGTTGTCGTGCCTTGGGAAATATTGCTGTTAATCGTACTGCCATTGATGATGACTTGCCCGTTCAAATTGGCGATCGCGCCCCCTTCATCCAAGGCAGTATTATTGCGAATGGTGCTGTTTTCGAGGGTTACAACCCCGCCATCGTTAAAAATCGCACCACCATCATCGCCCCCTTGGGTGGCAACGCCGCCAACAATTTCTAAAGTTGCTTTTCCGTTTTCAAGAATGACGTTGTTTAGGGTCAAATTTCCGGCTGCCGAATCATTGCCATCCACATAAAAAAGGCGAAAGTCTTCGGCACTGCCATTGCGCCGAATAATAGAATTATTGCCATTAATAACAACGGGTTTATCGATACGAGGCAGGGCACCCCGACCCCGATTCAGATTGGGGTTTTCGAGAGGAGTATGAAAGTCCCAGTTCGTAAATTCGTAAGTTCCATTCGAGGCAAGATTAATCGTAGAGTCTCCTCCATTATTGGCCGCGGTGATGGCATCAATTAATCCTTGAACATCTCCATCGGCAATATTAACCGCCAAAACTGCGGCATAGGTTGCCATGACTTCGGGTTGCAAGGCTAAATCCGACTGGATTTTTCCCGTTTGATAAGCTAACTCCCAAGTTCCCCCCAATGCTTGACTTCCTGTCAAGTCCATTGAGGCAGCAATAGGTGCGGTGGCGATGTCACTTAAACGCTTGACAAATTCACACCCCCGTGCAGTCTTGGCAACTTGACAGCCATAAAGGAAGATTTCACGATCGCCTGTGTTGCCCTGTCCCCACTGTTGTAAATTGGCGGCGTATTGCTCTAAATTATCAAGGGTCAGTTTGCTGCTGCCGAGATAGAGACTGCCTGGCGCGCCGTGGCATAAAATATGCAGGCTGGTAAATCTACGATCGCATTGCAAATAGCGATCGATCTGCACGATGCCATCGCGATCGGGGTCGAGTTGCAATACCGTTGCACCTGCCAAAACGCCTGCTGCCAAGTGCTGGGAATCGGCAATACTCGGGTCGATAACAACGAGCATTCCTTGCTCTCTGAGTGGGAGAAGTTCTTGGGGGTTGATGGTGGATGCCTGAATGGAATAGGTCATTTTCCTCGCGCTTTCCTCTAAAATCCAAATTTAGCTTTCGCGTTCGCAATTATTTCGCGTTGAATTGGGGAGCCGATATAAGGATAGCTTGCCGAGGGCGCGATCGCATCGACTCAACAACATTAATTCAACTTCACCGGAGTCGCATTGCTGGTGACTGATTTATCGGACTTCCTTGAGACTTTCGATACTATTGGTAAAGAGTTCGGTAAATAGGCTAATCACTTTGCGATTTTCGCGAATTTTAATGTTAACGGTCACTTCATAGCCGGATTTTAAAGGCTTTTGGATGCCCTTAATGACAAAATATTGACTATCTAAACTGACGGTTGCTGGGAAGCGGTACTCTCGATGCAGTTCATCGGGGGGGAGGGCATCGGAGCCGATCGATAAAACTTTCCCTTTAATATCACCAAATTCGGTGAAATTAAACGTTATAACACGAACATCCGTCAGCATCCCCTCGCGAACAAAGCCAATATCGTCAGTGCCAATAAAGATTTCCGCAATCAAATTATCTTCTGGAACAATCGAGAGGAGCGTTTCGCTGGGATTAGCGACAAAGCCTCGATATGCTTGCAAATCAAAAACTTTTCCGCCAACAGTTGCCGTCACTTCTTGATATTCCAAAGTTTGCTCGAGTTGCTGGATTTTACCGGTCAGTTCCTTAATTTGCTTGTCATTTTCCACAATAATATTGAGAACGGCTTGGATGAGTTGGCTATCAATTTCGGCAATGCGTTTATTGTTTTGTGCCATTGCATCTTGTACGTCTTTTGCCGTTACCGTGGAGGTATTGATCGACTGTTGCCGAGCTTGGGCAACACTCGCACTCAAACGCTGTCGTTCTTCGTTAAGTTCGGCAATTCGAGCGCGTCCCGTATTGATCTGCTTGCGCTGTTCTTCCTCTTCTAGACGAGCGTTATCTCGTTCGATGCGGCCGTTATCTTGTTCGATGCGGGCGTTATCCTTAATTTGTTGAATTTCCGACTGGATTTCCCTCACTCTCAGACGCTGTTCGTCGTATTGGTAGCGTGCCATTGCCCCTTGTTTGACAATCGAAGCCATATCCTTGAGACGGCCTTCTTCAATGGTGAGGGCATCGAGTCTGCCTTGAATGTCATTTTGTGCCCTCTGCTGCATTTGCTGCATGCGTTGCTCTATCCTTTGCATCTTCTGCTGCATTTTGACGAGCATTTGGCGATCTGCACCAAGGGTTGCGCGCGCGTCAACAATTTGTACTTGATTTTGTTGCAGTTCTTCTTGGAGTTGAATTTCTGCTAACTCGGAGGCAGCTTCTCGCGATCGCGATTCTCGATTGGCGATTTGCAATCTTGCTCTTTGGGCAGCGTTCAAATTACTATCATTACCGCTCAATTGCGCCCGATAAAAGCGATTTTCCTCGATCAATTCTTCTCGATTGCGGGTGAGGAGGAGAATGGTGGAGGGCAGTTTTAATTCGATAATTGCTTTGCGGATGGTATTGGGATCTTGGGTTTCGATCAGACCCCGATAGAGTTTATTTTCTTCCTCGAGGGTTTTTTTCAGCCCTCGCGAGGTTTCTAACTCAGCTTGGGCGGCAGTAGAATCAAAAGCCATCAGAGTTTGTCCCGGTTGCACCAAATCCCCTTCTTCCACAAATACCTCTTCCACCACCCCATCTAGGGGGGCTTGTACTTCTTTGACTGTCGCTTGGGGTTTGAGTTGTCCTTGGGTTTGAACCACCTGCTCGATTTCCGCCGTATACGCCCAAGCCACGCCGAAGGTCACAATCCCCAAAATCGTCCAAACAATGAAATGAGACCAGAAAGGAGACTGGCGCAAAACTACGGGTTGTTCGAAAGCAGGATAGGTCAATTGCGAGGGTTCGGCCTTCACTAAGGCGCTTCCGGATTGAGGCACGAGCGCCGATTCTCGCGATGAGCTTGCGGGTTTGCCTCCTTGCAGGGGCTTTTGATAATCGCTCTTTTTGTCTGCAAAGTTAATGCGCCGTCTTTTGGGTTTAAATCCGTTGCCGTTCATAGGATTGATAGGGGGGATGCGATCGAGAGGCTTAGCTTTTTAACTTATACCGCATTCGCCCAACAAATAGTCTTGTGAACCCACAATCATCTATGACTCGCTTATAACTCGCTAAAAATAAACAAGTAATCATTAATAATTGTTTATTGATAATTGCTCATTGAAAAGAGCGGGTGACGGGAATCGAACCCGTGTCTTTTGCTTGGAAGGCAAAGGTTTTACCATTAAACCACACCCGCGAAAAATTGCACATCTCCTATAATAACACATCGATCTGGAATTTGGGAAAAAACTTTTAGATTTTCTTTCCGAGAAGGCAAAAAAAATCCCGCGATCGTCCGGTTATGATGGGATCGGGAGCATTTTCCTGTAGCAAGTGGAGTCAATCGTGCGGAACTTTCACAACATCCAAGAGCAAACTTACGATTTAATCGTTATCGGCGGCGGCGTTAACGGTGCGGGAGTGGCACGAGATGCCGCTCTACGAGGCTTAAAGACCATCCTCGTTGAAAAAGGGGATTTTGCAAGCGGTACGTCTAGTTGGTCGAGTCGCCTCATTCACGGCGGTTTGCGCTACTTGGAATATTTTGAAGTTCCCCTAGTGAGAGAATCTTTGCGGGAGCGGGAAATTTTGTTGAAAACTGCTCCCCATTTGGTTAAACCGTTGCTATTAACCATTCCCATCTATACCAAGCGATCGCGCCCCTATTGGAAAATTTGGGCGGGGATGTGTCTCTACGATATCCTCAGTTACGATAAGACCGTCCCCCCCCATCGAATGCTGCCCGCCCCAGAGTTCAAGCAGGTTTTTCGCTCTCTCGATCCCGAAGGATTATCGGGAGGGGCGCAATATTATGACGGCCAGGTGACTCGAGCCGAACGCCTGTGCTGGGAAAATATTCTATCGGCGAAAGAAGCCGGAGCGACGGTCTTAAACTATGTGGAAGTGATGGAATTGGTGAAAGAGGGCGATCGCATTTCCCAACTCCATTGCCAAGATACCCTCAATGGCAAGAAATTTACTATTTCTGGCAATGAAAATGCGGTTATCATCAATACGGCCGGCCCTTGGGTGGATCGGGTGGATGAACGAGTGACAAACAGTACGAACAAGCAAAAGATCGGCGGGACAAAAGGCAGTCATATCATTGTCGATCCCTTCCCCGGAATGCCCGATTCTTGTTTGTACGTGGAAGCAAAAAGCGATGGTCGTCCCTTCTTTATCATTCCTTGGTTGGATAAGGTCTTGATCGGTACCACCGATATTCCCTTTAGTGGCGATCTAGACCGAGTTAAAGCTGACAATGCAGAGATCGATTATTTGATAACGGAAACCAATAATATCATTACTACTGCCAGTTTAACTCGCAAAGATATCGTGTTTACCTACTGCGGCGTTCGTCCCCTTCCCTATCAAGAAGGGAAAAAACCGGGGGCATTGACTCGCAAACATATCCTTTACGATCGCACCAAAGAAGGCGTTAAGAATATTATTTCTCTCATTGGCGGCAAACTCACCACCTATCGCCACGTCGGGGAAGAAATGGTTGAGGCAGCATTGGCAAAAATGGGACGCAACGCCCCGCCCTGTCCGACGCTTAAAGCTCCTTTACCGGGCTGCATCCTTGCAAGCGATCCTTGCATTCAAAAAGCCGTGCAAGAGTACGGCGATCGCATCTCTGCAACGATCGTTCACCATCTCTTCGGTCTCTACGGTACTAAAGCGACGGAAGTTTTGGCGATCGCCCGAGAACAGCCCGAACTCCGCGAGCTTATCTCTCCCAACCTCCCGGATATCAAAGCACAAATTATTTATGCGGTAGAAACAGAAATGGCACAAACCGTCATGGATATTTTACGCCGTCGCACGACGATCGCTATGCAGGAAAATTATGGTTTAGATGCTCTGCCCATCGTTATCGATATTCTGGCTCGCTATTGCGGTTGGAGTCAAGAACGGTGCGATCGCGCGGCGGTCAATTATCATACCTATATGCGAGAAAACTGCATTCCCGATTACGTTCTCGAAGCCGAAAAAGAACTGGCAACTCTGTAAATGAATTGCCAGAAGAGAAAGAATAAAATCGATCCTTTCTCTTCTATAGCAAACCTAAATGAATTGTAAACGAGTGGAACAGGCTTCTAGCCTGTTTATAATTTTCTCAAACACGGGCAGGATGCCAGTTCCACATTTGAATATGAAGATTTTGTTAGGCATT
>JBCCVR010000152.1:0-18473 GCA_039194995.1 Cyanobacteria bacterium P01_E01_bin.42 | reverse complement strand
GTCAGGGTGATGGTGAACCCGGGGTTAAGGTTCTCTGGCGAGGCTTGACGGTTTTCGCTCATCTTCTCGAGGGTGCGCAACTGGTCTCTCTATCTCAGTCCTAGCCTTCCTTCCACGGACTTTTGCCTAATGGGTAGCTTAATAAGGGGGGAATTGGGCTTCCTCCCTTATTAAGAGGGACGGGAGGGGGATCGCCTTTTTGCAAAACTGAGATGCACCCTCTTTTTATCAAGAATTAAGCATCATTCATATTTTGGCGAATTGCTGTTTCGAGTCGTCGGGGTCGATCGGTACCAATCCGAAATTTATTTCCTGAAGCTAACTCAATTTGAACAGCATCCAATCCAGATACATTAAACATCCATGCTTCGGGAGTTCGGCGAATTCCCCAGCCATAAAACCAAGGATTTCTAACAATTTTTACATCATTCACTTCTGCTAAATCGAATTCCCGATGAATTAAACCCAACCCAAACCAACAGCGAAGTTTTCCTGCTTCTACTTCAACTGTTAAACTCCCAAACAGAATCGCAATAACGACTAGAAAACCTACGATCGCGATCGGAACCCAAATCGATGTTTCTTGACTGACAAACATCGAGATTGCGATAATCAATACGGCAACAATTGCCAAAACTGCTAAGATAACAATACCAATTTGTGTATGCTTGTAAATCACGATCTAACCTCGAACTTCTGATTCAACAACTTTACTTTTGTTGGCTAAAACCAAGATTGGGAAGATAGCGCCTATTATTCTCGAGCTTATTGCCTTTAACTTTCCACGATACGCCCTCTGGATCTCGTTGTTGACTCCATTCCCCGAAATCCGAAGTGTTACTCATTTCCTGTAGCATTGGCTCGGAAATATTCAATCTCTGACTGAGTTCTGACGAATTCAATCCCGATAAAAATTGGGCGAGAGTCTCAAATTCAGAAATACTCATTCTACATTCTACTGATTTTTTCCTACTGATTTTTGGCGATCGCTATCTCTTCCAATTATGCGCGATCGCCCTCGATCGATCCGGACGAACTCAACAAATTGTTACGAAGCCAAATGGTAGACGTAAGCAGTTTTCGTCATCGAATCGGGATCGATCCAATTTTTCATTTTTTGTAATGCTTGGAAAACATCATAGGCTCTTTGAGCCATTTTTGCCGTGTATTTCTCTTGCTTATCTTCATATTTAAAGCTAAATTCGACCAGTAATGGAATGTGAGGATCTCCCTTGCGATCGCACCAAACAACTAAAGCACATTCAGATTTAACAGTCGGAGATTGTCGAATCGTAAATTCAGCACCTTCGATGACTGTTTCTCGGGCGATAAAGTCTCCGACGAGAGCGATTTCAGTATCTTTTTTAAACGCATCGATTTTACTCTTGATATCGGGATAAAGATTGCTGATATCCTCCAAAGTATTGAGTGTTTTTTTGTCGGAAATTTCTTGTTTGGTGGAAAAGCTGTAGAGTTTTGAAAATTCTGGCTTAATATCTTCCTCAAATTTTGTTTTCCCTTTACTCTTGTTGCGAGCATCCATATTGCGATCTTGGGAGATATAGCGATCGGGATGGCGAAATTTCAGCGTGACTTCTCTGGTTTTTTCATCCAGATCGATCCGCTCGCGAAAAACGTAGTTACTGGTTCTCAATAGTTTTGCTGAGGTATCGAAAAATTTGATCGTTCTATTTTTGGTGATTCTCTCCAAATTCCCTTTAACTTCAGGAACCAGAGGGGAGATGTAAGTTTGGAAATCCTGCCAAAAGAGAGCAGCAACCGAGAGAAGTTTTTCTGTTTCTCCTTGAAACTTTTCGGCTTTGAGCATGATTTTGTATTCGCGAGAAATGACTTTTTCTTTATTCATAGAACTCGGTAATGTGACAAAATGAGGAACGATCGCTTGTTAATCGATGGTAATTGTATTTTACCGCGATCGCCTCTTGTCCCATCAAACTAGACCCATAAAGCGGAAAAATTCGGACAATTTTGCCAACCCGATCTCGACAGGATTCGAGCTGCCCTTTGGCAGTATGATGGGGACATAGAGCGCGATCGCGATAGGTTCGAAAGTTGCGTTATCTTGCAAATTGTAACAACTTCTTCCTAAAGTAATAACGAATAACCAATAACTGTTTGCTGTAATGACATTCAAACGCGGGAATTTGCGTAAAAATCTCTTTTTCTGGATTGCTGCTCTCATCGGGCTGATTTTAGACCAACTGAGTAAATATTGGGTGATGCAGAATTTTAATCTCGGCGAAACCCTGCCCATTCTGCGCGGAATTTTTCATTTTACCTATGTGGTTAATACCGGAGCCGCTTTCAGTCTCTTTACGGGAGGGGCGGGGTGGCTGCGTTGGCTCTCTCTTTTTGTGAGTTTGGGACTCATGGCTTTTGCTTGGTTTGGCGATCGCCTAAAATTGGCAGAACAACTCGGTTATGGGTTTATTTTATCGGGGGCGATCGGGAATGGAGTCTGTCGTTTTATCTACAGTCACGTGGTTGATTTTCTCGATTTTCGCCTCATTCAATTTCCCGTATTTAATCTTGCCGATACTTTTATTAACATAGGAATTGTCTTCCTTTTATATGCCGCCTTTTTCGATCCCCCAAACAACCAACAACAACCCACCCCCCAGCCCCCTCCCAAGAGAGGGAGTAACTAATAACTAATAACCAATAACAAATAACAAATGTCAAATAATCCCGTTACGCAAATTTTTACTCAAATTGCTCAAACAATTCAAGCGCAGGTAAATACAGCATTTGCGCTCAAACCGGGGGCGAGGGTGCCGGAGTTATGGGTTCAGGAGGAAAATGCCGATCGAGCGGATGTTTATCCCCTGATTGGCGATAAGTATACGTTAGGGCGCAGTTCTCGGCAAAATGAGATTGTGGTGCGAAATCCCGTGGTTTCTCAAGTGCATTTATCATTGACCCGCGATCGCAAGCATCCCAATAATTTTCTCCTGAGAGACGAACAATCGACTAATGGAATTTATATTAAAAGACGGCGGTTAGATGCCCTATTTTTGCGTCATGGCGATGTCCTTACCCTCGGTCCTCCAGAGTTAGCAAATGGGGTTCGCCTCCAGTTTCATAATCCCCCTCCTTTCTGGGTGCGCATTCTGCGTTACAGTCTTTACGGAGTGGGCGGAATTACTGGAATCATTACCGCGTTAATTCTGCTGGAATGGACGAAAATCCCCATTTATCCCTTACCTTTGGGGGTGCAAGGTCCGGTGGTGATTACCGCCCGAGACGGACAAACTCCTCTGCGTCCTTTACGAACCGATGCCCATCGCGAATTAAAGCGTTTGGGAGATTTTTCCCCTTACCTGCCCAAAGCGGTTATTGCTTCGGAAGACAGCCGTTATTATTGGCATATGGGAGTCGATCCGTTGGGGATTTTACGGGCGGTTATTATTAATATTCAACAGCAAGGAATTGCCCAAGGCGGAAGTACCGTTACGCAACAGTTGGCCCGGAGTTTGTATCCCGAATATACCGGACGTTCCAATACGGCAGGGCGGAAAATTCGCGAGGCAATTGTGGCATTAAAATTAGAAACTTTTTATAGCAAAGATGAGTTATTGAGAACGTATTTGAATCGTGTTTATTTGGGAATTGGCAGTTATGGTTTTGAGGATGCGGCACGGTTTTATTTTGATAAATCTGCGACGGATTTAACCCTTTCCGAGGCGGCCAGTTTGGTGGCGATTTTACCCGCTCCCAACAGTTACAATCCGGTACAGGATTACGAAACGGCGGTACAGTTGCGCGATCGCGTTTTGACTCGAATGGCGCAGTTAGGGATGGTTTCCCAAGAAGAAGCCGCTCGAGCAAGGCGATCGCGGATCGAGGTCAGTCCGAAAGCAAAAGAAGCCCTTTCTAATACCATTGCGCCCTATTTTTACAGCTATGTTTTTACGGAAATTCAAGAGTTATTAGGGGAAGGACTGGCACGAGAAGGCAATTTTATCGTCGAGACGGGTTTGGATATCAACAAGCAAAAAGAAGCGGAAAAAGCCCTCAAAAACACCGTAGAAGAAACCGGATCTCGCTTGAATTTCCAACAGGGGGCGATCGTCACCCTCGATAGCAAAAATGGGGAAATTTTGTCGATGGTGGGGGGAACGGATTATAGTCAAAGTCAGTTTAATCGGGCAACCCAAGCACAACGACAACCGGGATCGACGTTTAAAACCTTTGCCTATGCTGCGGCGATCGCCGAAGGAAATCCTCCTTCTAAAACCTATGCTTGTACCCCTGTATCTTGGATGGGACAAAGCTATCGGGGTTGCGAGCGCAGTGGCGGTGATATCGATATGTATCGGGGAATGGCACAATCGGAAAATGCGGTTGCCATTCGAGTCATGAGAGATGCGGGCTTAAATGAGACGATCGCGATGGCTCAAAGTTTGGGGATTCAATCTCAATTACGTCCCTCTCCCGGCTTGGTTTTGGGAGAAAGCGAGGTGAATGTATTGGAATTAACGGGGGCTTACGGTGCTTTGGCGAATAATGGTCTCTGGCATCGTCCCCACGCCATCCGCCGCATTCTCGATAGCGGTGACTGTACCGATCCTGACAATCCCCAAACCTGCCGCGTCATTTACGATTTTACCACCGACGGCAGCGCGCAAAAGCAAGCCGTTTCCGGCGCGATCGCCCAAACTTTGACCAACTTATTGCGAGGGGTCGTTCAAGGTGGGACAGGGGGAAGCGCCGCGATCGGCTGGGGAGAAGTGGGTAAAACCGGGACAACCGATCGCGCTGTGGATCTCTGGTTTGTCGGTTACATCCCCTCTCAAAACCTCGTAACCGGAGTATGGTTGGGAAATGACGATAATTCCCCCACTCGCGGCAGTAGTTCCCAAGCTGCTCGACTCTGGGGAAATTATATGCGCCAAATTGTGCGTTAGCCCGCGCCCAATTTCCGACTACTTCTAAACAGATAATTGAGGGGTTTTACTTTTCTTTAATCCCCTTGTTGGCAGGGTGCGATGAGAACTCTTTTCTAAAACAAAATAAATCCCTTGACGAATCATTTTTTCTCGCGCTAATTGACGCTCTGCCGATTCTGTTTGCAGATGAGCGTGAATTGGAGGAATTGTACCTTCTGCCAAGACGGTATAATTATTAGGAATGCGACTTAGAACATAGGCAATTAGATCGGCAAATAAATCTCTTTTAACAAAATCTTTCTGGATGCGATCGGGCTGTTCTGCTAGGATTTGGTCGATATCGTCTTTCACTAACAAGAGGGTAAGATTGACCAGTTTTTTTTCCATACGAGTCCTCCAGCAAATGCCTCCGAAAAGTCTTCTCTCAAGCTGACGGCAATGCCTGCCATACCCATTCGATTATAAACATAAAACGGGACGCGATGAAACCCAAAAATGTCGATCTAAAATTTTAATCCTCCTCATCATTTTTCTACCCCGATCGCATAGCATTCTCTACACGATCAAAGATTTTTGTCAACCCTTAAAATCTGAGTAATTATACTCAAGATAAAAATATGAGAAAGTGACTGAAGTTGCACTCGATCGCGCGAATTGATTATTCGGTTGATAATGGATAATCGAGGTCGGGAGATGGGATTTCGATAAGGCTCAATGAGCGCGAATCGAATTCGCCACTAACATGATTGGATATACTGAGGAGCGGTGAGACCCCAGCGACCCTTCTTGCGCTTTCATCTAACCAACCTGTTGATAGTCGATCGTTTATAACTGGCCATGTGTCGTAATTTCAACGTTTTTCTGAGTCCCGTCAAAATTGAACATCTGTTCTTTACCAAAGATCCGGAAACGGCAACCTATCGGATACGTCCGAGGGATATGATTCAAGCGACCTTGCACGATCGCATTGCCTACGCGACAGCACTGGCCGAAGACTGCTCCAAAAAAAGTACCAAAGCAGGCTACGATGCCGCAGGAATGGCGATCGGGACGATTTCCCTCAATAGTATTTTAGACCTTGTGGGGGAGTGCGATCGCGGCGATCGCGGCTTGTCTCATGGAGAAATGGCGGAAATAACGACACGCATTCAAACTGAGGCGGCGACGGGGATCAAAGTCTCTCGGGATGGGGGAGATTTACTGAAAACATGGGATGCGCTGCTCGAACGTGCGGACTTAGAGAGTACGGAATTTATTACCAACTGGGAAACCCATGTCCGCCAAGCCTCTCAGGGGGATATGTATTCCGAAAGCAATGCTCATCCCCATCAAGAATGCCTGCTTTTACCCAAAATTCGGATTTATCAACTTTCTCAAGAAGGGCAACTTTTCTTCGAAGAACGCGATCGCGATCTGGGAGAAAGTATTTTTTCCGACACTCACAACGGCGATATTAATGATGCTCCTCGCTATAAGCGATTTTTAAACTACGAAGGATTTCGCTTCTCTTCCAACTCCGATTCTTGCGTCGAACCCGCTCTCAAGCGCTTTTTGTACGAGCATCTCCGCAGCGATCGCCTTGCTCCAGCTTTACATCGCCTTGCTTATGTCGATCCCGATTATCTTGATAATAAAATGGCGATCGCGGACAGTAACGGTCGTGTCGGATATTACTTTATTGGCGAACAGTTCGCCCACAAAGAACTCAAAATCAAACTGCACGAAAAAATCATTATTTTTTGTAATAATAATGGCAAGCCCATTCAAGAATCTGTCCAGCAGGGTTTTCTACGAGACGATCGCCAATCTTTAGCCAGTGAAAAAATTGCTGAATTGTTGGGATTGGCAACAACAATGGCACAGGCAGGCGCGCAACAAACCACCATCGCCTCCGCCCTCGCCGCCCGTATTTTTGAATATTCCAATCCCGAAAATAAGTTTACTTTTCAATCCTTTACGCCCCTCGGAAAACCCAGTCATGGTTTACTGAGTGGCGGCGTTTTTAATATGTTGCGCGGAGGGACAGAACGCGGCGGCGAGGAAGGTGGAGAACTCATCTTTTACATTCCTAAATCCTACGATCTTAGGAATTATAATCGCGTTTCCTTTCTCTCTGCCTCCGAAGAAAATGCGCTCAAAGAACAGGTCATTCTCTTGAATTCCAAATCTCTGGCAGAGGGAAAAATCGAAATTGCGGAGAAAATCTCCCAAGAAGTGACCTTTTTAAAAGATTTACGTGCAACTGCTTATATTACTGAAGGAGTCGCCCCAATTTATGACGTTCTCCCCGGTGAAATTGTAGAAGTTAGCGCCGACGGTCGGGTTAAATTATTCAATATCTATCGCGGTCAAGAAATTCCCCTAATCGGCATTGAAAAACAGAATCAAGCTGAGGCATATATTCATACGGATATTCGTCGAGAACGTTTAGCTCCCCTGAAAGTATTTCAAATCGAGTATCGAGATTTAGAGAATAACACGATCCCATGTCCTTATAACAAGTACGGGGAAGAAATTATCGTAATTCAACCTTTAGCTTTACGCAAAAATACCGAAAAACTATTCTCAAAATCTTACGATGGTACGGTCAAACTCCGCACAGGAGAAAACGGAATTGGTTTAATTATGGGGACAGAGAATGAAACCTTACGTCATCAGCGCATTCAGGAACTCCAACAGATTATTACTGGAGCCGCAGGAACATCCTTTTTAATCAATACGATCGCGGGCAATATGGCGAGGAAACTCTGTTTAAATACCCTGCCGATGATGAATTTAGATGGGTTTACTGGCTCCGATACTATTCCCCCTTCTACGAGTAGCAAAACCCTTTTTATTGCTAACTCAAATTCTGGCGGGACTTCCGATACGATTAAACTTACCCATGAGTTGGCAAGTTTGCCCTCTGTTGTTGCACGTATCGAGCGAGAAATCCAACGCCGCGATCGCAACTTAGCGGAAACAATTGTGGCAAAAGCCCGCTTGCAAGAACTGCGATCGCTGGTCAAACCCGACACCCTACGAGAAGATTTACCCCAACATTTACAGGACTTTATTGCCACCAAAACCCCTTGGATTTATTCGATTACCAATATCGAAGCCAGTCCCCTCGGAAATATCGGACGAGGGTTGGATGCAGCTATCCATCCGGCAGCGGGTTCGGGGATTACTAACTTACCGGAAGAAGAGTGCGTGGGGTCTACATTTGCCGCAATGGCATCTCTACAATGGCAGCTTGCGTTACATACCTATATCGGCGAAATTCGCGGCGATATTTCCTCAGAATACGCCCGAGAAATCTATCAAGAATTGGCACGCTTGCCGGATGTGGTTGAAGAAATTGTCGGCGATAAAGAACTAATTGCCGAAATTGAAAAAATGTGCAGCGAATTGGTGGGAGGAAACTTCGATTTCGTCTATACGGGATATGTGGATGGAGTCCCGGAAGAACAGGCACACAAAGCAGCAGAAATGATTCAGGAAATGTTTGCGGGTTGGCATTTCTTCCAGTTCCAACACGGAAAATACGCTCACATGAAACGCCGCACCCGCCATACTTTAGGATCGATTTTAGGTCATAATGCCCCGCCTCCGAGTTGGTCGTTTTTCCACGCACGGGCATTAAAATCTGCTAGTGAAATCGGTCCTCGCGTCGCCACGTCCTTTTTTATCGCCCATCAAAGCGATCGCGAAACCTTACAAAATATTCCCGACTACGCGCCGGATTATATCTTTACCTATCCTGCCGATAGTATCGTTCTCTATCCTTTTCAAGCGATAGTTGTTTCTCATTTAATTTCCTATTTCTGGGGCTTGCAAAAGAAGGAAATCGCCAAGAAAATCGAAGCATGGAATCGTCCTTTCGTCGATTTATTGTGTCAAGTTCCCCCCCAAAGTTCCGACATTTCCGAAACCTTGCGATCGCATGTCGAAAAAGCAGCACGATGGGTTTTAGGAGAGTTTTTAGAAGTCTGCGATCGCACTCACTATTTCGATCGCATGGAAGGACGGAGACGAGAAGCCATTCTTACCACTTTATCCCTCCTCGCCGGAGATGTTCCCGATTACGAACGATTGCATCAAGTCGGCGGTTTTCTACACGCTAAATCCCAAGAAGTGCGGGTGAAAATCCATCGTTTCGCCACCAAAGCGATCGACGATCGCACTTACTTGAAATTGTTGAAAGATTTGGCGTTAGAATTGAGTAATCTCGAACAATCCAAACGGTTAGCCGATCGCTTCCTCGTGGACGAAAATGGGTCAACCTTACCCACTCGTGTCAAGATCGATCGCCCTCGCGATCGCGTCCGCACCCTCTACGAGTCGGATTATTTGGCAGAATATGAAGGCTTGGGAACATTCTACGATGTCGAACCCGTTCACCCTCCTAAAATCGCCAAAGCGAAGAAAGGATGGCTGTAAATCAGTCACCAGTTAACAGTCACCAGTCACCAGTTAAGAATCATGTTCGGAAATTTTCAGAAAAGTTGTTTGCGAATTGAACTCGAAGCGTCAGCGAAAGCGATCGGAGAAAGCGTATTGCGTCCGGAGAATTTTCGCCAGTGGTTGTTTCCCCAACAATTTGAGGAGGATTTACCGGAAGCGTTAATTTCTGGGACGACATTTACCGCAAAGACGGGACCGATCGCGATCGAACATCGCGTTGATGTTGTAACGGAAGAATGCGTTCGTTTATTGTTGAGTCAGGGGATTGATGGCTATCATGAATGGTATTGGGGAGATGGTTGGGTTCAGTCGAAATTAGAAGGAATTTCGCTTTTGCCTTTGAGTTTGGGAAATACTTTCGCTTTGTTGCAATTGCGGAATTTTGTTGAAAACAAGGAGGGTGAAACGATGCAAGACAAACCCGAAGAAAAAGAAGACGAACAACAAGATACAGCAGATGATTGATATTATTTTGCAAATCAACGCGCAACTAGATGGGAAAATATGATGGCTGCGAGTTCCCTGTTTAATTCTGCGATCGCCGTCGAACCGACTTTCTTGAAGCGGTGGACGGTGCAAGACTATCATCGCATGAGCGAGTCGGGGATTCTTGACTCGAACAAACGTACCAAATTAATCGTCGGACAAGTTACCCTCATGGCCGCAAAAGGAACACCTCACTTAACTGTATTACACCTCTTGGCGAATGCGTTGCGCGATCGCCTTGGGAATACTTTGGTTCGCACCCAAGATCCCATTCAACTGGATGATTTTTCCGAACCCGAACCGGATCTAGCGATCGCTAGAGGAACGGTTTTAGATTATGCAAAACAGCATCCTACCCCCGATCGCCTTGATTTGGTGGTAGAAGTTGCTGACTCGACGTTAAGACAAGATTGTGAGGTTAAAGATAAACTTTACGGGCGATCGGGTATCGTTGAATATTGGGTCGTAGATCTCAAAAATCGTCAACTCCACCGCTTTCGCAACCCAACACCTACAGGCTATACAGAACATTCTGTGCTAGACGAATCCGAGGAAGTTTCCCCTCTTGCCTTTCCCGATCTTACCCTTGCGATCTCTCCTATCCTTCCTCCATCCTCTTAATTAAATAAGATCTGATAATTTTGAGTACCATCTAAATCTAAAGAGTCCTACAATAAATCCTAAATTGATGAATATTCCAAAACACTTATGGCGTTATCCTACAGGAGAAGCGATCGATAGTCTTGCCATCCGATTCAACTTGCGGAATACCGGTCACATGCAAGATTGGGAGTATGAAGTTGCAGATGCAAAGCGTATTGATGAGTTTGTCGCTGCGTATGAAAATGAACCCTTGTCTGAAGATGAAAAATTTACATTGATGGAAATCATTATTCAATCATTTGAAGACCTTAGTGCATTTGAAAAACTCGATAATAATCCTCTCTGGATGAAAATATTACAAGCTGTTGAGTGCAATATCAATCTTCATATTCACACGGTATGGTATTGGGCAGATCCAGAGAATGAGTCAGATGAAAATGATTTATGGGTAGTAACGCCATTTTTCCGTAAGATTTTGGCCAAATACAGAGAACATTTTGAGACAGTATAGCTACAGAACTTCATCGGGATCGACTCCTAATTCTCGCAATCTTGCAGCAAGGCGAGTAGTGCGAGAGAGGGCGAAATCATTCGCCCTACCTTGCTATTTAGCTTAACAATTGGATGTTAGAAAAGAGAAATTCTTGAGTTTTCGTTTCTCCTTTTACTTCTGTCCGAATTTCCCGACGATTTAAAATAGAATAATCGCCGACTTTTTCGTATTCATCCTCAAAGTTATTCACGCCTCCTTTTTGTTCTCCGGTTTTGGGGTCGCAATAAACCGAATCGTAACGATGGGAAAGATAACCTTCTCCCGTGTCGTGACTGCTAAACGTATTAATAGTCACGACGACACCGTGAATGTGACGGTGTACCATGCTGACTTCATTATTGCGAAGTTTATAGCGATCGCCTTCTGCTTTTCCACCCATCAAAATCTCGATGCTTCCGTCTGCTTCGGTTTTCCCATAAGCAAAGGTATTTTCCCCATGCGTTTGTTCAAAACCGCGACGGATGCGGTGAATGGAAATTTCCCACACTTGACCTTCAATCGCTTTTTTAGCCGCTTCCTCATCTATTCCGGTTACTTCCCCTTTGAGATCGGCATTAACGCGCACTTGTCCGGAAAATGTCTCGCCATCGCGATTGTAGGTGACATCGGCAGTATAACCCGGAAAATTATTGTCCCAAGTGTAGCGATTTTCGTAAGCCGACCGAAACAAGTCCCGTGCTGATTTTTGTTCGATAACTGTTGTCATGGGAAAACCTCTTCAATCTGTTTCACAAACTACTATTATTCCATCAAAATCTACAAAGTGGGCAAAAATCGGGCGAGTCGATCGCTTTTTTTGTCATAAAATCTTAAGGAAAATTTTATGTTTCTGCCAACTTTACGAAATCGCAGCAGATCGACAAGAATGTTGTTAAAAGAAGAAAAGTAATGAAAATAACATTACTTGATTTTTCTCGGCGATCGCAAGTCTCTTGCTACAAAATGTTTCATTATATTAAAAAAATAAGACTAAGTTACAAAACACTAAGTATTGTACCCAATTTCTTTAAAAAATGCGAGAATAGAGAATGAAAAACTAGCGGTTTTCGTCCGATCTAAATCCAAGATAAACATAAAGAAAATAGATCGAGCAATCTCTATTTTCAAACAGCAGAAATGTTGTTGCATTCAAGGGGGGAAGTTAAAGCGATCGGCACGACCAATTACCACCCATCTATCATTAACCCAAACCCCAAACTATGAGAAAGAACACCTTTGCAACCATAGACGGCAATGAAGCCGTTGCTCGCGTTGCGTATAAACTCAATGAAGTCATTGCTATCTATCCCATTACACCTTCTTCGCCCATGGGAGAATGGGCAGATGCTTGGATGTCGGAAGACCGTCCCAATCTCTGGGGAACGCCCGCTTCTGTCGTGGAAATGCAGGCGGAAAGTGGGGCAGCCGGAACCGTTCACGGCGCGCTACAAACGGGGTCTTTAACAACAACTTTTACTGCTTCTCAAGGATTATTATTAATGATCCCCAATCTCTACAAAATTGCGGGAGAATTAAGCAGTTGCGTCATTCACGTCGCGGCGCGATCGCTGGCAGCACAGGCGCTTTCTATCTTTGGCGATCATAGCGACGTAATGGCGGCTCGGGCGACGGGTTTGGCTTTTCTTTGTTCGGCATCGGTACAAGAAGCACAAGAT
Source organism: Cyanobacteria bacterium P01_E01_bin.42 (assembly GCA_039194995.1). Taxonomy (GTDB): domain Bacteria; phylum Cyanobacteriota; class Cyanobacteriia; order Cyanobacteriales; family Spirulinaceae; genus CCY15215. The sequence goes on along the minus strand of JBCCVR010000152.1, from coordinate 5,820 downwards.
TTTGCTGTAATTTCCCAAGCGGCGACCTTAGAATCTCGCATTCCTTTTCTTCACTTTTTTGATGGATTTCGCACTTCCCATGAAGTCCAAAAAGTGGAGATTTTAGAGGATGAAATCCTGCGGGAAATGATTGATGACGAGTTAGTTTTTGCTCACCGATCGCGCGCTTTAACCCCCGATCGCCCGGTTCTGCGAGGAACGGCTCAAAACCCCGATGTTTACTTTCAAGCTAGAGAAAGTGTCAACTCATTTTATGAGGCTTGCGGGGAGATTGTCGAGCGAGCAATGGACAAGTTTGCCACGTTGACGGGTCGTCGCTATCAACTCTTTCAATATGATGGCGCAATAGATGCAGAACGGGTTATTATTCTCATGGGTTCCGGTTGCGAAACCGTTCTCGAAACCGTTGATTATTTGATGGCACAAGGGGAAAAGGTGGGCGTATTAAAGGTACACCTCTATCGCCCTTTTTCTGCCTCTAAATTGATTGCTGCATTGCCGGAGACCGTGAAAGCGATCGCGGTTTTAGACCGGACTAAAGAACCGGGATCCGCAGGAGAACCCCTCTATCAAGATGTCCTCACGGCAGTGCAAGAAACGCTATTCGGTAGCGATGCCGAATTAAAGGCTAGATTGAGTAATTTAAAAACAGTGGTCGGCGGTCGTTATGGGTTATCTTCTAAAGAATTTAATCCGGCGATGGTGAAGAGCGTTTTTGATAATTTATTATTGGAAAATCCCAAGAATCATTTCACCGTCGGCATTCACGATGATGTCACCCAAACATCTCTAGACTACGATCGCGACTTCGATATTGAATCCGATCGCGTCGTCCGCGCCATGTTCTACGGTTTGGGATCCGATGGAACCGTAGGGGCAAATAAGAATTCAATCAAAATTATCGGCACGGCAACCGATAATTATGCCCAAGGCTACTTCGTTTACGACTCGAAAAAATCCGGTGCTGTCACGGTTTCTCATTTACGCTTCGGACCCGATCCCATTCGTTCGACTTACCTGATCAAACAAGCGAATTTTATCGGCTGTCACCAGTGGACGTTCTTGGAAAAGTTAGACGTTCTCGAAGCAGCCGCAAAAGGGGCAACGTTCTTGTTAAATAGTCCTTACGAGGTTGAGGAAGTTTGGGGGGAATTACCCATTGAAATTCAAGAAACGATCGTTCGCAAAGGGCTGAAACTTTATGTTATCAATGCCAATAAAGTAGCGCGAGAAAGTGGCATGGGAGGGCGGATCAATACCGTCATGCAAACCTGTTTCTTTGCCCTGGCGGGAGTTTTGCCCAAAGATGAAGCGATCGCGCAAATTAAAAAGGCGATCGAAAAAACTTACGGCAAAAAAGGGCAAAAAATTGTACAGATGAACCTCAATGCCGTGGATAATGCCCTCGATAATTTATTTGAGGTCAACGTAGGAGAAGCAAACGGAACCAAACACCGTCTCCCCGCCATTTGTGCCGAAGCCCCCGAGTTCGTCCGGGATATTGAAGGGAAAATGTTGGTTCGAGAAGGGGATAGCCTTCCCGTCAGTGCTTTACCCTGCGATGGCACCTATCCCGTAGGATCCTCCCAATGGGAAAAACGCAATGTCGCCCAATTTATCCCCACTTGGGATCCCGATGTCTGCATTCAATGCGGCAAGTGCGTCATGGTTTGCCCCCACGCAACCATCCGAGGCAAAGTTTTCGATCCCGAACAGTTGCAAAACGCCCCCGCCACGTTTAAGGCGATCGACGCGCGGGATAAGCGGGACTTTGGGGGACAGAAATTCACCATTCAAGTCGCCCCAGAAGATTGCACGGGCTGCGCGGTTTGCGTGGATATTTGCCCGGCGAAAGATAAGTCTCAGCCCTCTCGCAAAGCGTTGAATATGGAAGAACAGTTACCTTTGCGAGAAGCGGAACGAGAAAACTGGGATTATTTCCTCAAGTTGCCGAACCCCGATCGCTTAAACCTCAAACTCCACCAAATTCGCCAGCAACAGTTACAGGAACCTTTATTCGAGTTCTCCGGTGCTTGCGGGGGGTGCGGGGAAACCCCTTATTTGAAACTGGCAACCCAATTGTTTGGCGATCGCATGGTGATTGCCAATGCGACGGGCTGTTCTTCTATTTTCGGGGGAAATTTACCCACGACTCCTTGGACGACCAACGCCGAGGGACGCGGGCCCGCTTGGTCGAACTCTTTGTTTGAGGATAATGCAGAGTTTGGCTATGGTTTCCGGGTCTCCATCGATAAACACGCGGCTTTTGCGGGGGAACTTTTGACCAAACTTGGCGGAACTGTAGGAGACGATCTCGTGACGGCAATTCTCACGAATTCTCAGCAAAATGAGGCGGACATTTGGGAACAACGGGAACGAGTGGAAACGCTGAAACAGAAGTTACAAGAAAGTGAGGATGCCGATGCCAAGCAATTATTGAGTTTGGCGGATTATCTGGTCAAAAAGTCGGTCTGGATCGTCGGGGGGGACGGTTGGGCATACGATATCGGTTACGGCGGTTTGGATCACGTCCTCGCAAGCGGTCGCAATGTTAACGTTTTGGTGATGGATACGGAGGTTTATTCCAACACCGGAGGCCAGGCCTCGAAAGCAACCCCTCGGGCGGCGGTGGCGAAGTTTGCGGCGGGGGGCAAACCTGCGGGTAAAAAAGACCTCGGCTTAATTGCCATGACTTACGGGCATATTTATGTGGCATCTATCGCAATGGGGGCGCGGGACGAACATACGTTAAAGGTGTTCTTAGAAGCGGAAGCCTATGACGGCCCCTCCTTGATTTTGGCTTATTCTCAATGTATTGCCCACGGGATCAATATGCAGACGGGCATGAAGCATCAGAAAGACGTGGTAGAAAGCGGTCGCTGGTTGCTGTATCGCTACAATCCCGATCGCGTTAAGGAAGGGAAGAATCCTTTGCAACTCGATTCTCGCACGCCGAAGAAGGGGGTGAAAGAGTCGATGTACGAGGAAAATCGCTTCAAGATACTGACGAAGACCAAGCCGGAGGAGGCCAAGCGTTTGTTAAGTGCGGCACAGGAGGATGTGAATTCGCGCTGGCAAATGTATCAATATTTGGCTTCTCGTCAGATGGCTGAGGCGGATGATGAGGATGAATAGATTCGTTTTTGCTGGAGGTTAAGAACCGCGATCGCTTCAACGAGTCTAACCTATCCCAAGAGAACCCACCCCCCAGCCCCAACCCACCCCCAGCCCCTCCGAGGAGGGGAGGCAAGAGGGAGAGAAAGAGGGGGGATCGACAAAGAACACCAACTAATCAACAACCAGAATGGATTTAACGACGACATATTTGGGGTTAAATTTAAAATCCCCTCTCGTTCCTTCCGCAGCAGTCCCGCTATCGGAGAATATCGATAACCTGAAAATCATGGAGGACTCGGGGGCGGCGGCTGTAGTCCTACACAGCGTTTTTGAAGAACAACTCATTCAAGAAGAGTACGAACTGCACCATCACCTCAGTTACGGTACCGAGAGTTACTCGGAAGCCCTGAGTTATTTTCCCGAACCGGAAACCTTTCACGTCGGGCCCGAGGAATATCTCGAACATATCCGCAAAGCCAAAGAGTTAGTCAATATACCTGTAATTGCCAGTCTCAACGGGTCTACGTTGGGGGGGTGGACGCATTTCGCCAAGCTGATACAGGAGGCGGGGGCGGATGCGCTGGAATTGAATATCTACAATATTCCCACAAATCCCGACATCACGGCGGCGGAGGTGGAGGAAGGATATGTGGAGATCGTGCGATCGGTGAAGTCGGAGGTCTCGATCCCAGTGGCGTTGAAATTGAGTCCCTTTTTCACCAATATGGCGAATATGGCCAAGCGGTTTGATGAAGTGGGGGTGAATGGGTTGGTGTTGTTCAACCGTTTCTATCAACCAGATATCGATATCGATGAGTTGATCGTGCGTCCCAATATTCTTTTAAGTACGCCCCAAGCGGCACGTTTGCCCATGCGCTGGATCGCGATTCTCCACGGTCGCATCAATGCGGATTTAGCGGCGACGAGTGGGGTACAAAAAGGGCGAGATGCCCTGAAAATGGTGATGGCGGGGGCAAAAGTCACTCAAGTTTGTTCGGCATTATTGCGCCACGGAATCCCCTATCTACGGACGATGGAGGAGGAGATGCGGCACTGGATGGAGGAAAATGAGTACGAGTCAGTGCGGCAAATGCAGGGCAGCATGAGTCAGATCAATTGTGCGGATGAAAGTGGATTCGAACGGGTGCAATATATGAAGGGCGTGCAGTCCTATCAGCCGGATTCTTTCGCCTTTGCGCCGTAGTTTTGCGGTTTTTAAAAACTTATTGCGGGGGCGTTGGGTTGCTGACGCGCCTTTTTTCTTTGTATTTTTCGATCGCGTTGATAAGGGGTGAATCCTGCGATCGTTTGCTAATTTGATATAGTAGTTTAGAGCAAATTAAAAAGATTGTCATTAGTTAGCCATCATGCCTCGTCGAGATCTCTACCACAACACTGTTAGAAATGCTCTCATCAAAGATGGCTGGACGATTACCCACGATCCTCTCATTCTTGGCGATCTTGAATTGCGAGTTTATCCCGATCTCGGTGCAGAAAAATCGTTTCCCGATCGCAACGATCGCGTTCTTGCTGTTGAAATCAAAGTTTTTGGCAGTCTCGGACAGCTTTCAGAACTGGAAAAAGTGATCGGACAGTATGTTTTATATCGCTCTATTTTACGCCGTGGCGGTTCTATTCGCGAGCCTTATCTCGCGATCTCTTTGAAAGTCTATCGAGAACTCTTTCAAAAGGCGATCGTACAAAATCTAATTGAAGATGAAAATATCCATCTCATCGTATTTAATCCAGATCTGGAGGTTATCGAACAATGGATCGACTAGAACAGTATCGCAGCATTATTCAAAAGGTTCTCAACGAACACGCTCAACTCTGTCAAAAAGTTAGAAACGATCGCCCTGACGATCCCGATCGCCCAGCTGAAACGATTGCGATTTGCGATGAAAAAACCGATAATTATTTGCTGGTAACGGTAGGTTGGCAAGAGTATAAACGCATTCACAGCATTCTCGTTCATCTGCGAATTGTGAATGAGAAAATTTATGTGGAATGGAATGGCGTGGAATATTTTGCAGAAGATTTAATCGAACAAGGCATTCCCGAATCGGTTTTTGTTCCTGCGTTTAGCGAGCCTAATTTGTCTGTGGCGATCGTACTTTGATTCAATATGCTCAAAAAATCCGAAATTTATAGACTTGTGAATAACTATATCGGTATATCTGACGGATATTTGAATGGTTTTTCCTACAGAACCCACCGTGAGTTCTACTATTGTTATTGTGATTTAGAGATTAATGTAGATGACTACGAACCCGGCACTACCAGAGAAAAGTTTATTCGTATACTTGAAGAATCAAATCCGTTAGTTCAGGTTAAAATTCTAAGGGGAGTGTTTGAAAAATTTCCTATTTCAGCTTTTTAGGAACAAGATCGAGAGAAAAAGCAGGAACTTTACGATAAATATCAGGTAATCATTGCAAGGCTTGAGTCTTTGGATCGAGGAGTTAGTGGTGACTTTAAGAATTTAATCTTTGCTGCAAACAGACCAAAACCCGAAATCATAGTTGAAAATGCAATTACTAACGATATCAAATCCGGTAAAAGGATGTAGAATAAAGGGGAAGGAATGCACAGAAGACAATGCCACGCCAAGTCAAACTGAATCCCCATCTAAGCACAAAGGAACTAGAAAGGCGCTATAGAGCAGCAAAAGAAGGAATAGCCAGAAGTCATTATCAAATGCTC